>JBEEKA010000205.1:0-5098 GCA_041168985.1 Pseudomonadota bacterium | reverse complement strand
GCCGAGGCGACTTTCCTCGACCGGGAGGAGGTGCAGCTTTTCCCCATCTACCGGGATCCCGTGCACGATTTCGGCCTGTACCGGTATGACCCGTCGAAGCTGAAATTCATCAAGCCGCAGTCCCTGCCGCTGTACCCGGAAGGGGCCCAGGTGGGTCGCGAGATCCGCGTGATCGGCAACAACGCGGGGGAACAGCTGTCGATCCTGGCGGGCACGCTGGCGCGACTCGACCGCGAGGCACCCGCCTACGGCACCGGCAAGTACAACGACTTCAACACCTTCTACCTGCAGGCGGCCTCCGGTACGTCCGGCGGCTCCTCGGGCTCGCCGGTCATCGACATCGAAGGTCGAGTCGTTGCCCTGAATGCAGGGGGCGCGACCGGCAATGCGTCGAGTTTTTACCTGCCCCTGGGTCGAGTGAAACGCGCCGTCGAACTGATACGGGCCGGCAAGCTCGTGGCCCGCGGTACCTTGCAGGCCGTGTTCGGTTACACGCCCTTTGACGAGCTCCGGCGGCTGGGCCTGTCGGGCGAAACCGAAGCCGCCATCCGCAAGGCCTTTCCCCAGGGCACCGGCATGCTGGTCGTCGACCAGGTCCAGCCGGGCTCCCCCGCTGCGAGCCCCTTGCAGGCGGGCGACGTGCTGGTGAAGGTCGATGATCGATACGTGACGCAGTTCGAACCGCTCGAGGCGCTGCTGGATGAGTCGATCGGCCGCAATGTGGTGCTGGAGGTGCAGCGCGGCGGCGCCACGCTGAAGGCCACGATCCAGGTCGGCGACCTCGATGCCATCACGCCTTCGGCCTACATCGAGTTCGGCGAAGCCATCGTGCACGACCTCTCCTACCAGCAGGCGCGACACTTCAACCTGCCCGTGCGCGGCGTGTACGTCGCGAATCCCGGCTACGTGCTGGCTGCGGCCGGCGTGCCGCGCGGGGCGCTGGTCACGGCGTTGAACGGAAAGCCGGTGCAGCGGCTGGCGGATTTCCGCGCGCTGATCGTCGGGCTCGGAGACGGCGACCGGGCGAGCATCCGCTACACGACGATGGACGATCCGAACGGCAGCGTCCTGAAGGCCTTCCGCATGGACCGCCGCTGGTATCCCGCCCGCCAGTGCCATCGCGATGACGCCGTCGGCATCTGGCCGTGCGAGGTGCTGCCTCCGGGTCCCGCGCCAAAGCCGAATAGCGCCGGCTCGACGAATTTCCCCCGCAACGCGGATCCGGCCATCGCCGCCATGGCCGCTTCGCTCGTGCACCTGCGCTTCGACATGCCCTATCCCGTTTCAGGCATCACGGAGCGTAACTACCGGGGCACCGGACTGGTCGTGGATGCTTCCCGTGGCCTCGTCGTGACCGACCGGAACACCGTGCCGGTGTCGGTCGGCGATGTACGCATCACCTTCGCCGGTGCGCTCGAAGTGCCCGGCAAGGTGGAATACATCCATCCCCTGCACAACCTGGCGGTCGTGTCCTTCGATCCTGCGCTGATCGCCGGAACGCCCGTGAAGTCCGCGAAACTCGATCTGCGCGGACTGAAGGTCGGCCAGCCTGTCACCGTCATCGGCATGGATGCGGAAGGCGCGCTCAAGTCGCGCGCGACCTCGGTGGCGTCCTTCGATCCGCTGCAGTTGCCGCTGTCGCGCACGATGCAGTTCCGTGATGGCGGGCTGCAGGTCGCGCAGTTGCTGAACCCGCCGTCTGATTTCGACGGCGTGCTGACCGATGGCCGGGGTTCCGTCATGGGGCTCTGGTCGAGTTTTTCCTTCGAGAACGGCCGCGAGACCCTGCAGGGGAATCGCGGCGTGTCGATCGAAATGGTCGACGAAATGCTGGCGTACCTGCGCAGCGGGCGCCCGCTGCACACGCTTGACGTGGACCTGTCGATGCAGCCGCTGTCGATCGCGCGTGGCCTGGGGTTGTCCGAGGACTGGGTCCATCGACTGGAACAGGCGGATCCGGAAAGACGGAAGGTCCTGTCGATCGTGCGGCTGACCGGCGGCGCGAAATCGAGCCGCATCCTGCAGCAGGGCGACCTGCTGCTTGCGGTGGAGGGACGCCCCGTCACGCAGTTCCGCGAGGTGGAACGCGCAGTGGCGGACCGCGAGTCCGTGCGGGTCACGGTCTGGCGCGGCGAAAACGAACTGAGTTTCGACGTGCCGACGACGGCGCTGACCGGAGCGGATATCGACCGCTTCGTCATCTGGGGCGGCGCGACGCTGCAGGCGCCCCATCGTGCGATGAGCACCCAGCGCGGCATCCGGCCGGAAGGTGTCTATGTCGCGTATTTCACGTTCGGTTCACCGGCAACTCGCTATCGCCTGCTGCCGGGACGCCGCATCGTCGAAGTCGACGGCTACCCGACGCCCAACCTGGACGCCTTCCTCAAGGTGGTTGCGGGGCGGGCGGACCGGACTTCCATCCGTGTCCGGACGCTGACCTGGAACAACTCGCCGGAAGTGATCACGCTTAAACTGGACCGGCATTACTGGCCGACCTATGAGTTGCGCCGCGGCAGCGCGGGGTGGGAGCGCCGGGCGATCGACTGACGGCGCAGGTAGAATGCCCGGATGACAGGGCCCCTCCCGCCGAACCCGCCTGATGTGATCGCCGCCGCCGGTGCCTTGCGTGCCGGTGGCCTCGTCGCGTTTCCGACCGAGACGGTCTACGGACTGGGTGCCGATGCGAGCAATGTCGAGGCCGTCCGCAAGGTGTTCGCGTTGAAAGGCCGGCCCGCGAACCACCCATTGATCGTTCACCTGCGCGACGCCGCACAGCTCGATGACTGGGCTGCCGACGTGCCGCCTGCAGCCCGACGGCTGGCGGCAGCTTTCTGGCCGGGTCCGCTCACGCTCGTCCTGCCGCGTGCTGCGCGCGTGCCCGACGCCGTGACCGGTGGGCAGGACAGCGTCGCCCTGCGCGTGCCGTCCCATCCGGTGGCGGGCGCGCTGCTCGCGGCCTTCGGCGGAGGCATCGCCGCGCCGTCGGCGAACCGCTATGGCCGTGTGTCCGCGACCTGCGCCGAACATGTCCGCGAGGAATTCGGCGAGGACGCGCCGCTGGTGCTGGACGGCGGGGACAGCGACGTGGGGCTCGAATCCACGATCGTGTCCTGCCTCGAAGACCCGCCGCGACTGCTGCGTCCCGGTGCCATCACGGCGGCGCAGCTGACCGCAATCGCGGGCGGGCTGGCCGTCGGTGATGCGGCTGGCGCGCCGCGCACTCCCGGCAGCACGCGTTCGCATTACGCGCCGCGTACGCCCGTGTCGCTGGTCGGGTCCGGTGAACTCGAAGCGCTCGTCGAATCGGCGCTGTCCGCCGGCCAAGGCGTGGCGGTGCTCGCGCGCCGGCCTGCAGGGCACGTTTCCGCGCGCCTGCTCTGGATCGACGCGGGCATGGCGCCCGACGCCTACGCGCATGCGCTGTACGCCAACCTGCGTGCGCTGGACAAGGCGGGATGCGACCGCCTGCTCGTCGAAGCCGTGCCGGATGGCGGCGCATGGGATGCCGTGCGTGACCGGCTCACCCGGGCTGCCGCCCGGGATGATGTCCCGGCGTCCGATCTTCCCTGAAACAATCCTTCCTGCAACCAGGTCGCCCGGAGCGCCACTGATGGCCCAGTCCTATATCGATCCGTTTACGCCCGCCCAGATACAGCGTCTCGTGGACCGCTACGGCTCGCCGCTGGTCGTCATCGACTGCGAACGCGTCCGCGCCCAGTACCGGGCCCTCGCGAAGGCGCTGCCTGGCGTTGACCTCCACTACGCCCTGAAGCCGCTGCCCCATCCGGCCGTCGTGAGCACGATCCTGGAAGAGGGCGGCTGGCTCGACCTGGCGACGACAGGTGAAGTGCAGCTGGCGGCGCGGCTCGATGCGGACCCGAAACGCTGCATCCACACGCACCCGATCAAGCGTGACAAGGACATCCGCAACGCGCTGGATGCCGGGGTCCGCGTGTTTGTCGCCGACAATCCGGACGAAGTGAAGAAATTCCGCCGGTACCGCGAAGAGGCGGAGATGCTGCTGCGAGTGTCCTTCCGCTCACCGGGCGTCGTCAGCGACCTGTCGCGCAAGTTCGGCTGCGATCCGGAGGATGCGCTGGAGCTGGCACGGCTCGCCGCCAAGCTTGGCATCCCGGTGCGCGGTTTCTCCTTCCACGTGGGCAGCCAGGCGCCGGACCCGCGCAAGCACGTCGAAGCAATCGCCGTCTGCGCCAGGCTGCTGGCCGACGCTCGCCGGGAAAAGCTGGGCCGCTTCGACACGTTGGATATCGGTGGCGGATTTCCGATCGAATACCGACAGCCCGTCGAGTCGATCAGCCGCTTCTGCGCACCGATCCGCAAGGCGCTCGCCGTGCTGCCGAAGCGCATCCGCGTGATCGCGGAGCCGGGCCGGTTCATCGCCGGTCCTGCGGCGATCGGGGTGTCGACCGTGATGGGTCGCGCACAGCGGGAAGGCCGCTGGTGGTACTACCTCGATGACGGCGTCTACGGTTCCTACAGCGGGCAGATCTATGACCATGCGCGATACCCGGTGCGGGCGCTGAAGGAAGGACCGCTGCATGCGTCCGTACTCGCGGGTCCGACCTGCGACAGCATCGACGTGATCGCGGAGGATGTCCCCTTGCCCAGGCTAAACGTCGGCGACCTCCTGGTGGGCGGCGCGATGGGCGCCTACACCTGGGCCAGCGCCTCGGAGTTCAATTTCTTCCCGAAGGCGACGGTCATCAGCGTGAACCAGGAGCCCGGCGACCACGGCCGCGTGATCGAGGTCTGAGCCGGATGGAAGTCGTCGTCACCGACCATGTGGCCGGCGCGATGGCTGCGCGAGGCGTGGCCGTCGTCATCGACGTGTTCCGTGCTTCGTCCTTGCAGTGCTACGCCTTCTCGCGGGGCGCCGCGCGGATCCACCCGATCGCGGAAGTGGAGCAGGCGCGACGGCTCAAGGCGGACCACCCGGACTGGCTCCTCTTCGGCGAACGTTTTGCGAAGAAGTTGCCCGGCTTCGACCTGGGCAACTCGCCGTCGGAGACGGCGGCGATGGACCTGGACGGCCGCACGATCATCCAGACCACGCATGCCGGTACGCAGGGGCTCACCG
>JBEEKA010000204.1:0-6314 GCA_041168985.1 Pseudomonadota bacterium | reverse complement strand
GCCAGTTCCACGTCACGCGCAGGCAGGTGCTTCTGCTTGGCGGTGATGATTTCGATGAGTTCGGACTTCGTCATCGCAGGAATGGCCTCGGAACGTGTCTCAGGTCAGCCCCGCGCGGCGTCCGCCGCACGGGGCTTTCCCAGTTCGCTGTATCAGTCGCGGTCGGCGTTGATCTGCGCCTTCAGCAGGTCGCCCAGGCTGGTGCCCGAAGCGCTGCCGCCCGACTCGGAGCGATAGCTCTCGACGGCTTCGGCCTCTTCGTGCATTTCCTTGGCCTTGATCGACAGCGTGATCGAGCGCGTCTTGCGGTCGACGCCCATGAACTTCGCTTCGATCTCTTCGCCGACCTTCAGGACGGTGCGCGCATCGTCGATGCGGTCACGGCCCAGTTCGGTCGCCCGCAGCTGGCCTTCGATGCCGTTGCCCAGGTCGATGATCGCGCCACGCGCGTCCACTTCCTTGACGACGCCACGGACGACCGTGCCGCGCGGGTTCTCCGCGACGTAGCCCGAGAACGGATCCTTCGCCATCTGCTTGACGCCGAGGGAGATGCGCTCGCGCTCCGGATCGATCGACAGCACCATGGCTTCGACCAGCTGGCCCTTCTGGTAGCTGCGCACGGCTTCTTCGCCAGGCACGTCCCAGGAGATGTCCGACAGGTGCACGAGGCCGTCGATGTTGCCCGGCAGGCCGATGAAGATGCCGAAGTCGGTGATCGACTTGATCTGGCCCGACACGCGATCGCCGCGGTTGTTGTTCTCGGCGAACTCCTTCCACGGGTTGGCCTTGCACTGCTTCAGGCCGAGCGAAATGCGGCGACGCTCTTCGTCGACATCCAGCACCATGACCTCGACCTCTTCGCCCGTCTGGACGACCTTGGCCGGGTTCACGTTCTTGTTGGTCCAGTCCATCTCGGACACGTGGACCAGGCCTTCGACGCCGTCCTCGATCTCCACGAACGCACCGTAGTCGGCGATGTTCGTGACCTTGCCGAAGACGCGGGTGTTCGGCGGGTAGCGGCGGGCGATGTTCTCCCACGGGTCCGCGCCGAGCTGCTTGAGGCCCAGCGAGACACGCGAACGCTCGCGGTCGAACTTGAGGATGCGGACTTCCACTTCCTGGCCGACCTGCACGACTTCCGACGGGTGCTTGACGCGCTTCCACGCCATGTCGGTGATGTGCAGCAGGCCGTCGATGCCGCCGAGGTCCACGAACGCACCGTAATCGGTGAGGTTCTTGACCACGCCCTTGACGACCGAACCTTCCTGCAGGTTGTCCATGAGCGCGCTGCGCTCGGCGGAGAATTCCTGCTCCACGACGGCGCGGCGCGAAACCACGACGTTGTTGCGCTTCTGGTCGAGCTTGATGACCTTGAATTCGAGCGGCTTGCCTTCGAGGTACGCGGTGTCGCGGACCGGGCGGACATCGACGAGCGAACCTGGGAGGAACGCGCGGACGTTTTCGAGCTCGACGGTGAAGCCACCCTTCACGCGGCCCGTGATGATGCCGGTGACGATTTCGGCGTCCGTGAACGCCTTCTCGAGGCGCGTCCAGGTGCGGGCACGCTTGGCCTTCTCGCGCGACAGGCGGGTTTCGCCGGTGCCGTCTTCAACGGCGTCGAGGGCGACTTCAACGTGGTCGCCGGCCGCGACTTCGATCTCGCCGCGTTCGTTGCGGAACTGGTCGATGGGAATGACGGCTTCGGACTTCAGGCCCACGTTCACGATCACCATGTCGCTGCCGACATCGATGACGAGGCCCGTCAGGATCATGCCCGGGCGGATGCGCTGGTTCGCCAGGCTTTGTTCGAACAGTTCGCTAAAGGATTCGGTCATACACTCACTCTTTGCGCGCACTCTTTGACGTCCCTGAGTGCAGCGGTTGTTGTCGCGGGCCCAAGATCCATCTGGGGCCACCCGTTGGAAATGAAAAATCAGCCGCGCGGCACGATGCCCCGCGAACTGGCCAGTGCGAGCACGTGGTCGACGACGGCGGCGATGCCCATCGGCGTGGAATCGACGACTACAGCGTCGTCGGCCGCCTTGAGGGGCGACACAGGCCGGTTGGCATCACGCGCGTCGCGTTCCGCGATCTCGCGAGAAAGGTCGGCAAGGCTACCCGCATAGCCCTTGTCTTTCAACTGCTTATGACGCCTGCGGGCGCGTTCCTCGGCACTTGCGGTCAGGAAGATCTTGAGCGGGGCGCCTGGGAAAACGACCGTTCCCATGTCGCGGCCATCGGCAACGAGACCGGGTACCCGGGCAAAATCCCTCTGGCGCTGCAGCAGTGCCTCCCGGACGACTGGGTAGGCCGCGACACGGGATGCACCCATGCCGGCCTCCTCCGTGCGGATCAGGCCGGTGATGTCTTCGGCCGCCGACCCCAGCAGGACCTGCTCCGATCCGTCGGCCTGGCTGCCGAACCGGACCTCGAGGCTGCGGGCAACCCCTGCGAATCCGCCCTCATCGTCGGGGGACAGCCCCGCCCTGGTACCTGCCAGGGCAACGATCCGGTACAGGGCACCGCTGTCAAGCAGGTGCCAGCCGAGCCGGTCCGCGACCAGCCGGCTGATGGTCCCCTTCCCCGACCCGCTGGGGCCGTCGATGGCGAGGACCGGGACGCGCCCGGTCATGCCGGATCGACCGTGAGCCCCGCCGCACGGGCGACATCCACGAACCCGGGGAAGGAAGTGCCGACGTTCTCCACGTCCTCGATGAGGATCTCGCCGTCGGCCCGCAGGCTCGCGATCGAAAACGCCATGGCAATGCGATGGTCGCCGTGGCTGTCGATCGTGCCCGGCTTGAAGCGATGGCCACCCTGGATGCGGATGCCATCCGGCTGCAGCTGGTTCGGGATGCCGAGGCGGGTCAGGCCTTCGGCCATGACCGCCAGGCGGTCGCTTTCCTTCACGCGCAGTTCCTCGGCGCCGGTGACTACCGTTTCGCCTTCGGCGCAGGCCGCGGCGATGAACAGGACCGGGAACTCGTCGATCGCCAGCGGCACGAGTTCCTCGGGCACGTGGATGCCCTTGAGGTTCGACGCCCGCACTTCGATGTCCGCCGTCGGCTCGGCGCCGGCTGCCTCGCGCGGCGTCACGCGGATGTCCGCACCCATCCGCTTCAGGATGTCGATCACGCCGGTGCGCGTCGGGTTGATGCCCACGTTCTCGACCGTGTACCCGGCCTTGCCGGCGATGGCACCTGCGACCAGGAAGAAGGCCGCGGAGGAAATGTCGCCGGGTACGCTGATCGGCGTTCCGGTGAGCTTCTGCCCGCCTTCCAGCCAGACCTGGCCCGGCTCGCGATGCACGCGGACACCGAAAGCCTCGAACATGCGTTCGGTGTGGTCACGCGTCGGCGCCGGTTCCGTCACGTGCGTCGTACCTTCCGCGCGCAGCGCGGCCAGCAGGATCGCGGACTTCACCTGTGCGCTGGCCATCGGCAGCGCATAGTCGATCGCGTTCAGGCGGGCGACGGGATGGATCGTCACCGGCGGCTTGCCGTCGGTCGTGTCGATGTGGGCGCCCATCAGCCGCAGCGGACCGGCGACGCGCTCCATCGGCCGCTTGCGCAGGGACGCATCGCCGGTCAGCGTCGACTGGAAGGACTGGCCCGCCAGCAGACCCATGAACAGGCGGATGGCCGTGCCTGCGTTGCCCATGTCGAGCACGCCGTCCGGCTTCGCCAGTCCCTTGTCGCCCACGCCATGGACACGCAGGTGGTGCGGCCCGAGCTGTTCGACCCTGACGCCCATCTTGCGCTGGGCTTCGAGCGTCGACAGGCAGTCCGCGCTCGACAGGAAGCCCGTGACCTCGGTCGTGCCCGAGGCGAGGCCACCCAGCATCAGGCTGCGGTGGGAAATGGACTTGTCGCCGGGAACGCGGATGCGCCCGCTGACGGCAGTGGCGGGAGAGACGCGGTAACGGGCGGTCATGGGGTCCTTCGGATCAATCCAGACAGTGTTTCAGGGATGCCAGCAGGCGGTCGTTCTGTTCGGCGGTGCCCAGGGTGATGCGCACGCAGCGCGGCAACCCGTAGCCGCCGACGGGGCGCACGATCACGCCACGGCGCAGCAGCCTGTCGAAGACCTGCGCACCCGACAGTCCGCCGTGGCTCACGTCCGCGAGGACGAAGTTGCCTGCCGACGGATAGGCCTTCACGCCCAGCGCGGGCAGTCCGGCGGCGAGTTGGGTCCTGCCCTGCTCCGCCAGCGCCGCGGCGCGAAGGGACTGGTGGCCGTCGGCCAGCGACGCTTCGGCCGCGGCAAGCGCCGGGATATTCACGTTGAAGGGCTGGCGCACGCGGTTGAGCATGTTCGCAACGTCGGGATGCGAAAGTGCGTAACCCACGCGCAGGCCAGCCAGGGCATGCGCCTTGGAAAAGGTCCGCAGCACGACGAGATTGGGATGCGCCGCCACGAGGTCGGCGCCATCGGTGCAGCCAAAGCGGCGTGCGTATTCGAAATAGGCTTCGTCCAGCACGACGACCGTCGAGTCCGGCACCTTCGCCAGGAACGCACGGAGCGCGGCGTCGCTGACCCAGCTGCCGGTCGGATTGTTCGGATTCGCGATGTAGACGAGCCGCGTCGTGGCGTCGATCGCCGCGAGCATCCCGTCGAGGTCGTGGCCGAACGGCGAATCGGAGTCTTCCGGCAGTGCCGGGACCACCCGCGCCACCGCACCGGTCGCGTGGATCACGATGCCGTAGATCGCAAAGGCGTACTGCGATATCACCGCCGACACCTGCGGCGTCAGGAAGGCCTCCGCGAGCAGCACGAGCAGGTCGTTCGAGCCATTGCCGAGCGTGATCTGGTCCATCGAAACGCCATGATGGCGCGCGATGGCGGCTTTCAGCTCATGGCCATTGCCGTCCGGGTACAGCCAGATGTCCGCGAGCGACTTCTGCGCCGCGGCCAGCGCCGCCGGACTCGGTCCAAGCGGGTTCTCGTTGGACGCCAGCTTCACGATGTCCGTGATGCCCAGTTCCCGCTCGAGCTCGCTCATTGGCTTCCCCGTCACGTAGGGTGACAGGGATCGAACGGCCTCGACGGCCAGTCGAGCCGGGCTGCGCGGAGCGTTGTCGCCGGCCATCACAGCACCGCCTGGGGATACGACCCGAGGATGCGGAACAGCGAAGCGCGCTTCTCCAGCGCCTCCAGGGCCTTCGCGACCTTGGCCTCTTCCGCATGTCCCTCGATGTCGATGAAGAACACGTAATGCCACTTGCGCCGGCGGGAAGGTCGCGATTCGATGCGCGTCATGTTCACGCCGTGGCGGGCCAGCGGTTCGAGCAGGCTCAGCAGCGCGCCCGAGGCATCGCCCTCGCCGGGCGACACCAGCAGCGTAGTCTTGTCCTTGCCACTCGGGCGCAGCACCTTGCGGCCTATGACGAGGAAGCGCGTGGTGTTGTCCTGGTTGTCCTCGATCTTCGGCGCGAGGATGTCGAGGCCGTAGATTTCCGCAGCCGTATCACTCGCGATCCCGGCGGAACCCCGTTCGTCCCTGGCCCGCCGCGCCCCTTCTGCGTTGCTGGACACGGGCACACGTTCCGCATTCGGCAGGTGTTCATCGAGCCAGCCCCGGCATTGGCCGAGCGCCTGGGGATGTGCGCAGACGCGCTCGATGTCCTCGAGGCCCTTCATCCGCCCCAGCAGGTTGTGGTGGACCCGCAGCTCGACCTCGCCGCAGATGTGCAGCGACGTGCTGAGAAAACGGTCCAGCGTGTTGTTGACCGTACCCTCGGTCGAGTTCTCGATGGGGACCACGCCGAAGTCTGCGGAACCCGCCTGCACTTCCTGGAACACCTCGTCGATGGAGGCCAGAGAGAGGGCGCGCACCGAATGACCGAAGTGCTTCAGCACGGCGGCCTGCGTGAACGTGCCCTCGGGACCGAGGAATGCCACCTTGAGCGGCTTTTCCTGTGCGAGGCAGGCGGACATGATCTCGCGGAACAGTCGCAGGATCTCTTCGTCGCGCAGGGGACCACCCTGGTTGCGGTCCAGGGCCTTGCGCAAGACCTGCGCCTCGCGCTCGGGACGGTAGAAGTCGACCTTGTGGCCATCCTTGTGCTTTGAGATGCCGACCTGCTGCGCGAGCTGCGCGCGCGTGTTGATCAGCGCATGCAGTCGGGAATCCACGGCATCGATCTGCTCGCGGATCGCCGACAGGTCTAGCTTCGGCTCGGCCGCGGAAACCGCGGCCTTGGCCTTCTTCGGTCGTGCTGCCATCGTTCCCCCGGGATCAGCCAGCCGTCAGACGATGCGCGCCGACAGCACGCCTCGATCCCGCGGAGCTGCTGCACGGTCGCCTCGCCGAT
>JBEEKA010000203.1:0-24760 GCA_041168985.1 Pseudomonadota bacterium | reverse complement strand
AAGTCCTCCGGCACGCCCTGCGGGGCGTTCGGCAGGTTCATCTTCGCGCTGCTGCTCGTCGCCATCTTCTGCACGCGCGTTTCGACCTCGCGGATCGAATCGAGGTAGTCATTCACGCGGGCGCGGTCGGCTGCGCCGATCTGGCGCTGCAGGCGGGTGCCTTCGGCGCGGACGTAATCCAGGATGCTGCCGGTCTCGTCGAGGATTTCCCTGCGTTCCTTCCCCGTGTCGCCCTGTCCGAACAGCTGGTAGAACACCTTGCGCGGGTTGTCCTCCATCGGCAGCGGCTGGAACGGCGTGCGGAAGGACGTGGTGCTGCCGAAGCCGCAGCCGGTGTTGCCCTGTCCGCAGGTCGCGTTGCCACCTTCGCCGGTCAGTTCCATCGAAGGCAGCGGCGTGTCCTTGCCGAAGTGGCGCGCGGCCAATTGGTCGGCTGTCGTGCCCCGGTCGTCCTCGCGGTTCTTGATGCCGAAGCAGGACAGCCAGGTCCCGGCCATGATGCCGTGCGGGTCCGAGCTTTCACCGCCCTTGTTGCGCAGGCCGCTGACGATCGTCATCTGCGAGCGGAAGGGTTCGAGCGGCTTGAGGATCGGCGACGCGGTGTAGTCGGTGCCGGTCTCCGTCGGCGACCACGCCTTCATGATCGCGCCGTGCGGGAAGTACACGAAGCCCATGCGGGGCGTGGGTTTCGCGGCCGTCTCGGCCAGGGCGGTCGACGCGGGAATCATCGCGTCGAGCAGAGGCAGCGAGACGGATACGCCCAGGCCCCGGAGGACCGTGCGGCGGGAGAGGTGTTTCCTGGTGATGAACATCGGGTCCTGCCTTACCGCGTCAGCGCGGCCTGCTTGATCACGGGCTGTGCTGCGGGCTGAACCGGCATGCGCGCCTTCTGGAATGCGTCACTGGTGATGAAGTTAATGACCAGCGTCGAAAACCGGTAGTTGTCCGCGGCGGAGTTGCGCACGATGTCGCGCACCGTGGGCATGTCATGGGCTTCCACCACGCGGCCGAGCCCGTAGATCATCATGCGCTCCGTGAAGTTCTGCATGAACTGCGTGGGGTTCGCGAGCAGCGCCTTGCGCAGGTCGTCCGGGTCGCGGACGATCGAGCCATCCGGCAGCGTGCCGAGCGTGTCGATCTGGGTGCGCGCATACCGGTCCATCGGGCGCTTCTTGCCGACCGCGTCGAAGCCTTCCAGCACAAAGCCCAGGGGGTCCAGCGCCACGTGGCAGCTGAAGCACTGCGGCTTCTGGCGGTGCGTTTCCAGCATCTCGCGCACCGTCATGACCTTCTTCGCGCCGGCCGCGCTCTGCTCGAGCGGGGCGACGCCCGGCGGCGGGATCGGCGGCGGCGTGCCCATGATGCGTTCGAGCACGTAATTGCCGCGAAGCACCGGCGAAGTGCGGTTCGGGTAGGAGCTGACCATCAGCACGCCGCCCTTGCCCAGCAGCCCCCAGCGCGTGGAATCCTTCAGCTCGACCTTGCGGAACTGGTCGCCCCGGACCGAGTTGATGTCGTAGTGGAGCGCGAGGCGTTCGTTCACGAAGCTGTACTGCGAGGACACGAGGTCCATGACGCTCCTGTCACCGCGGAAGATGTCATCCATGAACAGCGCGATTTCCGTCTGGAAATCCTCGCGCAGGTCGCCGGCGCCGCTGGCATAGGGGAACAGCGACGGCTCCGGGTTGATCTCGGCGAGCTTCGACAGCCCCAGCCACTGTGCGCCGAAGTTCGTCGCGAGCGATTTCGCGCGCGGATCCGCCAGCATGCGCCGGACCTGCTTCTGCAGTTCCGCGCGGTCGCGCAGCCTGCCGGCGGCGGCGGCGTCCAGCAGCTCGTTGTCCGGGATGCTGGCCCACAGGAAGAACGACAGCCGCGACGCGATCTGCAGGTCCGACAGCGCGTAGATCTGGCCCGGTTCGACGGGCGTGGCCGGCTCGTCGTTGCGATAGAGGAAGTCCGGATGCGCGAGCACCGCGGTGATCGCGCGGCGGATGCCGCCATCGAAGTCCGAGGCCTTGCGGCCCGCCTGGTAGAAGGCCAGCAGCGGCTTGAGGTCCTCGTCGTTGACCGGGCGGCGGAAGGCGCGCTTGGCGAGGTCCGACAGGATGCGCGTGGCGCAGGCGTCTTCCTCTCCGGTCCCGGCGGGGTAGCAGGCGCGGAAGATGTGGTCGCGGCTCGCGGTGCGGCTCACGCCCGTTGCGTTGTAAGGGCCGCGGACCTCGAAGGAGTTCACGCGCAGGATGCGGTCCTGGCCACCGCCCGGCACGTGCATCTGCAGGCGATCCTCGGATTCCGCGAACGTGCGGTGGCGGAAGGCGACGGCCAGCTGGTGCACGCCGGCCTTCGCCTTGAAGCGGATGTTCTTCAGTCGCTTGTTGATGGCGTCGACCGCAGGATCCTGCTGCTGGTCGATCGCCTTCATGTCCGTCTCGCCGCCGATCGTCGTCTCGTAGACGAGTTCGCCGTCGAGCGTGACCACGAGGTGGTTCTCGAACTCCATGTTGTAGACCCACAGGGCCTGCGCCATGTTGGCGATGTTCAGCACGTACTCGCCGTCGGCCGGGAAGTTGTGGCTGGCCGCGATGCCGCCACGCGTGCCCAGTGGCAGTCCGCGCTCGTGGAAGATCTGCGTGCTCGGGTTCTTAGCGCGGTACGTCGTGCCGCCCGGCTGCGCGTCCTTGTTGCCCATCGCCATGACCGCGACGCTGCGTGCGGCGGAAATGTACTGGTCGAGGAAGGACGGCGTGACCTGCAGCGCGAGCGCCACGTTGTCGAAACCTTCCCGCGGTTCGTCGCGCGGCAACAGGGTCGACGGGTCGATGTCGAGGTTCAGCAGGTCCTTCACCGCGTTGGCGTATTCCTTGCGGTTCAGCCGGTGCAGGCCCACGCGGCCCGGGTCCGGATGTGCCTTGCCCACCGTGTCGAGCGTGGACTCCATCCACTTCACGAACTGCGCCGAAGCTTCCTTGCTGGGCATCTTGTTGCCGCCCGGCGGCATCATCTGCCCGCGCATCTTGCGGACGACCTTTTCCATCACGTCGGTCTGCGACGGGATGTCGCCGGGTCCGAGGATGTCGAAGGCGACGCCGCCCGCCCAGTCCTCGGCGTTATGGCACTTCTGGCAGTACTCGCCGAAGAAAGCCCAGTTCGCATCCGCGGAGGTGTCATGCGCCGCAGCGGCACTGTCCGCGGCCAGGGTGGGTAGTGAGGCACTGCCGATGACGGCGGCGCCGACAAGGCGGGCCAGGATATGGCGACCGGTAAACATGGCTGCGAGCAAGCCCCCAAAAAAACGCGAACCGGGATGTAGGTGTGCGGCCGACTTTATGCCAAGCGTTTCCGCAGCGGCCAGTCAGTGATATCCACGACACCGCCGGGACAGTCGAGCGCACTTTACTCAGTTGACCGCATCGCGCGGTGATTGGTTCCGGCGTATGGTGGCCGGGCGGGCATTCCAGTCCGCGCCGATACTGCAGGGCCGTCCATGTCAAACCGCTCGGGCGCACTCTCCGCCGCGCTGGCCGGACTGTTCCTGGCCGGGCCGACGGTGGCCGGCGACCTCGACGTCACGGCCGAGCCTGGAGATATCCTCGGTCTCTTCGACCAGTTCGTGTCCTCCGGGGCGGCCGCCACGCGGTGCGTGGAGCCGGGCGATGCGCTGACGCTGCGCTTCCTGTCGAACTTCCAATGGGTGTCGATGCAGGCAACCCGGGAAATGGGCAGTCGGCGCCCGGATGCCACGAATAAGGAAATTTCCGCCGCGTTGGCGACACGTTCGCTGGAGATCAAGGCAAAAACCCATGCTCTGGTGCAGTCCGAAGGCTGCGGCAGCGAGTCCGTGAAGACCCTGGTGCGACGCTTTCTGGTCCACTCCACATGGAAGGCGGGGTCGTTGTAGGTACATTTCGCAGCTTATTGCGGCAATTGGCGACAAATTTAGGCATTTTTGGCAAATCTAGCGGACGACGCTACGATTGGGCACATGAAACACCATCACGAAGGCCATCGCGTCGAGCGCATGGGCTGGCTGCGTGCAGCCGTTCTGGGCGCCAACGACGGACTGATTTCCACCTCGAGCCTGATCGTCGGCGTTGCGGCCGCGAACGCCGATGCCGGGAACGTCCTTCTTGCGGGCCTTGCCGGCCTGGTCGGCGGTTCGCTGTCGATGGCGGCCGGCGAATATGTGTCGGTGAGCTCGCAGTCCGACATCGAGCAGGCCGATCTGGCGCGGGAGCGCCGCGAACTGGCCACGGCACCTGAAGCCGAGCACCGCGAACTCGCTGGCATCTACGTCGCGCGCGGCCTCACGCCCGAACTCGCGGACCAGGTGGCGACCCAGCTCACGGCCCACGATGCACTGGGTGCGCACGCGCGGGATGAACTGGGCATTACCGACCTCTCTCGCGCGAGACCGATGACCGCCGCCCTGGCTTCCGCCGCTTCTTTTGCGGTGGGCGCCGTTCCGCCGCTGGTCATGGCGCTTGCCGTGCCCGGCGCCCGGACCACGCAAGTCATCTTTGGCGGCACCTTGCTGCTGCTGCTGGCGCTGGGCGCGTTCGCGGCGCGGATTGGCGGCGCGCCGCTGTGGCGGGGCGCCCTGCGCGTGGCGTTCTGGGGCGTCGCGGCCATGGCCACGACCGGCATCGTCGGGCACTTCTTCGGCGTTCAGGCCTGACGCCCCCGCGTGGAGCGGCCGGACCTCGACCTCTACGCTGCGCGGATCGGTTTCAAAGGCCCTTTCGCGCCGACGCCATCGGTGTTGCGCGACATCCATCGCCGGCATCCGCTGTCGATTCCCTTCGAAAACCTCGCCGCCCTCGGTGGCGAGGCGCCCTCGCTGGACCTGGCCGACATCGAGCGCAAACTGCTGCGCAGTCGCCGTGGCGGCTGGTGTTTCGAGCACAACCGCCTGTTGTGGACCGTACTGGAGGCGATCGGCTTCAGCGTGACGGCACTGGCTGCGCGGGTGCTCTGGCAGCAGCCCGCCAGGGCGCGTCCCGGCCGCAGCCATATGTTGCTGCTCGTGGGCACGGAAGAAGGCGAGCAGTTGGTCGATGTCGGGTTCGGCGGCCTCACCGCCACGGCGCCGCTGCGGCTGCGCGCTGAAATCGAACAGGACACGCCTCACGGGCGCTTCCGCCTGCGCCAGATCGGCGCGGAATGGCAGCTCGAAGCCCTGCTGCCGCAGGGGCCCGTGGCGCTGTACCGCTTCGATCTAACGCCGCAGCAGCCCGTGGATTACGGCTACGCGAACTGGTACCTCGCCACGCACCCGCAGTCGCCGTTCGCGACCTCGCTCATCCTGGCGCGCGTGGTCGAGTCGGGCCGGCACGCGTACCGGCAGGGCGAATACACCTGGCGGCCGCTCGACGCGCCGGCCGAGAGTCGCCGCATCGAATCGCCGACCGCGTTGCGCAGGCTGCTGGACGAGGCCTTCCAGCTGGACATACCTGCTGCGCTCGACGATGCGCGGCTTGCGGCGCTGCTGCACAATGCGGGGACTGTTTCCTTTCGTTGACGCCAAGGACCGCCTCGTGAAGCCCGACCCCCTGCTGGACGCGTCCCCGGAGGCTGTGCGGCCCGACCGTCGCCGCTTGTTGACCGGAGCTGCCTGGGTGGCGGCCGCGACGGCCCTTCCGGTCGCTGCCGGGGCGCCATCCGCTCCCCCGCAGTCCGCTCCCCTCGCTGACGTCGGCGGCCGACTGGCGCTGGTGGCCGGAGGCGCCGGCGGCATCGGCCTCGGCATGGCCCGCGCCTTCGTCGCGGCCGGCATGCGCGTCGTCATCACCTCGGCGCAGGACGAGGCGCTGGCCAACGCGATGAACTTCTTCCGCGACACGCCGCGCACCCACATCATGCCGATGCGCCTCGACATGAACGATCGCGAGGCCTGGCCGCGTCTGGCGGAAGACGTCGAGAAACACCACGGACCCGTCAACCTGCTGTGCATCAACGCCAGCGTGGCCCCCGCCACGGGGCTGGTGCGCGCGGCCTACCGAGACTGGGACCAGGCCCTCTCGCAGAACCTGGGCAGTGTCTTTGCCGGTGTCCACACCTACCTGCCCCGCATGCTGGCGCAGGAAGAACCGGCGCACCTGCTTGCCACCTCCTCGATGAGTGGCCTGCTGCCGGTCGGGAACAACGGCCTCTACAACATGTGCAAGGCGTCGGTCATCGGGCTGATGGAGTCCCTGCGCACGGAACTCGACGGCGAGGACATCGGTGTCTCCGTGTTCTGTCCGGGGCTCGTGCACACGAACCTGCCGCCAGGCGATGCAGCGCGACCGCGTCCTCCCGGCATGGATCCCCTCGAGGCAGGCCAGCAGGCCTTGCGCGGCGTGCGATCGAACGACCTCTTCATCCTGCCGCATGCGGAATTCCGCGAAGGCCTGCAGGAGCGCTTCGACGCGATCCTTGCCGCCGCAGCCGAGGGCGAAGCGCCTCCGGCATCGCGCATCGCCGCGGAGCAGACCATGCTGCACAACCCGATGTATGCCCCGGACCCGGACCGCCGACGCGGCCCGCGACGTTGAACCAAGGAGCCCCGCCATGAGCACGCCGGCACGTCCGCCGTTTCCCCCGTTCGAAGCCACGACGGCTGCGCAGAAAGCGCGCATGGCCGAGGATGCTTGGAACACGCGCGACCCGCATCGCGTGGCGCTGGCGTACACGGAAGACAGCGAGTGGCGCAACCGCGCCGAGTTCTTCCGCGGCCGTGATGCGATCACGCAGTTCCTCCTGCGCAAGTGGGCCCGCGAACTGGATTACCGGCTCGTGAAGGAAGTCTGGGCCTGGCAGGACAACCGCATTGCCGTCCGCTTCGCCTACGAGTGGCATGACGATTCGGGCAGCTGGTTCCGCAGCTACGGCAACGAGAACTGGGAGTTCGATGGACAGGGACTGATGCAGCGTCGCTATGCGAGCATCAACGACCTGCCGATCGCCGCGGCGGAGCGTCGTTTCCTGTGGCCGCTGGGTCGTCGTCCCGATGACCACCCGGGCCTGTCGGCAATGGGGCTTTGAGGAACAGGACATGCTTCGGCACGACATCCTGAAGCAGCGGGACGCCCCGCCGCCCGTCAGCATCCGGATCGCGAAGCCGGACGATGCGGAGCGGCTGTCGATGGTCGGGAAGGCCACGTTCCTCGAATCCTATGCGGGCATCCTGCCGGTCGAGGACATCGTCGCGCACTGCGAGACCAAGCATTCCACCGACGTCTACCAGTCCTGGCTCGACGACGGGCGGACCGTGATCTGGCTCGTGGAAGCCAGCCACGGCGGTGCACCCGTCGGCTACCTCGTCATGGGCACGCCCGACCTGCCGGTCAAGGATCCGGATCCCCAGGACTGGGAGATCCGCCGCATCTACCTGCTCAGCCGCTTCCAGGGTGCGGGCAACGGCCGGCAGCTCATGCAGGTCTGCATGCGCTACGCGAAAGCCTCCGGCTGTGCCCGGCTGCTGCTCGGGGTGTATTCCCGGAATGACCAGGCCCTGCGGTTCTACGAGCGCATGAAGTTCGAAAAGGTCGGCGAGCGCATGTTCCACGTGGGCAACAGCGACTATTACGACTACATCCTCGGACGCGCCCCCTGATGGATCGGCCGGGCCGGGTGCGGCCCATCACGCCTGCCGAAGTCCGGCAGCTGCGGCACGACGTGCTGCGGCCTTTCGATCCGCCGGAAAGACTCGTGTATGCCGGCGATGACGCCGCCGAAACCCTGCACGCCGGGGCCTTCGAGGGCGAACGCCTGGTCGGCATCGCGTCCGTCTGTCGCGAACCGATGCCGGCAGGCAGCGACCCTTGCGGCAGCGTCGAAAGCGGCCAGTGGCGCCTGCGAGGCATGGCCACGGTTCCCGCCGTCCGGGGCCGGGGCCTCGGCCGCGCGCTGCTCGAAGCCTGCTTCGATCACATCAGGAGCCAGGGAGGGGACCTGCTCTGGTGCAACGCCCGGGTGGCCGCGCTCGGCTTCTACCTGCGCATGGGCTTCGAGACCCAGGGTGACGAATTGGAGATCGCGCCCATCGGCCCGCACTTCGTCATGACCCGGGTCCTGCAGCGCGAAGCTGTGAGCCAACTCCCAGCTGACATAATCGACCGCTGATACCTTGCCTGCCAACATGAACCTGAACCAGACACCACCCCTGAGCGTCGTCATCCTGGCCGCGGGCCAGGGAAAACGCATGCGCTCCGACCTTCCCAAGGTGCTGCAGCCCCTGGCCGGCAAGCCGCTGCTCCAGCGCGTCATCGACACGGCCCGGGCGCTTTCGCCCGCCGCGATCCACGTGGTCTACGGCCACGGCGGGGAACAGGTGCAGGCGGCCATGCGACACGAGTCGCTCGGCTGGGCCCTGCAGGCCGAACAGAAAGGCACCGGCCACGCGATGGCGCAGGCCATGCCCGCCGTGCCGGACGACCATCTCGTCCTGGTGCTGTATGGCGACGTGCCGCTCGTCCGGGCGGACACGCTGCGCGAACTCGTGAAGCTGGCTGCCGGCGGATCGCTGGCGCTGCTGACGGTCATGCTCGACGACCCCACGGGCTATGGACGCATCCTGCGCGACGAAGCCGGCACCGTGCGCGCCATCGTCGAACACAAGGATGCGACCGTCGAACAGCGCGCCGTGCGTGAGGGCAACACAGGCGTCATGGCGCTGCGCGCAGGCGACCTGCGCCGTTACCTCGGTGCCCTGCGCAACGACAACGCCCAGGGCGAGTACTACCTGACCGACGTGATCGCCATGACGGTGGCCGACGGCAGGTCAGTCGCGCCGCTCGTGGCTGCGAGCGAAAGCGAAGTGCTGGGCGTCAACGACCGCCTGCAGCTGGCATACCTCGAAGGCGTGTTCCGCCGCCAGTGCGCGGAAGAGGCCATGCGCGCCGGCGCCCGGCTCGCGGATCCCGCACGCTTCGACCAGCGCGGCACGCTCACGGTCGGACGCGACGTCTTCATCGACATCAACGCCGTGTTCGAAGGCGATGTCGTGCTGGGAGACCGCGTCAGCATCGGTCCGAACTGCGTGCTGCGCGACGTGACGATCGAGGCGGACACACAGGTCTTCAGCCACTGCAATTTCGAGAAGGCCGTCGTCGGTCCGAACTGCCGGATCGGTCCCTTCGCCCGCCTGCGGCCCGGCGCCGTGCTCGGTGCGGACGCGCACGTCGGCAACTACGTCGAGGTGAAGAACAGCCGGCTTGGTGCCGGCGCCAAGGCCAATCACCTGACCTACCTGGGCGACACCGATGTCGGCTCGGGTGTGAACGTCGGCGCGGGCACGATCACCTGCAATTACGACGGCGTGAACAAGTACCGCACCGTGATCGGCGCAGGCGCCTTCATCGGTTCCGGATCGATGCTGGTCGCGCCCGTCACCGTCGGCGCAGGCGCCACCATCGGAGCCGGCACGACGCTGACCAAGGATGCCCCGGCCGACCAGCTCACGCTGGCGCGGGCGAAACAGTTGACCCTTCCGGGCTGGAAACGTCCCGTGAAGAACAAGTAAACGCGGAGACCGTAACCGATGTGTGGAATCGTTGGAGCCGTAGCCAGCCGCGACGTGGTCCCCGTGCTGATGGAGGGCCTGCGCAGGCTGGAATACCGCGGATATGACTCCGCCGGCCTCGCCGTCCTGCGCGATGACAGCAAGCTCGCGCGGCTGCGTACCGTCGGCAAGGTGAAGTTCCTGCAGGAAGCGCTCGACGAGCACCCCACCACCGGCCACGTCGGCATCGCCCACACGCGCTGGGCCACGCATGGCGTGCCGAGCGAGCGCAACGCACACCCGCACATCTCGCGCGATGGCCTCGCCATCGTCCACAACGGCATCATCGAGAACCACGACGAACTGCGTGCCGAGCTCAAGGCGCAGGGCTACGAGTTCACGTCAGAGACCGACACCGAAGTCATCGCGCACCGCATCCACCACCACATGGGCGTGCACAAGGACCTCTTCAAGGCCGTGCGCGCGACCGTCGCCGAACTCGAAGGGGCCTATGCGCTCGTCGTGCTGAGCGAGTCGGACCCGGAACGGCTGATCCTCGCGCGGATGGGCTGCCCCGTCGTCATCGGCATCGCGAAGGACGGTCATTACGTGGCCTCCGACGTGTCGGCGCTGCTGCCGGTCACGCGCCATTTCGCGTTCCTCGAGGAGGGCGACATCGCGGAGATCCGTCGCGACTCGATGAAGGTGTTGGACGCTGAGGGAAAGACCGTCGACCGCGAGGTGCGCCAGAGCGAGTTGTCCGCCGACGCCGCCGAGAAGGGCCAGTACGCGCACTTCATGCTCAAGGAGATCCACGAGCAGCCGCGCGCCGTCGCCGACACGCTGGCCGAGCGTGTCGCCAATGGCCGCCTGCTGGAAGCGGCCTTCGGCCACAAGGCCGCGCAGCTATTCCCGCAGATCGAGCACGTGCGCATCGTCGCCTGCGGCACCAGTTACCACTCCGGCGTCGTCGCCCAATACTTCATCGAGCAGATCTGCCGCATCCCCTGCCAGGTGGAGATCGCGAGCGAATACCGGTATCGCAATGCCGTCGTGCCGCGCAATGCGTTGTTCGTCACGATCAGCCAGTCCGGCGAAACCGCCGATACGCTCGCCGCGCTGCGCCTTGCGAAGCAGGGCGGATACCTCGCGACGCTGGCCATCTGCAACGTGCCCGAAAGCTCGCTGGTCCGCGAGTCGGACCTCGTCATGCTGACGCGCGCCGGCCCGGAAATCGGCGTTGCGTCGACGAAGGCCTTCACCACCCAGATCACCGCGCTGTCCCTGCTTGTCGTTGCGCTGGCCAAGAACCACGGTTCCGATGCCGAACGCGAGCGCATGCTCGTCCAGCGGCTCATCGAGCTCCCCGGCATCATCGAGAAGACGCTGGCGCTGGACCCGGTGATCCAGGAACTGGCCAAGCGTTTCGTCGACAAACACCACGCCCTGTTCCTCGGTCGCGGCGCCCTGCACCCCATCGCGATGGAAGGCTCCCTGAAGCTCAAGGAAATCTCGTACATCCACGCCGAGGCCTATGCCGCCGGCGAGCTGAAGCACGGGCCGCTCGCGCTCGTCGACGAGGACATGCCCGTCATCGCCGTCGCGCCGAACAACGACCTGCTCGAAAAGCTGAAGTCCAACCTGATGGAAGTCCGCGCCCGCGGCGGCGAACTGTACGTGTTCGCCGACCCGGATTCCGGCATCGAATCCTCCGACGGCGTGCACGTCATCCACCTGCCCAAGCACGTCAGCTATTTCCAGGCGCCGGTCGTGTACACGATCCCGCTGCAGCTGCTGTCGTACCACGTCGCCATCCTGCGCGGGACGGACGTGGACCAGCCGAGGAACCTCGCGAAGTCGGTGACGGTGGAATAGTTCTGCTAGGGGGTACGGACGGTGAGTGTCCGCCCCCTTTCTCGCCCCACTACGACCCTGTCGTGTTCATGGGCGATGCCGAGCTCAATCCAGGCAGCGTCAGCTTCACCGCGATTTTCCGCACCCAGCGGCTGCTTCCTTTCGACTACCCCGAAGCCCAGCTTCCCCTGTCAGATCGAGTGATCGAGCTGCGGGACGTGCAGGGCATGAGCTTCAAGGAGATTGCCAAGCTGCTGGCGCGTGAAGGCTGGAGGGGTGCGCGGGGTGCTGCCCTGGGCGCAAATGTCGTGTTCTCGGTCTACAAGAAGCGCAAGGCTCACGATCTGAGACGGTCAGCGCCTATGACGTGGTGGATCAGGAAGATCGTGGTGTATCCGAGGGAAGGGTGAGAGGTGCGGATGTGGCGGTGTGTAACCGTTACATGGTGTTGAGCGGTAGGATTGAGAGGTCTCGCTAGCACAAGAACAGTATGCCCACCCCTTCCGAGTCTGACCTCCAGCAAAAGCGCGAGGAACTATTCGCGAAAGCAAAGAACGCTCTGCGTAAGCACGGGCTAAGCAGCATAAATGGGCGAGTATTTGATAGCTCCTTCGACAGCCTCCTGAACATCCATCGCAAACGAACGGTATTGGTCGTTGGGCTGAATGGGAGCGACGCGGACAAGTCGATCGAAAATGAGCGCAGCGTCGAACTAGATTTCAAGGCGCCGTCCGTCGCGAATCTCTACGCCGCAAATTGGGGTATGTCGATTCTGGGCAACGAGTTCGAGTCAACGCTTCAAAAACGGCTCAAGGGGATTCCTTCCGATGTGAAGGAGCTATTGTTTCCAGATCTTGAGGACGTACCGCTCGCCGTATACACCAACGCCTACCTTGCGTGCTCGAAGGACGTAAGCCAGCTTGCTGACCTTCTGGGTGCAGCGCGGACAGTGGATATATCCGCTGCGTCCCGACAATTCTTCTGGGAATTCACAGTTCCGACAGTATGTCCCTCGTTGATAGTTGCGTATGGAAACGCGGAGGAATGTCCCTCTGCGTACAGGATGCTGCAGGACTCAATCAATGAGGATTGTGTAAAGAAGGTTGGCGAAGCGACGTCGTTCGTCTACAACAAGAGTGCAAAAGCGAAGTGATTTTCAATCGAATACGAGCATCCTGAAGTCGGGACCGTGAGCGTGCCAGTGATCGCCGTAAACCATCTCTCCAGGACGCCCTTTCCAGCGGAGAAGGGTGATCAAATTCGCAGCCTTCTGAAAAAAGACGGGATCAGAGCGGTCGCGTTACCAAATGCCGAAGGAGGTGCGGCGCAGAGAGGGAATCCAGCTGGGCGGCAGATTCTGCGTTGGACCTTCATTGGTCCGTTGGTCGGGGTGATTGCTGTGTCCCCGATAACCTTTATGGGTTCTGGGCTCTTTGGAAAACCGTTGCTCCCCAAGTTCGCCGCCTATTCGGCAATCCTTTATTTGCTCGGAATTCCAGCGGCGCTGGCGACGGGGTTCGCATGTCGTTGGCTGACCAAAAAAATGCGAAGGGTCGTGCAGAGAAATGTCGTTATCGCCCTGGCTGGTGCAGTCTCGTCCACATACCTCGTCTGGATCCTCGTCCTTATCGACGTCTTCGGCGGGAAGCTCGATTTGGATGGTATCTCGGTAGCATTCTTCCCGATGGCTATCGGTCTAATTTCGACCTTAGGAATGCTGGCGCTGGAATCCTGGCGGAGTCACCGTGTACAGCGTCGAGCCGAAATGGTGCGTCACTCCTAAGGCAGTAAGAAACCCCCGATTGCTGTTTTCTCGGTCTACAAGAAACGGAAGGCTCACGATCTGAGACGGTCAGCCCCTATACGGTTCTGGATCAGGAAGATCGTGGTGAGTCCGCCAGAGAGGTGAGTTGAAGGTTTCAACATACACAGGCGGATTCCACGCGCCTGCCCAGCGCGACACCTGCGCGGCAGACGTTACAGAATCTGGCGGCGCTCCCTGATGTCGGTGTCGAAAATATTTACGGCTAGGCAGCCTCGATATACGGTGCCAGCGCCAACAGTCTGATGAGACTCGATATTTCGAACTTGGTCTGAAAATTGCTGCGATGTTCCATTGACCCGCAGCCAACCAGAGAAAAAGTACGTGGCGACCTTTCGGTTTGGAAAATATTTAGCTGCGACGATCCTCGGCAGTTTGCTCGCGTCTGCTGCGAGTGCCACTTCTGTCACTGTGAAAGCTGCGATCAGTGTTGGCAGCTACTACGACTACGTAACAAATTCCTACGTCTCCACCGCGCCGATCACTGGGATCACGTCTTACACGTTCAATATCGACCAACGCTCGGTCATTGACTACGGATCGACAACAATCACCCAGTTTGGAGGGGTGATGGGGACGACCTGGTCCTCGCCGATCACTTCGTTAGTTACCAATGATCCATATGGTGGCGCATACGGTCAGTTCTCCGCCTCATATGTCTTCCCAAACGTAAGTGACTACCCGACAAACTTTATCGAAGACGCTGCAGCACAGGCGAATGCTTTCTACACCGACGGAACCAACTACGCCGATTACCATATTGAACTTCGGGCAACCCGAAGATTGGCGCCGAGAAATGGTGATGGTAGTTCCGACTATGCCTTCGACAGCAACGCCTTGCTGGACTACTACAGGTCATTCATTGCCAGTGGAGAGTCCGTCTACTTCAACGAGTCGTACGGCACCTATGGCTTTGTCGATGGCTTGCCCGTCTATTCGGATGGGAAGTCATGGGTAGACTACGGTGCGCGGCTAATTGATGTAACTGTGGATGGCGTCAGCGTGCCCGAGCCAGCGACTGCGTTCCTCTTGGCGCCTTGTTTGCTCTACTGCTTTAGGCGCTCGCGGATCGTAGTGGAGAAAACGAAACTGGCAGCGTAGGGAGCGACAGGCTCAGAAGGTGAGCTAGGTGAGGAGGCGAGCTGCTGCGTTCAAACTTTTAAACGTCGGGCGGGGCTGGGAGTCTGCGCCAGCGGTCGTACTAAATCTCTAGTTTTAGGAACGGTAAGTTTTGCAAAGATCGGCATCGCTAAGTTCTTGATTCGCCACGAGGCAGTTAGGCACGCTCGGAAGGGGTTTTAGAAACGCCCGAATTTCCAAAGAGGAGCGGTAATCCCCCCGAAAACTAGCTGAGGTCAGAAGTGGAATTTTCTCGTAATGTTTGCCGAGGAGATTCCCGTGAAGAAATCGAAGTTCAGCGACAGTCAGATCATTGGGTACCTGAAGCGCGCGGAGGCCGGTGTGAGCTCGGCCACGTTCTACAAGTGGCGCTCGAAGTACGGCGGGATGGACGTCTCGATGATGTCCCGCGTGAAGGAGCTCGAGGAGGAGAACCGGCGTCTCAAGAAGATGTACGCCGAGGCTCAGATGGACGCTTCGATCCTGAAGGAAGCCCTTTCAAAAAAATGGTGAGGCCATCTCAGCGACGCGAGATGGCCACCTGGGCAGTCAAGGAACGTCGCCAGAGCATCAATCATGCGTGCCGGCTGTTTGGCGTGAGCCAGACCTGCTACCGGTACGTGCCGAAGCTCTCTGGCGAGAACGAGCGGATTGCGGACTGGTTGGTTCGGCTGACGCACAACCAGCGCAACTGGGGCTTCGGCCTGTGCTTCCTGTTCCTGCGCAACGTGAAGGGCTTCGTGTGGAACCACAAGCGCGTATATCGGATTTACAGGCTTCTGGAGCTCAACCTGCGGATCAAGCCCAAGCGGCGACTGGTGCGCGAGGTGCCGCAGCCGCTGGCGGTCCCTGAGGCGATCAACCAGGTCTGGTCGATGGACTTCATGCACGACTGTCTGGATGACGGGCGCTCGTTCCGGCTGTTCAACGTGCTGGACGACTACAACCGAGAAGGGCTTGGGATCGAGGTCGATCTGTCGCTGCCGGCTGCACGGGTCATCAGGTCACTGGACCAGATCATCGAATGGCGAGGCCGGCCCAAGCGATCCGCTGCGACAACGGACCTGAATACCTGAGCGGAGCCATACAGGAGTGGTCACAGCGTCGGGGCATCCGGATCGAATATATCCAGCCCGGAAAACCGCAGCAGAACGCCTACGTCGAGCGGTTCAACAGGACAGTGCGTTACGACTGGCTCTCACAGTCCCTGTTCGGATCGATCGAAGAAGTGCAGGACGCCGCCACGCGCTGACTGTGGACGTACAACAACGAAAGACCGAATATGGCCCTAGGCGGCATCACACCCAGGCAGAAGCTGGCGATGGCCGCATGACCGTATTCCACTTCTGATCCCCGTTACAAACGGGGGGATTACCATGTCAGCCTTCGATTTCATCACTATCGCGGTGTCGCTGATTCTCGGCATCGGAATCACGCAACTGCTAACCGCAGCGATCCATTTGATCCGATCCCGCGAGACCTTCCGTCGCAACGGGCTGGCTTTCGCATGGGCCGTTACGATCTTCTTCAGCCAGCTCATGTTCTGGTGGGCATCGTACGACCTCGTCCACCTCGTTCGGACGTGGACGCTGGGTGGCTTCTTCCTGTTGGTGGCTGGCGCCCTGCTACTGTTCGCAGCGGGGGCAATGATCCTGCCGTCGACCGACGCGAACTCCCAGGGTGCCGGCGAAGCATCGTTGCACCGGGAAAGTAGGCATGCGCTCATTCCGCTCTCCCTTTACGGGATGTGGTGCATCGTGGCCAACAACGTGTTCGCCGATGAACCAGTGCTGACCTGGAGCAACCTTGGGCTCCTCGGCATGTCCATGCTGCCACTGCTGTCCCTGAGATCGCGCGGGCAGTTCGTTCAGTGGGGCGTGGTGGTCCTGTATGCGGCGATCGTGCTGATAGCGACGCTGGGCGCTGCGACCGCCAGTTACTGAGCGCCTGCATGCAAACAAGGGCAGCCGTGCAGATGTATGTCGAGCATCCGGATCGGAATGGAAAGACGAAGCTCTAGTTCTGGATCATCGGCGCCATTCGTCGACGTGTGGGAAAAGGTGGAGCGGGTCAGCGGAAGCATCTGACGGACTGTCCCATTTTCCATACATGGAGCTGGCTGCCGCGCGCGTCCCCGACGTCGATGACCTGATCCGCCGGCACGCCCGGCACCACGAAACTGTTGCTGACGAACAGCGAACCGTCCTTCATTTCGCGGCTGGCTTTGTCCCACAAGGCGGGCATCGGCACCGGGGACAGGAAGGCATAGACGATATCCGCGTCGTCGAGCGGGACATTCCAGAGGCTCGCGCGCCAGACCCGTGCATTGCGAAGTCCCGAAAGTCGCATCCTGCACCAGCCCAGCAGGGCGGGCAGGGGCGCGAGTTCAACGCCGGAAAAGGAGACGTCGGGACGCGCACGGGCGAGCGACAGCACGACGCCTCCGAGTCCGCAGCCCAGGTCCATGAACGTGAACCGCTGTCCGGATGGCAGGCCGTCCCTCGACGGCAGCAGCGTAAGAAGCGCCGACCGGACCTTCGGCCCGGCGAGGTACAGTGGCACGCGTGTGCTGAACGTGCTCCAGTAGACGAGCATCAATACTGCGAGGGATGTGAGGTACCAGCCTGGGCCGAGATCAAGCAGCAACAGTTGCGCGAACAGAGGGGGCGCGATCAGGAGAAAAGCCGACCACCAGATTTCGAGTCCCAGACCGCGACCCAGCAAGGCCGAAATGAAGCCAACGAGTAGCGCCAGAATCCAGCCGGGCAGCGTCACGATGAAGTCGCGCGCCTCCGGTGAGGCCCATGAGATGCCCCGCAGGAGCACCGCCACGGCCACGACGCCAGCCAGCAAGGCCAGCAGGGCGAGCAGGATCGGCGAACTACGGCGCATCCCGGTCCAGGTCGCGGAATGACACTGGCCAGTCAGCCAGCTATGGCAGCGAGCGTGTCCTGGAACACCAGCTCGAATTCCGGGATCAATGTCTTCAGCGTCGACAGATCGCCGGCCCTGCCGGCTCTTTCGAGTTGCTCGCAGACTTCTCCCATGCGGACCGCTCCAACCGAGCGCGATGCCGACTTGAGGGAGTGGGCAAGCCCGGCAGCCGCGGTGGCATCAGCTGTCTCGACCGAAGCACGGATGGCCGTGACCTGGTCCCGGGCGCTGTGCACGTACTTGTCGAGCAGGAGCTTGTGGAGGGCCGGGTCGTCGCCGACCATGGTGGTCAGCACACCGGAATCGAAGTGCAGAGGCGGAGAATGTGGCGGCGGCGCTTCGTCCCCTACGTTGGGCAGAAACTTCCTCAGTACCTCGGACAACTGCGATAACACCGCCGGTTTGATGAGGACCTCGTCCATGCCGACTTCCCGGCAGTGATCTGCTTCGGACCTCAGCGCGTTGGCCGTGAGTGCCAAGATGGGCACTCGGCCGCCGGAGGTCCTGGCCTCTTCGTCACGAATGGCCGCTGCGAGCTGGAGTCCATCCATGTTCGGCATGTGCAGGTCGGTAAGGACCAGCCCATAAGGATTGAGGTGCCAGAGCTTCCAGGCTTCAACGCCGTCCTGCGCGATGTCGGTCTGATATCCCAGCATCTTCAATTGCTGGCGGAGGACTTCCTGGTTGGTCTCGTTGTCTTCAACGACCAGTATCAGTCGCCGCAGGCGAGCGGCCTCCTCGCGATTCTGGAGCGGCCGCACGATCGCAGCGGCCTTATCGTCCCCGGATACCGGCACGACTGCCGTGTCAGGCGCCACGGCAAACGGCAGGTGCACCGTAAATGAACTGCCACGATCCGGCGTGCTTTCCACGCGGATGCTTCCCCCCATCAATTCAGTCAGGCGACGGGTGATGATGAGGCCGAGTCCCGTGCCACCGAACCTCCGGGTCGATGAGGCGTCCGCCTGTGCGAAGGGAACGAACAGCCGGTCGAGCGTCTCCGGGTCCATGCCAATGCCGTTGTCTCGAACCGTCAGATCGATCCAGATCCTGTCCCCCACCTGTTCCGTGACGCGCGCGCCCAGGTCGACTTCGCCCTGTCGGTCCAGACCACTCGAGAACTTGATGGCATTGGACAGGAGGTTGGCGAGGATCTGCTTCACGTGCAGGTTGTCGCCCAGCACGACCTGGGGAATGGCCGGGTCCACGTCAAAGGAAAGCCGCAGGCGCTTCTGTTCGATCAGGCTGCCCATCAGTTCGCAGGCATTGCGGACGACATCACGCAGGGACATCGGTTCGATGGCCAGCGCCATCTTCCCGGCTTCGATTTTCGAAAAATCGAGGATGTCGTTGATGATCGACAGCTGCGTCAGCGCCGAATCATGGATGACGTGGACCATCTTGGTCTGCTCGGCATCCAGCTTCGTGCGGCGCAGGACTTCCAGCATGCCGATCACGCCATTCATGGGCGTGCGGATCTCATGGCTCGTGTTGGCCAGGAAAGTGCTCTTCGCGATGTTTGCCGCTTCGGCCGCCTGTTTGGCGAGCTCCAGTTCGTGGGTCCGGTCGGCGACCTGTTGCTCGAGGTTCTCCCGGTGGGATCGCAGTTCTGCTGTGGCCGTACGGAGTTCGAGCGTCTTCCTGGCCACCTCCCGCTCCGTCATCGCGTTGCGGCCCGTGATGGCAAGCAGGAACAACTGCAGGAGGGCAGTGAAAATCAGGCCGACAACGCCGCTGACCCAGGCGACCCAGGATCGATGCTGCTTCTGGTACTCCACCGTCGTGAACAGGCTCAGGGTCCATTCGCGATCCGCGAGCATCAGCGTCGTGTTCCAGATCGGCGCCTCAGCGGGTGCGCCAGCCCTGGGATCGGAGCTGTACAGCAATCCATCGGCATCTTCCGCGGCACGGTCCTCGAGGGTGACCACAAGCCCTCGGTCCAGATGCGGCCCAAGTGCGCTGTCGATCAATGGCCCGATCCGGAGCACGGCGACCGTGTAACCGAACACCTTCCCATGCTCCGGACCAAGCCCGGTGCTGTGAACCGGCATCAGCATCAGGATGCCGTTCCCGCGATGCTCGTCCTGCACGAGCGGGATCGGCGCTGTTGCGGCGATCTGGCCGGAGCTTCTCGCGCGCTGGATTGCCTCGTGCCGTCGGCGTTCGGCATTGATGTCGAATCCGACCACCCGCTGGTTATCGGTTATCGGGCTAATCAACGCGACGGGTACGTACTCGGGTCGTTCGCCGGCGGGAACCAGCACGCCCCTCGCATCAACTTCGCTGATTCGATAGCTGAAGTCATAGAACTTTCGGGACATCTGGCGCTCGAAATCCGGCCGGCGCTCCTGCGTCACGATGGGGTTGAAGCTCAATGCGGAGATGTCCGCCTGTTCGCGCAAAGTAGAACCGGCAAAATGGTTGAAACTGGGTACGCTGAGGTCCGGGTTCACTTCGATCGCCCGGGCGAGGGCGGACAAGGTCTCGCGATGGGCAAGGAACCGGCTCTTCAAGCTCGACGCGAGGACCTCGCCATACTCCGCAATGTCCTTTTGATTGCTGTGGGTCTCCCACCGTGCCGCGGTCAGGAAGGTGATGATCGCGACAAGGAGCGTGCCGATGACAGGCAGGACCAAGGCCTTCAATCGACTCGGCCAGTCGGACTCGTGCCGCAGGAGCACGCCGATGACGAATGGCGTGGCAATCAGGACGCCCAAGGTGTCGCCGACGTACCAGATCCACCACGAATAGAGATGGGCGTCGGCCTCGACGACACCAGCAAGCGTCAGGACCGTGACGCCGCAGGTTGCCGAGATCACGCAGGCCAGTCCGCCGCCGAGGAGGAAAACGCGCAGGACGTCGCCCACGCTCTCCAGGGTTTGCCATTGCCAGGGGGCCCAGCGTCGCATCAGGCAGCGACCGACCCAGGCCTGGAGTGCGGAACCGGCGCCGATGCCGGCCGCAATGAGAAGCCCCTTGCCGCCAAGATGGCCCTGGAGGAGTTCCGCCCCGGAATTGAGCAACAGCGAGCCCAGGAAGATGGCCGGGAGTGCACGCCAGCCGTAACGAAGGGTCACCGCCAGCGCCAAGCCCGCCGCCGGGAACACCGGGCTCGCGAAACCCGGCGGAATTGCGAGCAGGAGGCCGAGACCGCCGAGCGCCGCGAAACCGAGGGTTACAAGTGCGAGGGTGCGCCAGGTCGGGCTGCTCTCGGGCGCGGGTGTCATGGAACTGTTGGCGCTGATTGCATAAGTGAGGACCTCGAGGCTTCCGCGTTCCGGTCGAGGAATGTCACCATTGGAAGCGAGATTCCATTTCGAGGCAACTTTCCGTGCCGCACCTGAGCCAAACGGTCTTCACCCAGCTGGAATTCTGGCTGCTGATCACCTTCTCGTTCGTGGTTCCCGCGTGGGTCTACGGAATCCTGCTCCTCAAGCGGGCGATCGCCAGGACGACCGTTTCCCTCCTGGGCCTGTCCCTCGTCGGCATGGCGGGCGTGGACGTCTACCTGTTGCAGGCGATCAAGCGCATGGTGCCGTCGACGGCCTCCCTGTCGGACGACGCGGTCTTTGCGTCTGAGCTGTCGGTGGCGTTCTATCTGCTCCCGGCGATGCTGGGCGGCATCGGCACGAACCTGCTTTCCCACGTCCTGATAGAGCACCTTCACGCTGCCGAAAAACGCTACCAACGGGAACATCCCTGACGACAGGCCGTGCCATCCATGCGGCAGTCATGCCGGTTCCGCCGCGACGAAAAGGACACACCGTTATGCGCAAGACGATACAGACCCTGTTGGCTGCAATCCTGCTTTCAGGCCAGCAAGCCGTGGCGGCCGACGAGCAGGGAGGGCCCCTGGTCCGCATCGCGGAAATCGAGATCGATCCGAAATATCAGGCCGAGTACCTGTCCGCGCTGCGGGAAGGGGCGGAGACGGCCATCAGGCTGGAACCGGGCGTGGTGGCGATCCTTCCCCTGTTTCAGAAGTCCGCCCCGGCGCAGTTCCGGATACTGGAAATCTATGAGAGCCGGGAAGCCTATGACGCCCACATCCGGACGCCGCATTTCCTGAAGTACAAGACGACCACGCTGGACATGGTGAAGTCGCTGCGGCTCGTGGACATGCAGGTCCTCGATGAGCAGATCGCGGCGCAGCTGATTACGCGATGGAAGCGACGGAAATAGAGTCGGGTGCGTCCGACTCGGCCTTCGGTTGCATCACGCCGGGTACCAGTGTGGACGCACAGGTCAGCAGACTGACCGGCGTGCTGCGAAGCCACCTTGCAGGCCTCAGGTTGCCGGCTTTCGGTCTGGCCCGCCTTCGTACCAGCCTTTGGATGCGTTCACTGCACGCACGACGAGCAGCATCGCGGGGACCTCGATGAGCACGCCGACGACCGTTGCGAGTGCGGCACCGGACTCGAAGCCGAACAGGCTTATCGCGGCAGCCACCGCAAGCTCGAAGAAGTTCGAGGCGCCGATCAGGGCGGAAGGGCAGGCGACCGAATGGTGTTCGCCGAGCAGGCGGTTCAGCCCATAGGCCAGGCCGGCATTGAACAGCACCTGGATCAGGATCGGCACGGCGAGGAGCGCGATGACGAGCGGCTGCTTCACGATGGCTTCGCCCTGGAATGCGAAGAGCAGCACCAGCGTCAGCAGCAGCGAACTGATCGACCAGGGGCCCAGCCTTGCGAGGGTCGATTCAAGTTTACCGGGTCCACTCGCCAGTAGCCGCCGCCGCCACCACTGCGCAAGGATCACCGGCACGACGATGTAGAGGACGACCGAGGTCACCAGCGTGTTCCAGGGCACGGTGATCGACGACAGGCCGAGCAGCAGTCCCGTGAGCGGCGCAAAGGCAAAGACCATGATGCTGTCGTTGAGCGCGACCTGCGACAGCGTGAAGATCGGGTCGCCGCGTGTCAGGCGACTCCATACGAAGACCATGGCCGTGCAGGGTACGGCGGCGAGCAGGATCAGGCCGGCGATATAGCTGTCGTGCTGTTCTTGCGGCAGCAGTCCGGCAAACAGCTGCTTCACGAAGAAATAGCCGAGCAAGGCCATCGAAAAGGGCTTCACGAGCCAGTTCACGAACAGCGTGACGGCGATGCCGCGGCCGTGGCGCCGGACCTCGTGCAGCGCGCCGAAATCCACGCGCACGAGCATCGGGATGATCATTACCCAGATCAGCAGGCCGACCGGCATGTTCACGCGGGCATATTCAAGCTGGCCCAGCCAGCGGAAGATCCCGGGTGACAGTTGTCCCAGCAGGACGCCTGTACCGATGCAGATCAGCACCCACAGGCTGAGGAAGCGTTCGAAGAGACTCACGTCAGGGACCGCGCTGCCTGTTCGAGTTCGTGTCGTCCCGGATCACACTGGAGGGATGGCAGCGCGACAAAGGCCTCGATGCGCTGTCGCATCAGTTCGAGGGTTTCTCGGAAGGCAATGGCCTTCAAGTCGTCCGGCGCATCGCCGGCGCTCGGGTCGTCATATCCCCAATGTGCGCAGGCAGGACCGCCAGGGAAGATCGGGCAGGCCTGCTCGGCGTTGCCACAGACCGTGATGACGAGATCGATGGGCGGTGAGTCGGCGCGCAGGAACTCATCCCAACTCTTGCTGCGCAGCCCCAACGTGTCGTATCCGGCTTCGGCCAGCGTCGAGAGGGCGAGCGGATTGGGCTTGCCGCTCTCGCGCGGCGAACTGCCTGCGGAATACGCAATGATTCGGCCGTTGCCGAGGGCATTCAGCAGGACCTCGCCAAGGATGCTGCGCGCTGAGTTGTGCGTACACAGGAAGAGAACGCTGATCGGTCGGGTCATGGTGCATCCGCAGGTGTGGGCTTGGCGGCGCAGGCAGCACCGCCACAACAGTCTTCGGTCAGGAATTCCAGCAGCTTCCGCATCCGCGCGAAGTCCGCGCGGTAGATCAGGGCGCGTCCCTGCCGCTCCTGCGAAACGAGACCGGCCGCAAGCAGTCCCTTGAGGTGGAAGGACAGGGTGTTGGGCGGGATGCCGAGATGCGCAGCCAGCGCAGAAGGCTGCAGCCCATCGGCGCCGGCCGCGACGAGCGCGCGGAAAACGGCGAGCCGGGACACTTGTGCCAGCGCCCCCAGAGCGCCCACCACATCTTGAGATTCCATGATTCCAGAATCCTAGAACAATGTGACAATCCTGTGAACTGCCGCACAGCACGAGAAACTGGGGCTGGCGCCCGCTGGTTTGCTGCGCTGCCCCAAGCCCATTATGTGAACCCAGGCGCCGGTAAGCGCTTGAGTAGACAGGGCAGGGGGCGAAGACTCCCTGCACAGGCGACAGAGACCTGATCAGTCAGCGGAGAATCGGACATGAACACGACCCCAGTTCACTGGCAGCGCGGTGGCGGACAGGGGGCCTCCGACCCCGGCGCCGTGGCCGGCAAGGTGCTCGCCCTGGTCGGCGTGGCCCTGGTGCCCGCCATCATTACCCTGGTGCTCGCCGTCTTCACGGACGTCGCGAAAAACCATGCGGCACTGGCTTACACGCTGATCGGTCTGTCGATCGCGGGTGCCCTGGCCTTCGCGCAGCAGGCGCGGGGACAGCTGGCCGATGCCGTCGGCTCGCTGCAGGCCGCAGCGGACGCCGCGACCAGCCGGATGCGCGACCAGGAATCCGAGCTCGTCGAGAAGGGTCTGGAGGCAGCCCGCATGCGCGGCGGCCTCGAGGCTGTTTCGGCCAACATCATGATGGCCGACGCGGACAACAACATCATGTACATGAACGGCACGGCCCGTTCGCTGTTCGTCGACCTGGAGCATGACATCCGCAAGGACATGCCCCACTTCAACGCCAGCCAGCTGATCGGCAAGAACGTCGACGTCTTCCACAAGAACCCCTCGCACCAGCAGCGCATGCTCGCGTCGCTGCGTGGCACGCACAAGTCCGGCTTCGTGGTCGGTGGCCGCACGGTGGCCTTCATCGCGAACCCGGTGATCGGCGCCAATGGCGAACGCCTCGGTACGGTCGTCGAGTGGCATGATCGCACCCACGAAGTCGAGAACGAAAGGGAAGTCCAGCGTGTCGTGACGGGCGTGATTGGTGGCGACCTCTCCGCCCGCGTGAAGGAAGAAGGCACGGCCACGCAGGTGATCATCGCCAAGGGCCTCAACACGCTGGTCTCCAGCGTGGCCGACATTGTCAACGAGGTGGATCGCCTCGTGACGGCAGCGAACGATGGCGACCTTTCGCGTCGCCTCGACTTCACGGGCAAGGACGGCCTGAGCCGCGCCGTTGGATCGGGCATCAATACTCTGGTCGAAGGCGTCGCCGGCGTCGTCGACGAAATGCAGCGCATCGTCGATGCCGCCAACGGCGGTGACCTCACGCAGCGCATCCCGACCGATGGCCGCAACGGCCTGATCCGCCGCGTCGGCGGCGGCATCAACAGCCTCGTCGACAACATGTCCGGCGTCATCTCGCAGGTGAAGGACGCGGCGAGCGAAGTGCACCGGGGCGCGGACGAGATCAGCCAGGGCAACACGAATCTTTCGCAGCGCACGGAAGAGCAGGCCT
>JBEEKA010000202.1:0-5778 GCA_041168985.1 Pseudomonadota bacterium | reverse complement strand
AAAAGGGCTCCTGCTCGGCCGCATCACGATCGACGAGGTCGTCGACCTCATCACCGAAGAAGCGGCGCACGAAGTCATGGCCGGTGCCGGCCTCCGCGACGAGGAAGACGTCTTCGCGGCCATCATCCCCTCCACGCGCCGGCGCGCGATCTGGCTCGGCATCAACCTGCTGACCGCCTTCCTGGCCTCGTGGGTCGTCAGCCTCTTCGAAGGCACCATCGAGAAAGTGGCGGCACTGGCCACGCTGATGCCTATCGTCGCCTCGATGGGTGGCATCGCTGGCACCCAAACCGTCACGCTCATCATCCGCGCCCTCGCCCTCGGCCAGGTGCAGTGGCACGACGCGCGCTGGCTGCTGTTCCGCGAGATGGGTGTCGGTGGGCTGAACGGCATCCTCATGGCCAGCATCGTCGGCGTGGCGACCGCCGCCTGGATCGGCGTCTGGAAAATCGCCCTGATCATCGGCGCGGCGACGATCCTGAACCTCATCGCCGCCGCGATCGTGGGCGTCACGGTACCCCTGGTCCTGCGCCGGATGTCGATCGACCCTGCCCTGTCCGCCGGCGTGATCCTGACGACCTTCACGGACTGCATCGGCTTCGCGACGCTGCTCGGCCTCGGCACGCTGTTCCTGACCTGAAGCCGTCCCGGGGCTTTCCTCCATATCGGATATTCCGGTCTGGCATTCAGGCAGCTGTCACCTCAAGATCGGCCGATGAAAGTCGGCCAGAAGCCACGGCCCCTCGCCGAGCGCCTCTACCAGGGTGTCTCCATCCTGCTGGCCATCTATATCGTGCTGATCATTGCACGCAACCTGCTGAAGGTCGGCGATACCGACCTGGCTCAGAATTTACTGAACGTCAGGAACGCAATCGGCTACTCGCTCGCGGTAGGCATCCTGTTCCTGCTGCAAGGGGTCGGCCGGAAGCCCAGTCGCATACCGTTCAGCCTCTTGAGCGGCGCTTACCTGTTGTCCGTGGCCGTGATCCTCTCGCTCCACTGGACCCGCGACAATCCGTGGCTGCTGTGGGTTATGACCGTGCCGGCGCACGCCGCGGCACTCGTCCGGGCACTGGTCCACGAGGAACTCGGTCCTTCGACATCGCTTCGCACCCCGTCCGGGCTTGCGGCCGCGGCCGTCCAGCTGGCCTGGTACGCGCTGCTGTCCAGCATCGCCTGGCGCCTGTACCTCCCACACGACGGACTGCCGCTGCGACCTTTCGAACTGGCCACGATCCTCCTGTCGGCGGTTTACAGCGAATCTTTCTACCGAGGGCTGGCGACGCTGCGATCCCCCATGCCGTCGCTGGACGCCAGGATCACAGTCGTCCGCTGGCTGGCCGGCGGCGTGTTGCTCTATTTCGGCATCGCGGCCTTGTTCGGACTCTTCCTGCCGGGTTTCGGGGCTGCTCGCGTAGCGCCGGCCGTCCAGGTGAGCTTTCCCTTGATCTGCCTGTTTGCGGTCGTCGCCATGCCCCTGCTTCGGGCACTCTGGCAGGCTGTCGGGCTCCATGCGATCTGCGTGGCCGTGTCCGGCCTGATCCTGATGGAGAGCCGTCATTCCGACATGTGGCTGGTCATGGCACTGCCCGGCGCACTGTTGTGCGCCACGCAGCCTTCCGGAGTGGGCCGCTGGGTTGGCAACGGACTCTTCTGTGCCGTAATCGCGTATGGCAGCGCAAATGCCTCGTCGGATCCGACGCTCGTCGTGCATTTCCTGATGGGAACGGTGACTTACTTCGTGATGTTCCAGTGGCTGGGGTCACAGCTGGAACGGCTTTCACCGGCGTCACCGAAAGTGCCCCTGAAGGAAGAAGTCCGGACGCTGCGACTCTCGTCGATGCAGCGCGCCATCCTGGTGGGCTGCGCGATTTTCGGGCTGCTGGCCAGCGTCATCCAGTGGCGCACCAGCGGCGCCCTGAAGACAGCAACCGTCATGGCAACAGTAGAAGCCCGCCAGTACCAGTACCGCCTGCAGCGGGATCTGGACCTGATCCGGCAGATCCTCACGGTGTCCGGCCAACACCCCGATTCGCTGGCCACCCTCGCGACGCTGAAGCTTCAGATCCCCGGCCTGCGGCTGGAGGTCCTTGAAACAGCGCCGACGGATGCGCTACGGCAAGTGCCGTCCACGGCTGCCGATCAGGACGAGGGCTGGTACGGCCCCGTTCGTACCGCCGACGCCCCGCGGGGGCAGCTGATGGCGCTGTCTCCCGCACGGCCCGGGCAGCGCCGACTGCTGGCGCGCCTGGATATCGGCAGCTGGGTGGACGCCTACAGGCCGACCCTCTATCCCCTGGACTTCGACCTGTCACTGCGGGACGCCGACGGTCACACCCTCAGCCTGTCCGCTCCCGATCCGGGCAACGCCGAGGGCGCGGCGAGACAGTGGGATGCCCGAACCGAGGTTGTCGTCGCGGCCGATATCGCATTGCTGCCCGAACGCCGGCAGGCGCCGCTGCTCGGCCTGACGGCCGTGCTGGCCGCCCTGTTAGGCGCCTGGGTGTACCTGCGGTCGGCCGAACGAGAGTTGGAGCAGGCCACTCGGGAAGCCAGCCTGCGCGAACTGCAGCAGTCACAGGCGCTGCTGTCCGAGTCCGGCAACGGCATGGTGCTGTTCGCGGCGTCCGGAGAGGTCATTTATTGCAACGACGCCGCTGGCCGAATCATCGAGTTCCCGCTCGACCTGCTCAAATCGATCAATGCCCTGACTGATCCGGTATTCCAGAACCTGGGCTGGGACCGCGTCTTCAAGGAAACGCACGAGTCCGGTGTGTTGCACAGCTTCGATTGGCAGGGACCGAACCGGCTCGGCCAGATGCTTGATTTCCGCGTCACGTTCCGGCGACTGAACATCGGTGGCAGGCCCTGCATACTTTCCGAACTGATCGATCGACGCGAGCTGCACAGGGAGGAAGCGATCCGATTGCGGGTGGAGGCCCGGTACCGGTCCCTGTTCGAGGGGGCCGTGAACAGCATGCTGATCATCGATGGCGAGGACAGCCGCATTGTGGATGCAAACCCCGCGGCACTGGCGGTCCTGCGTTGGGATCGGAAGGACCTCGTCGGGCAACCCGCTGCCGTCCTGGGCCTGTCGCTGTTGCCGCTGCTGAAGCCGGATTCCAGGGAACCACTCGAGAACAGGGAAATCCTTCTGCTTCGGGCCGACGGCCAGACGATCGTGGCGGGCGCGTCCCTGTCATTGATCGACCTGGACGGCAGGCCCGGGGTCTTCGTCGCTTTCCGCGACCTGACGGAATCGAAAGCACTGTCCCGCCAGAGCGAGATCCTGCTGCAGGCCTTGGACGAAGGCGTCGATGTCGCACTGATCACCGACCTCGACGGCCACATCCTCCACATGAATCGCATGGGTCGAAAATCCTTCGGGCTGTCCGCGGAAGGTCCGCTTGTGGGTCTGACGATCTCGGATATCACCGACCCCGAGTGGGAGAAGGACCGGGGCGCCGCGGGACTGCAACGGGTTCTGCGGGAACGTGTCGTCGAGATGACGGCCCTCTGGCGCAGCACAACCGGCAAGATCATCCCGCTCCGCCTGAACATCGTCCGACAGGACGGGCCGACGCCGGGTGAATCGCGGATCGTGACCGTCGGCCGGGACCTGCGATCCAGCCTGGCACGCGAGACGGCGCTCCAGGCGGCACTCGAAAAAGCCGAGGCCGCTTCCATTGCCAAGGACCAGTTCCTCGCGACGATGAGCCACGAGATCCGCACGCCCCTCAATGCCATTTATGGCTTCGGCCAGCTGCTGCAGGGCGAGATCAGGGACGAGCGGCAGACGCGCTACATCAGCCGGGTGCTGGACGCATCACAGCACCTGCTGCGCCTCATCAACGACATCCTGGATTTCGCCAAGCTGGACGCCACGTCCGTGGAGCTTGAATCGAAGGAAATCACCACGCGGGCCCTGTGCGAGGAAGCCATGGATTTCGTGCGTCCCGCCTGCGGCGAAAAAGGCCTGAAGCTCGAACTCTCCCTGGATCCGTCGGTGCCCGCGACGCTGATGGGGGATCCGACGCGGCTGAAGCAGGTCCTCATCAACCTGCTCGCCAATGCCGCCAAATTCACGATCGAGGGCGGAATCAGCCTTTCCGGACGTTCCGACATCGGGGACAAGGGGCGGCGCTGGCTGCATCTGGACGTCACCGACTCCGGCATCGGCATCGGCGCCGACCAGCTGGAACGGATCTTCGCGCCGTTCACGCAGGTGGACGAAAGCTCGGGCCGAAGGTACGGGGGCACGGGACTCGGTCTTGCGATATCGAAGAAGCTGGCGGAACGCATGGGAGGCCAGCTGACCGTGCGCAGCGAACCGGGACGCGGCAGCACCTTCACGCTGTCGATCCCGGTCGCCTAGCAGCAGCGGTCAGCGGAATCAGCCGGCGGGCGCGAGAAAGGCCTGGATGGCTGCCGACTGTGCCATCGCGTCCTTGTAGCCGAGCGCGATCAGTTCCTGCGTGTAGTCGGCCTCGAACAGCAGGTAACTGGCGAGACGGGAACCCCGGGCGTCCCGCACGCCTGTCACGCCCAGCAGCGCCTGCAGGCTGCGTGGCAGGCTTCCGATATGACGTGCCGCCACATCCCGAGGTTCTTCACTGGGCGTGATCATCATGGTCTCGACATAGCGCGCTTCCGGAACGAGCTGGGGCGCAACGCGAACGAGCTGGTTCATCCGGCCGATCTGCTCGAGGTCCCCGTAGACGTTGTCGGTGAACAGGTTGTCGAGCGCATAACCCAGAAGCTGGCCCGGCCGCGGCGCGGACATCAAATGCCCCTGCGATCCATGCGGGTGTTCCTGCGCCCCGCGCACGCCGATCACCAGCAGGCGGTTCGCCCCGAGGTGGATCGCCGGACTGAGCGGCGCGATCTGACGCATGGCGCCATCGCCGTGGTAGTCGTTGCCAATGCGTTCCGGCGGGAACATGAAGGGCACGGCGAGACTCGCCATCAGGTGCTCGAGCGAGAGGGAAGCGCGCCGCCCGATGTGCAGCCGCCGCGTCCACTCCGACAGCTGGGGCCCGCCTTCGAAGAAGGCCACGGAATGCGCGTTGGAATAGCTGGTGGCGCACAGGGCCAGGGCGTCCAGTTCGCCGCGGATCAGCCCTTTCCGCAGGCCCTGCCACGATACATTCCGCATGAGCAGCTCGCGCAAGGGCTCGTTGCGCAGCAGGGATCGCGGCGGCACGACCAGACCGCCTGTCAGCAGCGAAGCCAGCCAGTGCAGCCCGGAGCCCATCATGTTCCGAGTCCCGACGTCGATCACCTGATCGACATGGAAGCCGGCCCAGACCCGCTCGATGGCGCGCACGGCACGCTGCCAGTGCTTGGCCCGCGACGCGATGACCGCCGCCGCGACCGCGCCGGCGGAAGTCCCGACGATCACCCGGAAAGGATTGGGTCGCTCGGGAAACAGCTCCGCCAGCGCCTTGAGGACGCCCACCTGGAATGCGGCGCGGGCGCCACCGCCCGTCAGGACGAGTCCGGGAACCTCGGCACTGGGTGACGTGTCTGAATTCATGCCCTTATTATCGGGTCGCGTCCGACCCATCTTTTTTTCCGACTCCAAAACGGGGGATACCATGCTTTCACGCCAGACCGCCAGCCTCTCCATCCGGAACCTTGCGCTGGCCAGCATGCTGGGGCTCGCCACGGTCGCGGTCCCGGCACTGGCGGCCGACGCCGCCCCGGTGACCGCTGCAGCCGCAACGCCGGCCGAGGGCAGTGTCGCCCCGGGGTTCCGCCTGCAGGACCAGAACGGGA
>JBEEKA010000201.1:0-2994 GCA_041168985.1 Pseudomonadota bacterium | reverse complement strand
CTGCAAGTACGTGGACATCGCCGAACAGCTGGCGATCGACCGGGCAAAACAGCTTTTCGGGGCTGCCTACGCGAACGTCCAGCCGCATTCCGGATCGCAGGCCAACGGCGCCGTCTATTTCGCGCTCCTGCAGCCCGGCGACACCATCCTGGGCATGAGCCTCGACGCGGGCGGCCACCTGACCCATGGCGCGAAGGTCAACTTCACGGGCAAGGTATTCAACTCCGTGCAGTACGGCCTCGAGGCCGACACCGGCCGCATCGACTACGCGCAGGTCGAGCAGCTGGCGCGCACGCACAAGCCGAAGATGATCGTGGCCGGGTTCTCCGCCTATTCGCGACACCTCGACTTGGAGCGTTTCCGCTGGATCGCCGACCAGGTCGGCGCCCTGCTGATGGTGGACATGGCGCACGTGGCCGGACTCGTCGCCACGGGCCTGTCGCCGAACCCGATTCCCTACGCCGATGTGGTTACCAGCACCACGCACAAGACCCTGCGCGGGCCGCGCGGTGGCTTGATCCTCGCCCGCGCCAACGAAGCCATCGAAAAGAAGCTGGCCTCGATGGTGTTCCCGGGTACGCAGGGCGGCCCCCTGATGCACGTGATCGCCGCCAAGGCCGTGGCATTCCTCGAGGCCTTGCAGCCCGAATTCCGCGGCTACCAGGAGCGCGTGCTCGCCAATGCGCAGGCCATGGCGGCCACGCTGGTGGCGCGGGGGTACAAGATCGTCTCGGGCGGCACGGACAACCATCTCTTCCTGCTCGACCTGTCGGACAAGCCGATCACGGGCAAGGAGGCGGACGCCGCACTGGGTGCCGCCAACATCACCGTGAACAAGAACGCCGTGCCGAACGATCCGCGGCCGCCGATGGTGACCAGCGGCATCCGCATCGGCACCCCGGCTTCGACGACGCGCGGTTTCGGCGTGCCCGAAGTGACCGATGTCGCCAACTGGATCGCCGACGTACTGGACAGCCAGGGCGCGGCGGAGGTGGTGGCGGCGACGCGGCCCAAAGTCGAAGCCCTTTGCGCCCGGTTCCCGGTATACGGCGGCTGACGGTTTACTGAGCGCGGAACCGGCAGGGATCTCGCACGATGCACTGCCCGTTCTGCGGTCACGAGGAAACGAAAGTCACCGACTCGCGGCTGGCCGGCGGGGGCGCGCAGATCCGCCGCCGTCGGGAGTGCCTGTCCTGCGGCGAGCGGTTCACGACCTTCGAGTCCGCCGAGCTCGTGATGCCGCTGGTCGTCAAGAGCGACCAGCGCCGCGTCCCGTTCGACGAAGGAAAACTGCGCGGCGGCATGGAACGGGCGCTGCAGAAACGCCCGGTGGGACGCGAAGCAATCGAGGAGTCCGTCAGCCGCATCTGCCACAAGCTGCGCAGCCTGGGCGAGCGGGAGGTCGCGTCGCGCACGATCGGCGAACTCGTGATGGAGGAACTGCACCATCTGGACGAGGTCGGTTACGTCCGCTTCGCTTCGGTCTACCGCAGCTTCCAGGATGTCGATGCGTTCCGGCACGAGATCGAGCGTCTTCGCGATGGGCGCGGGGCGAGTCGCGAGCAGCTGCCATTGCTGCCGGGGTTGCCGGACAATCCGCGCAGCAAGGTCTGACGCGGCGGGGGATGCGTGAACGAAGTTGACTGGAGTGATGTCGACCGCGCGATGATGCGCCGGGCGCTGGCACTGGCCGAAAGTGGCCTGTACACGACGGATCCGAATCCCCGCGTCGGGTGCGTGATCGCCCGCGACGGCGAGATCGTCGGCGAAGGCTTCCATGCCCGGGCCGGCGAACTCCATGCGGAGCCCGGGGCCCTGCTGGCGGCGGGAGATCGGGCACGGGGGGCAACGGCCTATGTCACCCTCGAGCCCTGCAACCACCATGGCCGCACGCCGCCCTGCACGGAGGCGCTGATCGCTGCCGGCGTGGCGCGGGTCGTCTACGCGGCGCGCGATCCCAATCCGCGCGTCAGCGGGGCAGGGGAGGAGCGCCTGCGGCGCGCCGGCATCGACGTGGCCAGCGGGCTCCTGGCCGGGGAATCCCGCGAACTGAACTGCGGATTCGTGAAGCGCATGGAACAGGGCCTGCCATTCGTGAGGGTGAAGCTCGCGATGAGCCTCGACGGGCGCACGGCGCTGGCCAACGGTGAAAGCCGATGGATCACGGCCGAAACCGCCCGCAAGGACGCCCAGAGGTACCGCGCGCGCAGCAGCGCCATCCTCACGGGTATCGGTACCGTGCTGGGGGACGACCCGGCAATGAACGTGCGCCTGCCGGGCGCGGACCGGCAGCCCTGGCGGGTGGTGCTCGACGGCCAGCTTCGAACCCCGTCGGGCTCGCGGATCGTGGAGCGCGATGGCCAGGTGCTGGTCTTCGGTACGCAGGATGACGCCGCGCGGCGCACGGCCCTCGAGGCGCGGTCCGCAGTGGTCGAAATCCTCCCCGCCGTGGCGGGACATATCGACCTCAAGGCCGTACTGGCCCGCCTTGCGCGCCTCGAGATGAACGAGGTCTGGGTCGAGGCGGGTCCGCGACTTGCCGGGGCTTTCGTGCGCGAAGGCCTGTTCGATGAACTGGTCGTCTACGTCGCGCCCTCGCTCATCGGCGGGGACGCCATGCCGCTGGTCCAGTTGCCCGGCATCGGCAGGCTCGATGAACGCCTGCGCCTTCGATATACCGATATATGCCAGGTCGGCGACGACCTGCGCCTGACCCTGAGGCCTCTCTGACCATGTTCACCGGCATCATCCAGTCCGTGGGTCGCGTTGCATCGACGGAGTTTCGCGACGGTGACCTCCATCTCGTCATCGACGCGCGCGACCTGGCTTCCAAGGTCGAGGCGCGGCGGCTGGCAACGGGCGAGAGTGTTGCCGTCAACGGCACCTGCCTGACCGTGATCGATCCCCGCGACGGCCATTTCGGCGCCGACGTATCGCGCGAGACGCTGGATCTCACGACGACCGGGAGCCTGAAACCCGGCGATGCGGTGAATC
>JBEEKA010000200.1:0-8300 GCA_041168985.1 Pseudomonadota bacterium | reverse complement strand
GATCTCGGCCTTGATGGCCACGAAGGTCTCGGTATTGCTGTCGGTCGGCACTCCGGTCTCGTCGAGATATCCGGGGACCGGGCCGCTTTCCGATGCGCCGGCCCGATACTGGCCGTGGACGGTGCGCGTGAGCACGTCCGTGCCGGCAATCGGCCGCAGCGCGCGCAGCACCTTCAGCTTCTCGTCGCGCATGGCGTCGGCGTCGCTGGAAATCGGCGGCTCCATCGCGATGATGCACAACAGCTGCAGCAGGTGGTTCTGGACCATGTCGCGCAGCGCACCGGTCTGGTCGTAGAAGGCCCCGCGCGATTCCACGCCCAGCGTTTCCGCGACTGTGATCTGCACGTGGCGGATGCGTCCCCGCCGCCACAGCGGCTCGAAGAGCGTATTGCCGAACCGCAGTGCGATGAGGTTCTGCACCGCCTCCTTGCCGAGGTAGTGGTCGATCCGGTAGATCTGGTGCTCGGCGAAGACCTTGCCCACGTGCTCGTTGATCTCGTCCGCCGTCTTCAGGTCGCTGCCCAGCGGCTTTTCCAGCACGACGCGCGACTGCGCCGAGGCAAGCCCGAGCCGGCCGATCTGGTCGCAGATCCCGGCGAAAAGCGCCGGTGCCGTCGACAGGAAGAAGACGCGAGCCACGTCCTCGCGGCCCCGCAGCACCTCCGCAAGCCGCTCGAAGCCTTCCGGCTTCGAGCCATCCACGCTGAGGTAGTCCAGGAACGCGGCGAATCCTTCCCAGTGCGCCGGATCGATTGCACCCGTATATTTCGCGCAGCTCTTTTCGACCTGAGCGATCCAGGCCTCGCGGGTGAGCTGGCTCCGAGCCGCCCCCAGCAGGCGGGATCCGGCCGGAATCTGTCCGGCAAGGTGTCGGCGGTACAGCGCCGGCAGGAGTTTGCGCATGGCGAGGTCGCCGGTCGCGCCGAAAAGCACAAGGTCAAAAGGCTGCATGTCGAATCCTCCGGACAGATGGCCAAGGCACGCGACTTGCTCGCTTTCCCCGACCAATGGCAGTATGGTGCCCCAATGACAACGATTGCAAGGCGACAAAACCCCACAATCCAAGACGTAACGGCGCGCATTGTCGCGCGTTCCGCCGACGGCCGCTCGGCCTGGCTCGAGCAATGCGCCGCCGCGACACGCATCGGACCGGCGCGTACCTCGCAAAGCTGCACCAATCTGGCGCACGCATTTGCTGCGGCGGGCGCGGACAAGGACGCCCTTCGCCGCAAGCCCTGGCCGAACCTCGCAATCATATCCGCCTTCAACGACATGCTGTCGGCACATCAGCCTTACGAGCGTTATCCGGCGCTCATCAAGGCCGCCGCGCGGGAAGCCGGCGCGATCGCACAGTTCGCGGGCGGCGTGCCGGCGATGTGCGATGGCGTCACGCAGGGCAACGACGGCATGGAGCTGTCGCTCTTCAGCCGCGACGTCATCGCGATGTCGACGGCAGTGGCCCTGTCGCATGGCGTGTTCGATGCCGCGCTGCTGCTCGGGGTCTGCGACAAGATCGTGCCCGGCCTGTTCATCGGCGCCGCCAGCTTCGGTCACCTGCCAGCCGTCTTCGTGCCGGCCGGACCCATGACCTCGGGACTGTCGAACACCGACAAGTCGCGCGTGCGCAAGCTCTTCGCGGAAGGCAAGGCCACGCGCGAGGAACTGCTCGAGACCGAATCGCAGAGTTACCACGGCCCCGGAACCTGCACGTTCTTCGGCACGGCCAACAGCAACCAGATGCTGATGGAAGTCATGGGCCTGCACCTGCCGGGCGCGGCCTTCGTGAACCCCGGTACGCCGCTGCGCGATGCGCTGACGCGCGCCGCCGCGCAGCGCGCCGCGGCGATCACCGCGCTGGGACCCACGCCCCTGCCGTTCTCCGCGCTCGTCGATGAACGCACGATCGTGAACGGCATCGTCGGCCTGCTTGCCACCGGCGGATCGACGAACCACACGATCCATCTGGTGGCGATGGCGGCAGCAGCCGGCATCACGATCAACTGGGATGACTTCAGCGACCTGAGCCATGTCGTGCCACTGCTGGCCCGCGTGTACCCGAACGGGAAGGCCGACGTGAACCACTTCCATGCCGCCGGCGGCATGGGTTTCCTGATCCGCGAACTGCTCGATGCGGGACTGCTGCACGAAGACATCCCGACCGTGATGGGCAGCGGACTGCGCGCCTACACGCAGGAGCCCTGCCTCGTCGAGGGTCGCCTGGCCTGGCAGGACGCCCCTGCGGCCAGCGGGGACGAAACGGTGCTGCGCCCTGCCTCGAACCCCTTCAGCGCCGACGGCGGACTGAAGCTGCTGACGGGCAACCTCGGCCGTTCGGTCATCAAGGTCTCCGCCGTGAAGCCGGAGCACCAGGTCATCGAAGCGCCAGCCCGCATCTTCGAAGACCAGAAGGACGTGCTCGCGGCGTTCAAGGCCGGCGAACTCGAGCGGGATGTCGTCGTGGTCGTCCTCGGGCAGGGTCCGCGCGCTAACGGCATGCCTGAACTGCACAAGCTGACGCCCGCGCTGGCGCTCCTGCAGGACCGCGGCTTTCGCGTCGCGCTCGTCACGGACGGCCGCATGTCGGGCGCCTCGGGCGTCGTGCCCGCCGCCATCCATGTGTCGCCGGAGGCTTACGCCGACGGGCCGCTGTGCCGCTTGCGGGACGGGGACCTCGTGCGACTCGATGCGACGGCCGGACGCCTTGAAGCGCTCGTGCCAGTTGCAGACTGGAAAGCCCGGTCGTTGCGGCGCCCCACCGCCGCAGGGCACCAGCACGGCACGGGCCGTGACCTGTTTGGATTGTTCAGGAACCATGCCACGGACGCCGAGAGCGGCGCACGGAGTTGCCAATCATGAGCCGACAGCCCGCACTCGACATCGTGAAGGTCATGGGACTTTCGCCCGTCATTCCCGTCATCACGATCCACGACGCGAACCACGCCGCACCCCTGGCGGAGGCGCTCTATGCCGGCGGCCTGCGGGTCCTGGAGGTCACGCTGCGCACGCCGGCGGGCCTGGAATCGATCGAACGCATGCGTCGCGCCGTGCCCGATGCGGTCGTCGGCGTGGGCACCCTGGCCACTGCGGCACAGTTTGCCTCGGCCGATGCAGCCGGCGCCCAGTTCGGCGTGAGCCCTGGCCTCACGCCTGCGCTCATGGACGCCGCAAAGACCGTTGAATGGCCGCTTCTGCCCGGAGTCATGACGCCGTCGGAACTGATCGCGGCGCGGACCGCCGGCTTCAAGGCCTGCAAGCTGTTCCCCGCCCAGCAGGCGGGCGGCATCGGCATGCTGAAGGCACTGCACGCCGTGTTCCCCGACATCGTGTTCTGCCCGACTGGTGGCATCACGCGCCAGACCGCGCCTGACTTCCTGGCCCTGCCGAATGTGCGCTGCGTGGGCGGTTCCTGGCTCATCCCCGACGACGCTCTTCGCGCAGGCGACTGGGCGCGCATCGAAGGCCTCGCGCGCGACGCCGCGTCGCTGCGCTGATCAGGAGGCCGGCATGCCCCACTCAGCGCAATTGATCACGTACGCGGACCGTCTCGGCCGCGACATCAAGCATCTCCATGCGCTATTGCGGGGCCCGCTTGCCGGCCTCTTCGGCGGGGTACACATCCTGCCCTTCTATTACCCGATCGACGGTGCGGACGCGGGCTTCGATCCCATCGACCACCTCACGGTGGATCCGCGGATCGGCACCTGGGATGACGTGCGCGGCCTGGCCGACACGCACCGGGTGATGGCCGACGTCATCGTGAACCACGTGTCGTCGCGCTCTCCCCAGTACCTCGATTACTCGGCGCGGGGGGCAGCGTCGCCTTTTGCGGGGCTGTTCCTGACGCGTGAGTCCGTGTTCCCCGCGGGTGCGAGCGAGTCGGACCTTTCGAAGATCTACCGACCCCGGCCGGGCGCCCCGTTCCTTCCCGTCACCCATGCCGACGGCCGCAGCGAAACACTCTGGGTCACGTTCACGCCGGAGCAACTGGACATCAACGTCCGCCACCCGGCCGGGCATGAATACCTCGAGAACATCCTCGACCGGTTGCGCGGCAGCGGCGTGTCGCTTGCGCGCCTGGATGCCGTGGGCTACGCCATCAAGAAGGCGGGCACCAGCTGCTTCATGCTGCCCGAGACCTTCGAGTTCATCGCCGAGTTCGGCGACCGCGCGCACGCGCGCGGCATCGAGGTGCTCGTCGAGATCCACTCGTATTACAAGCGGCAGATCGAAATAGCGCGGCGCGTGGACCGCGTCTATGACTTCGCCCTGCCTCCGCTGCTGCTGCATGCCTTCGCCTTCCGCACGGCGAACGCGCTGGCCAGGTGGATCGAAATCCGCCCCGACAACGCCGTCACGGTGCTCGACACGCATGATGGCATCGGCATCATCGACATCGGTGCGGATCCCGCAGATCGCGAGGGCCATCCGGGCCTCGTGCCGCCTGAGGAACTGGACCGTCTCGTCGAGTGGATCCACGACAACTCCCGTGGCGAGAGCCGCAAGGCCACCGGCGCCGCTGCATCGAACCTCGACCTCTACCAGGTCAACTGCACGTATTACGACGCACTGGGCTGCAACGACGCCTGGTACCTGACTGCACGGGCAGTCCAGCTTTTCCTGCCCGGCATCCCGCAGATCTACTACGTGGGCCTGCTCGCCGGTCGCAACGACATGGCGTTGCTGGCTCGCAGCGGCGTCGGGCGCGACATCAACCGGCATTACTACGACGAAGCCGAAATCCTTGCCCAGCTCGAGCGACCGGTCGTTCGGGACCTGTGCGAGCTGCTCCGACTCCGTAACACGCACCCGGCCTTCCGGGGCGTATTCCAGTGCGAACGCCGCGGCAACACGGCGCTCAAACTGTCATGGCGCAGCGGCACGGCGACCGCTACGCTCGACGTTGATTTCGAAACCGGGACGCACGCCATCACGACCCGCTGACGCGGCGACCGGCTCCTACAGGGGGGAGCATGAGCATGACGCACGAGCCGCTGTTTGGCGCCATCGAGGCCGGCGGCACAAAGTTTGTCTGTGGCATCTCGCGCGGCAGGGGCCCGCTCCTTGAATCCGCGCGCTTCGACACGATCTCTCCCCGCGAGACGCTCGGAGCCGTCACGGACTGGTTCCTCGCGCAGCGCGAGCGGCTCGGCCCGATCGATTCGCTGGGCATCGCCAGCTTCGGTCCGCTCGACCTGGACGTCGAATCCGAATCCTATGGACGCTACTTCCCGACTCCCAAACTCGGCTGGAGCGGCGCGGACCTTGTCGGCCCGCTGCGAACGGTGCTGGGCTGTCCGGTCGGGCTCGATACCGATGTGAACGCCGCTGCCATCGCCGAGCACCAGCTCGGCGCGGGTCGCGGAGCGACATCGGTCGCCTATGTCACGGTCGGCACGGGTATCGGCGTCGGCATCGTGCTTCGGGGCGAGGCCGTCCACGGCCGCATGCACCCGGAAGTCGGCCATATCAGCCTGCGCCGCGACCCCCGCGACCAGGCGTTTCCAGGCACCTGCCCGTTCCACGGCGACTGCCTGGAGGGTCTCGCCTCGGGACCGGCCATTGCCGCGCGCTACGCCAGGTCCCTCAGCGAGCTCGAGGACGATCATCCGGGCCGCGAGATCATCGCCGGATACCTCGGACAGCTTGCCGCCAATCTCGCTCTGACCTGCTCGGTCGACCGCGTGGTGTTCGGGGGCGGCGTGCTGCAGACACCGGGCCTCGTCGACCTCATCCGCAGGGCCACGCGGCTGCGTCTCGGCGGTTACCTCCAGCCGGACTGTTACCGGGACTCGATCGACGAGTTCGTGGTTACGCCGGGCCTCGGCACACTGTCCGGCATCACCGGGGCCTTGCTGCTGGCCGAAAGCGCCTACAAGGCATCGAGGGTCTCCGCATGAACCGCCCCGTCACGTCGGCCCTGTTGCTCCTGATGGCGACGTTCACGGCGGCAGCGCTGCCCGCAGCGGAATCCCTGTCGCGCTACACGCTGTCCGCGGCAGGGCTCCAGCTGGAGGTCAGCGCCCCGCGCGCCGACATCCTTCGCATCCGCGCCGCGCGTGGAAAGCTTGGCGAAGACGCGTCCTGGGCGATCGCAAAGGAGCAGCGGGCGGCAAACGTGCCCTTGAAGGTCAGCCAGTCTGCGGGACAGGTCACCGTCTCGACGGATGCGCTGCGACTGGAACTCGACCGTCGCTCGATGCACCTGCGGGTCGTGGACCGGGCCGGCAAGGTGCTGCTCGAGGACGCGAAGGGCACGGCCCTGCGTTTCGATGACGGCGCTTCGGCCGGGCCGGCGCCGACCCTCCGCTTTGCCATGCCGGACGACGCGCACTATTTCGGGCTGGGCGACAAGAGCGGCCCGCTCGACCGTCGCGGCCAGTCCTTCGTCCTGTGGAACACCGATGCCAGCGAGTTCTCGTCGACGACGGACCCGCTATACAAGGCCATTCCGTTCCTGCTCATCGCGCGGGAAACCGGCGAGGCCGCGGGGCTGCTCGTCGACACGACCTGGCGAAGCAGTTTCGATTTCGGCCGGCGCGAACGCGACACGCTGGTCATCGGCGCCGAAGGCGGCGCCATCGACTACTACGTGATGGCAGGCCCGGCGCCGAAAGACATCGTGCGCAGCTATGCCTGGCTCACCGGCACGCCGCCGCTGCCGCCACTCTGGGCACTGGGCTTCCATCAGTCCCGGTACTCGTACCTGAGCGCGACCGAGGCCGGTGCCATCGCCGACCGCATGCGGGCCGAGCACATTCCCGCCGATGCCTTGTGGCTCGACATCGATTACCAGCAGAACAATCGCCCTTTCACGGTGAATCACGCGACGTACCCCGACATGCCGGGCTTCGTCGCGAAGCTGGCGAAGCAGGACATGAAGCTGGTCCTGATCACCGACATGCACATCGCGCACCTGCCGGGGCAGGGCTACGCGCCCTACGACAGCGGCCTCGCGCGCGGACTGTTCGTCCGGCGCCCCGATGGCACGCCAGCCGTCGAGGAGGTCTGGCCGGGACTTTCCGTCTTCCCGGATTTCACGCGGCCCGCGGCGCGTGAATGGTGGGGCAGCCTGTATGCGGACTTCGTGAACGCCGGCGTCGCAGGCTTCTGGAACGACATGAACGAGCCCGCGATCTTCAAGCGTCGCGACAAGACCCTGCCGCCGGACAGCATCCATCGCATCGAGGAGCCCGGCTTCGTCGCGCGCGACGTGAGGCACGCCGAGGCGCACAACATCTACGGCATGCAGAACACCCGGGCCACTTTCGACGGGCTGCTGAAGCTGCGCCCCGAAGAGCGCCCCTTCGTCCTGACACGCGCGTCGTATGCGGGTGGCCATCGGTATGCGGCAACCTGGACGGGCGACAACTCTTCCACCTGGGAGCACCTTCGCTTCTCGGTGCCGCAGCTGGTGAACCTCGGCCTGTCCGGTTTCAGCCTGGCAGGCGCCGATGTCGGGGGTTTCACCGGTTACGCCGCCTCTCCGGAACTGCTGACGCGCTGGTTCCAGGTGGGCGCCTTCACGCCGCTGTTCCGCGACCATGCCGACAAGTCCAAGCCGCCCCAGGAGCCGTGGGTCGATGGGGAAGCGCATACGGCGATCCGCAAGCGCTTCGTCGAGGAGCGTTACCGGCTGCTCCCCTACCTGTACGCACTGGCCGAGGAAAACAGCCGCAGCGGCATCCCGATGATGCGACCGGTATTCCTCGAGTTCCCGTCCCTGCTGACGCAGCCGGAAGCGCTCTGGTACTCGCAGGACCAGTTCATGCTGGGCGCCGACCTGCTGGTGGCACCGCCGCCGAATGGCGAATCACCGGGCCGTTACTCCATCCGTCTGCCTGCGGGCGGCTGGTATGACTACTGGAACGGCCGGCGCATCGAGGGCGTGAAGCTGGCGACGACGCCGAAGCTCGAGGAGCTGCCGGTCTTCGTGCGGGCAGGTGCCATCCTGCCGCGCCAGCCCGTTGTGCAGTCGACGGCGCAGCGCCTGCAGGGCGCACTGCAGCTCGACGTCTATGTGGGTCCCGACTGTCGTGGCGCACTGTATCTGGACGACGGGCACAGCTTTGCCTACCGCAAGGGCGATTTCCTGCGGCAGGCCATCCGTTGCGAGGCGACCGGCGACAGCGTGACCGTGCAGTTCCAGACGCGTGAAGGCCGATACGTCCCGTGGTGGTCCGGGATCGAACTGCGCGTGCATGGGCTTGGTTCGGCCCCGTCACGGATGAGCCGGGATGGGCAGGGCCTTGATGGCAGCTATGACGCCGCACAGGACCAGCTGCGTGTTACACTGCCGGACA
>JBEEKA010000199.1:0-4440 GCA_041168985.1 Pseudomonadota bacterium | reverse complement strand
CACCCGATCATGCCGTTCATCACCGAGGAGATCTGGCGTCGCGTGGCGCCGCTTGCCGGCGTTGGCGGCGAAACGCTGATGCTGGCAGCCTGGCCATCCACGTCGGCCTACGTGCTGGACGCCGCGGCCGAGTCGGAAGTCGAGTGGATCAAGGGCATCGTGCTTGGCGTGCGGCAGGTTCGTGGCGAGATGGATATCAGCCCGGCGAAGAAGTTGCCGTTGCTGGTTCGAAATGCCGCCGCGACGGACCGTGACGGTTTCGCGCGCCACGAAGGCTTCCTGGGACGCCTCGCCGGCCTCGAATCCCTCCGCTTGCTGGCCGCGGACGAGGCGGCGCCGCCGGCTGCCGCTGCGGTCGTCGGGGACCTGACACTGCTCGTGCCGATGGCAGGCCTCATCGACCCGGCCGCGGAAAAGACGCGCCTCGTGAAGAAGCTCGAGAAGACGCGCCAGGAAATCATCAAGGCAACGTCGAAACTGTCGAACGCAAACTTCGTGGCCAACGCGCCGCCCGAGGTGGTCGAGCAGGAGCGCGAACGCATCGCCCAGTTCGAGCGCACCGCCGAGAGCCTTGAACGCCAGATCGCCCTCGTTCAGGGCCTGCTCGACGCGGGCTGACGGCAGGGCAAGCATGGACCACCTGGCCACCGTGCTGGCGGATTCGCTGTCCGCCCTCGACCGGGTGATCCTGGGCAAACCCGTGCAGCTCAGGCTCTCGCTGGCCTGCCTGCTCGCACGCGGGCACCTGCTGCTCGAGGACGTGCCGGGCGTTGGCAAGACGACGCTCGCGCAGGCCCTGGCGCAGGTACTGGGTCTCGCCACGCAGCGGGTGCAGTTCACGAGCGACCTGCTGCCGGCCGATGTGCTCGGCGTCTCGATTTTCAACCGCGACACGCAGTCCTTTGAATTCCGCCCGGGTCCGGTTTTCACGCAGCTGTTGCTGGCCGACGAGGTAAACCGCGCCAGCCCCCGCACGCAGAGCGCGCTGCTCGAAGCGATGGAGGAGCGGCAGGTCAGCCTCGATGGCACGACGCATACGCTGCCGCAGCCCTTTTTCGTCGTCGCCACCCAGAATCCCCAGGAGCAGGCAGGCACCTACCCGCTTCCCGAATCCCAGCTCGACAGATTCCTGATGCGGATCAGCCTGGGCTATCCGGCGCCTTCGCTGGAGCGCGAGGTGCTGCTCGATGCCGGGCGCCATGCGCGCATCGGCAGTCTCGAGCCAATGATGTCGCCGGTCGAGGTAGTTGCCCTGCAGGCACGCGTGGGCTCCGTGCACGTCGCACCCGTGCTGCTGGACTATGTCCAGGCGCTTATCGCGCACACGCGGCGCGACGCCAGCCTGCAACTCGGCCTCTCGCCCCGGGCGGGTCAGGGTCTGGTCCGGGCAGCACGTGCCTGGGCGCTGCTGGAGGGTCGCGAGTCGGTGTTGCCCGAGGATGTTCAGGCCGTACTGCCAGCCGTTGCTGGACACCGGCTTGTAGCCCGCATGTCACGTGAACCCGGGGGCATCGCGTCGGATGTGGCGGCGGCGCTGCTCGCTGCGGTGCCTGTACCGCCTTAAGCGTGGCCCGTTTCCGTCCCCGCGAGTGGCTGCGCCGGCGGTCGGAGGGCCTCGCCCGGGACTGGTCGCGTCGGCGGCAGGGCATCGACCAGCTGCCGCTCACTCTGCGTTCACGGCGGCTCTACATCGTCCCGACCGGTGCGGGCCTTGCCTTTGGCGTGATGGTCCTCGCCATCCTCGCCGCCGGCCTCAACTATTCGAATGGGCTCGTCCTGCTGCTGGGTTTCCTGCTGGCAGGCATCTGCCTGTCCGCCCTGCACCAGTGCCATCGCCGACTGCTCGACACGGTCGTCGAGTCGCTGACCCTGGACGACGGGCATGCAGGCGCCTGCGTGACCCTGCAGCTGCGACTGGCTTCGGCCACGGCACTCGCGGCCGACGAATACGGCCTCTCCCTGCGTGACGAGGCCGACCAGCGTCTGCAGGCCCGCGGTGAGGGATCCGCACAGACGCCCCGCTTCGTCCTGCGCCCTGCCGCCCTGCGCCGCGGATCCTGGCGCCTGCCTCCGCTGCGACTGGACTGCGAGGCGCCGAGCGGCCTGTTCAGGTGCTGGACCTGGCTGCACCTGGACAGCACGGCGATGGTGTACCCGAGGCCGGAAGGCAGCCTCCAGCTGCCGGCTTTTCCGGACGGCGCGGGACAGGCGAACAGCGCCTCGGCCGGACAGGAGGAATTGTTCGCACTGAGGCCCTTCCGGGACGGCGATCCGCCGCGCCATGCCGCGTGGCGGATCCATGCGCGCGGACAGCCCTTGCAGCTGAAGGAATGGCGGGGCGTCATCGGCAACCGCCTGGTGTTCGACTTCGCCGCGCTGGAGGGACTGGGTACCGAGCCGAGGTTGTCGCAACTGGCGCTCTGGGTGATCGAGGCCTCGCGGCGTGGCGAGACCTTCAGCCTGTGCCTGCCGGAACACTTTATCGACATGGCCTCGGGCAGTGAACATGCCCGCCGGTGCCTGCGGGCCCTGGCGGGATACGGCCAGCCGGCATGATCCACGCCGCCCCGCCCTCGCTGGAACGCGCCCTGCGGCTGCCGTTCGCCGCGCTGGCCGCGGCCCTGTTGCTGCACGCGGACCTCATGCCCGCCTGGTGCAACCTGACCGCACTGCTCGCGCTGGCCTGGCGCATCGGTGCCGGTCAGCGTCGATGGCGGCTGCCGCCGGCATGGCTGCGTACCGCGATGCTGTTCGTCCTGGTGGCACTGGTCGTTCCGCTTTTCAGGTCGATCGGCGGGCTGGCCGCGGGCAGTGCCCTGCTCCTCACGATGGCCTCGCTGAAACTGTTCGAGACACGCACAGCCCGTGATGGTCGCATCCTCGTCGGGGCTGCCCTGTTCCTGCTGGTCGCGGCCTGCCTTGACCGGCAGGGACTCGCCCGCCTGCCGCTGTATGCCGGCTCCCTGTGCCTGGCCGTCGCGGCATTGTATGCACTGGGCAGTTCGGCCACGGCTGATGCACCGCGACTCGCCCTGCATCGCGCTGCGCGCGACCTGCTCGTCGCACTGCCGTTCGCCGTGGCCTGTTTCCTGCTTTTTCCACGGTTCGCCACGCCGCTCTGGGGCGCGCCGGAAGGCGCACGGGGTATCACCGGCCTGTCGGACGAGATGAGCCCCGGCAGCATCACGGAACTGGCGACCTCCGATGAAATTGCGTTCCGCGTGCGTTTCGGATCAAGCGCGCCGTCGCCACGGCAACGGTACTGGCGCGGGCCAGTGCTGCACGATTTCGATGGATTCACGTGGCGACGGGGCCGTTTTCCGCCGTTCCCACCGGCGCCTCGGGACGTGGCGGGCGCCGCCTTTACCCAGGACATCACGGTCGAACCCAACGGCCAGGGCTATGCGTTCGCGCTGGATGCACCGGAATCCGTGCGGCCTTCCCCAGGTACGCGAATCCTGCTCGACAACGACCGCCAGCTGCGCCTGTTCCGTCCGCCAAGTCAGCCGGTAAAGTACCGCGCGGTGACGATGCGCGAGGTGCGCGACGCCACGCCGCTACCCGGCTGGCTGCGACGCGCCGACCTACGGCTTCCCGAGTCCGGCAATCCACGCAGCGCCGAACTCGCCCTCCGGATTCGCGCATCGAGCCCCCGCGACGAGGACTTCGCCGCTGCGGTGCTGGCGTATTTCCGCAATGCCGGTTTCAGGTATTCGCTGTCGCCGCCACCGCTGCAGCGGGATTCCGTCGACGACCTGATCTTCAGGACGCGCGAGGGCTTCTGCGGTCACTTCGCTTCCGCCTACACGGTACTCATGCGCGCCGGCGGCGTACCGGCCCGCGTCGTCACCGGTTATCTCGGCGGCGAATGGAACGGCTACGGCGGTTACTTCACGGTGCGCCAGGCAGAGGCCCATGCCTGGAGTGAAATCTGGCTCGAGGGACGCGGCTGGACCCGGATCGATCCCACGTCGGTCGTCCAGCCAGCGCGACTCGAAGAGTCCCTCCGCAGCCTGCTGCCTGACGAATCCCTGGGTGGAAGCCTGTTCAATGCGCCCTGGACACGTGCCGTGCTGGACTACTGGGACGCCGGCAACCAATGGTGGCAATCGCGCGTCGTGGGGTTCAGCCAGCAGTCGCAACGCAGCCTCCTGGACAGGATCGGATTGCCCGACGCCGATTTCAGGCTCCTGGCCAGCCTCTGCGCGGCCCTTACTGCCCTGTGGCTGGGCGCCATCGCCTGGAGACTGCGACGGGCCGTCAACCGGCCTTCGGATCCACTGGCCCGCAGCTGGGCCGGGTTGAAGGATGCCCTGCAGGGCGCCGGCGTCTCCGGACTCCAAGAAAGCGGCCCGCTGGACCTGGCACGCCGCGTCGGGGAAACGTGGCCCGATCTGGAACCGGTGATCCGGCGTCTGGCCGGAGACTACGCGAAACTGC
>JBEEKA010000198.1:0-4668 GCA_041168985.1 Pseudomonadota bacterium | reverse complement strand
AAAATATCCCGGTCGGAAGCAATTTCTCCGGTGATACACCGTGTCCCTGTACCTGTCCCAGCTGGAAAAAATCGAATCCGGCACCCGCCGAATCGCGGCGAGGATGCCGGAACTGCCTGTCCAGCAGACGCTCGCCATGCGACTGTCGATCCTCCTGGGTCGCGAACTTTCCGCCCGCCTGGACCAGACGTTGCGGCCTTCGGGGCTCACCGAAGTCGAGCTGCGAGCGCTTTTCAACATCTTTTCCCATGCCGAGGCCGGCACGTATCCCGGCGCAATGTGTTCGGCGCTGTGCCAGAGCCCGGCCAATGTCACGCGTGTCACCGATGCGCTGGTTGCGCGCGGTCTCGTCACCCGCGTCCCGAGCGACGAAGACCGTCGCCGCACGGAGCTGCGGATCACGGTGGATGGCGAAGCGCTAGTGCGCGAACTGCTGCCCGTATTCAGTTCATCGGCCCGCGACCTTTTCGCGGGATTCAAGCCTGAGGAGCTGGATCAGCTGCTCGGCGTACTGCGGCGGATCTTCGCCGCGCTGGACGGGCACCAGCAGGACGTGCCAACGGAGCAGGTTCCATGAGAGTCGCGATGTGGGTCCTTGCCGCGCTGCTTGCCACGGGATGCGTTTCGGCGCCGCCTTCGGCACGCAAACCCGTACTGCGTATCGATGCGCCGGTCGCACTGACGCCTTCGGCGGCCGGACGCGGGGCGACGTGGCCGACGGTGGATTGGTGGCGGACGTACGGTGATCCGACGCTCGATGCGCTGATCGACGCAGCCTTCAAGGGCTCGCCCGACATCGCGGCAGCCGATGCCCGATTCGCCGCGGCACGTCATGCCGTGAGCCTCACGCGGGCCGCGCTGGGCCTGCAGGCACAGGCGAGCGGCGACATCTCGAGACAGCGGCTCAGCGACAACGGGCTGATTTCGCCGAATGCCCTGGGGTTCAACTGGTACAACGAGGCTGACCTTGGCCTGCAGGCCAGCTACAGCTTCGACTGGTGGGGCAAGCAGAAGGCCCAGATCGAGGCGGCACTCGACGAGGCACGGGCTACGGAGGCCGAGAAGGCTGCCGCGAAGCTCCTGCTCGCGTCCGCGATCGCGGAAACCTATTTCGGCTGGCAGACGGACCAGCAGCGGCTGGTCTATGCGCGGGAGCGTCTCGCCGCGATGGAACGACTGGCGCGCGTCATGACGCTGCGGGTGGAAGCGCAGCTCGACAACGCCGATACGCTGCGCATGACCCAGTATGCACTTGCCGCGGCCCGTGAAAACATCCTGTCGATGGAAGGTTCGGCCAACCTGCGCCGGGTCTCGCTGGCCGCGCTCGTCGGGTCGCGCAATGAAGGGCTGCCCGAACTTGTCGTGCGCCCGCTGCCCACTGCTGCACAGGGCCTGCCCGCGGACCTGACGCTGGATCTGGTCAGCAGGCGTCCCGATATCGTTGCCAGTCGCTGGCGGGTCGATGCCGCCAGCCAGGGACTCGCGGTGGCGCGGGCATCCTGGTATCCGGATGTAAGCCTGCGTGCGCTGGTCGGACTGTCGTCCATCGATCTGGGCAAGTTACTGCAGATCAACAGCTCGAACCCGTCCATCGGCGCGGCGATCCACCTGCCGCTGTTCGACGGCGGTGTTCGCAAGGCGCGCCATGGACTTCGCGGCGCGCAGCTCGATGCAGCGATCGCCGCCTATGACGAGGCCGTCATCGGCGCGGTACGCGAGGTGTCCGCCGCCGCCACATTGTCGGCAACGCTCGCCGCGCAGCAGGTCGAACGCCACTCGCAACTGACGGAGCAGGAGGCCCTGCTCGGCAACGCCAGGTCGCGCGTGACCGCCGGGACCGGCGACATCCGACCGCAGCTGCTGGCAGCCCTGCAGGTCAATACGACCGAAGACGGTCTTGCGCAGATCAAGCTCGCCGCCCTGTCGGCCGACATCGGACTCCGCCGTGCCCTCGGCGGTGGCTATCACGCGACCGCAGCCGTCGCCACGGAAACGAAACCATGAACGACACGACGAATACCGCGCCGGAATCCAATCCCAAGGCCAGCAAGCGCCGCCGCATCCTGACGATCCTCGCCGTCGCATTCGCATCGGCGGGACTCATCTGGCTGCTGCTCGAGCATTTCGTCTTCGCCCTGCGCGAAAAGACCGATGACGCCTATGTGGCCGGCAACCAGGTCGCCATCACATCGCAGGTCGCTGGAACGGTGACGGCGGTGAGCGTCACCAACACGACGCGGGTCGAGGCGGGCCAGGTGCTGGTGCAGCTGGATCCGACCGATGCGGCTACGGCGCTGGCGCGCGCCGAAGCGGAGCTGGGACGTGCCGTACGCCAGGTCCGCCAGCAACAGGCGCTCTCGGGTCAGTACGATGCGTCGATCGCGCAGCGCAGGCTCGAGCTGAAGCGGGCCGAGATCGATCTGGCCCACCGCGCACCCCTGATTCCTGAAAAGGCCATCGCGGGAGAGGAAGTCCGTCACGCGCAGGATGCCGTGGCCATTGCCCGCGCAGCGCTGGATCAGGCCGAGAAGCAGGCCGCTGGCGCGCACTCGCTCGTCGATGGCGCCGGCGTGAAGGACAACCCGATCGTGCAGGCGGCGCGTGCCCAGTACCGCGATGCCTGGGTTGCGTCGAAGCGCAATGCGATCGTCGCGCCCGTTCGGGGCTATGTCGCCCAGCGCAGCGTGCAGCTCGGCCAGCGCATCGCCCCGGGCCAGCCGCTGATGATGGTCATCCCGCTGGATGACCTGTGGATCGATGCCAACTTCAAGGAAAGCCAGATCGCCCATCTTCGGATCGGCCAGTCGGTAAGGATCCGAAGCGACCTGTACGGCAGCAGTGTCGACTTCCACGGCAAGGTGCTGGGGCTCGCGGCGGGAACGGGCGGCGCTTTTTCGCTTCTGCCCGCCCAGAATGCGTCCGGCAACTGGATCAAGGTCGTGCAACGCGTTCCGGTGAAGGTCTCGCTCGACAGGGCCGAGCTGGAAGCGCACCCCCTGCGAATCGGCCTGTCCACGACCGTGACCGTCGATACGCATGACCGCAACGGCACCGTGCTCGCGCAGGCGACCGAGGCGCCCTCGGTCCCGTCGACGACCGTCTACGGGGCCGACCTGGCGGCCGCGGGCGAGGCGGCCGATGTGGTCATCGCACGCAACCTGGGCAAGAACTAGCTTCCCATGTCCGACGCCCCGACAGCACCGGCACATCCCGGCGAATACCCGCCACTGCGTGGCGGCAAGCTCGTCCTCCTGACTTTCGCGGTAGCGATCTCCAGTTTCATGGAGATCCTCGACATGACGATCGTGAACGTGTCGATCCCGTCGATCGCGGGCAGCCTTGGCGTCAGCCCCTCGGAGGGCACCTGGTCGATCAGTTCGTACATGCTGGCGGCGGCCGTCGTCCAGCCGCTGGCCGGATGGATCGGTCGGCGTTTCGGCGAGGTCCGGACCTTCGTCTGGTCGATCCTTCTCTTCATGGTCTTTTCCGCGATCTGCGGCCTCGCGACCAGCATGCCGATGCTGATCGCCGCCCGCCTGATGCAGGGCTTCGTGTCGGGTCCGATGATGTCGGTGGCCCAGGCACTGCTGATCCGCAACTACCCCGTGCACCTGCGGGGACTCGCGCTGGGTCTCTGGGCCATGGTGGTCATCGTCGCGCCCGTCGCCGGCCCGATCATCGGTGGCTCGATCACGGACAACCTGTCCTGGCCCTGGCTGTTCTACATCAACCTGCCGGTCGGCGCGCTCGCTGCCGCTGCGTCATGGTGGCTGCTGCACAAGCGGGAGTCCCTGCGCGTAAAGGTGCCTGTCGACATCGTCGGGCTCGTGCTGCTCGTCATCGGCGTGGGCAGCCTGCAGTTCATGCTGGACAACGGCAACGAGATGGACTGGTTCGATTCGCCTGAAATCGTGGCGGCGGCCTGCGTCGCCTTCGTGGCGCTGGCCTTCTTCATACCCTGGGAGTTGACGGACCCGCATCCGGTCGTCGACCTGCACCTGTTCCAGCGGCGCAATTTCGTGATCGGTTCGGTCTGCGTGTCCGTGGCGTTCTTCGCGTTCTCGGGCATCAACGTGATCTACCCGCTGTGGCTGCAGACGACCCTGGGCTACACGAGTACCTGGGCCGGCTATGCGATCGCGCCGGTGGGCATCGTCGCGCTGTTCCTCGCGCCGCTCATCGGCAGGAACCTGCACCGGCTGAACCTGCGGGTCGTGCCGACGATCGCGTTCTGCATCTTCGCGACCAGCCTCTACTGGGTGTCGACGCTGACCGCCGAGGCCAGCTTCGGCCAGCTGGCCCTGCCGCGCTTCGTCCAGGGCATGGGGCTGGCGCTGTTCTTCCTGCCGCTGAACCAGATCGTCATGGCGGGTGTGTCGGCCAACGAACTGGCGTCGGCCGCGGGACTGTCGAACTTCCTGCGCACCATATTCGGCAGCATGTCGACGGCGATCTGCGTGTTCCTGTGGAATGACCGGTCGGAATTCCACGCCGGTACGCTCATGCAACACGTTTCGCCGGATGCGCCGGCAGCGGCGGCATACCAGTCACAGCTCGCGGCGCAGGGCATTGACGGAACCGCCTCGCTGGCCGCGATGGCCCATCAGGTCTACAGCCAGGCCTCCACGATGGGCGCGAACGACGTGTTCTACATGCTGGCGATCCTGT
>JBEEKA010000197.1:0-4992 GCA_041168985.1 Pseudomonadota bacterium | reverse complement strand
TAGGCCCGATCGACATCCGGCCAGGGATTGCCGACCGGCACGAAGAGTTCGCCCGTCGTCACGTCGAACGTCATCGCGCCCCATACGCCCCCGCCGCCGGTCTTCGCCGAACCCGCGCGCTGCCAGGTTTCCGCACCGGTCTCGCGGCCCATCGGCACCGTGTTGAAGCGCCAGAGTTCGCGGCCGGTCGCCGCGTCGAAGGCCATCACCCGACCCCGGATGCCCAGCTCGCTGCCCGCGATACCCATGAATACCATGCCGCCCCAGGCCAGCGGTGCCGCCGAGGCGGACTCACCCAGACGCGGCGCACCGATGACGGTCTTCCACAGCAGCCGGCCCGTGGAGGCATCCAGCGCCAGCAGCCGACCATCGCCAGTGCCCCTGAACACACGTCCCCCGTCGACCGCAACACCCCGCGTCGAGGGCGACGAACGCTCTTCGTCAGGGACATGGCTGTACCGCCAGCGCAGCTGGCAAGTCGTGGCGTCCAGGGCGACCGTCTCGGACCCGGTGCCGGTGTAGATCATGCCGTCCGCCACGATCAGGCCGGAATGGAACGACGTCGGGCCATCGATCTGCACGCGGCAGATTTCCCGGAGCTGCGCCGCATTGGCGGGCGTGATGGCTTTCAGCGGGGAGTACCGCTGCCCGTCGAGCCGGTTGTTGTACGTCAGCCATTGCCCGCCGGGCGACGCCTGCTGGGCCATGGCGGAGAGGCCCGGCACCAGCGCGGCCAGCAGGGCCGCCACGGTGCGGCTGAAACGGTTGATGGACATGAGCCCCCCTTGTTCTGCGGCCCATTAGACCTCAGCGCGGGCCACGCCGGGAGGTCCCGAGGGGCGACAGCAGCGCCCGGCATGGCGTAGAGTGCCGGCCCCTGTTCCGCTTTATCCAGGATCGAAGACGATGGCCGAATCGCAGACGACGGGCTCCGCCCTGTTCTACACCGACCCGCAGCCGGTGACACTCGAGACGCACCGCCACTGGCGCCTCAGGGACGGCGACGTGTCGTTCACGAAGGACTCCCTGGGCATCCCGTTGGTGGTCAGCGAGTTCGTCGATGCCGCCCGTTACTACCCGGTGCTGTTTGCCGGCGGTGACGACGGTGGCCCCCTCGCGATGACAGGTGTCGACACCGGCAACCTGTTCCTGCAGGGCGCGCTGTGGGAAGCCGGCATCTATATTCCCGCCTACGTGCGCCGCCACCCCTTCATCCTGATCGGCATGAAGCCCGGTCCGAACCCGGAGGACCTGGCGCTGGGTGTCGACGCCGGTTCGTCGCGCTGGATCACGGCCGAAGGCGAAACCGACGGTGCGCCGCTGTTCGAGGGCGACGAACCGAGCCAGCTCACGAAGGACGCACTGCAGTTCTGCAGCCTCTACACCAGTGAAGCACAGTCGACGCAGGAGTTCTTGAAGGCGCTGCGCGCCAAGGGGCTGATGGTCAACCGCAAGCTGGACTTCACGCTGCCGGGTGACAAGAAGTACTCGGTCGATGGGTTCCAGATCATCGATTCCCAGAAGCTGACCGACCTCGACGGCAAGACGCTGATCGACTGGCACCGCAAGGGCTGGCTGGCGGCGTGCTACGCGCACCTGCAGTCGCTCAACCGCGTGGACGACCTGCTCGGCCGTCGCGCACGCCAGGAAGCGCCTGCGGCCTGAGGCCGGCGCCCTCGGGCTGCGCCCCGCGGCATCGAAGCCGCGGGGCCCCGATCAGCCTGCCGCGCCCGGCAGGGGCCGGATACGGATATTCAGTTCCTTCAGCTGCCGCTCACCGACTTCCGTCGGTGCATCGGTCAACGGGCAGGCCGCGGTCTGCGTCTTCGGGAACGCAATCACGTCGCGGATGCTCTCGGCACCGCACATCAGCATGACGAGGCGATCCAGGCCAAAGGCCAGGCCACCATGCGGCGGCGCGCCGAACTTCAGTGCGTCGAGCAGGAACCCGAACTTAAGCCGCGCCTCGGCTTCATCGATGCCCAGCAGTCCGAACACGGCGGACTGCATGTCGTCGCGGTGGATACGCACCGAGCCACCGCCCACTTCGGAGCCGTTCAGCACCATGTCGTAGGCCTTCGCCACGGCTGAGCCCGGATCCGCCGCCAGCACCGCTGCGTCCTCGACCTTCGGGGCGGTGAACGGGTGGTGCATGGCCACCCAGCGCTTGTCGTCGCCGTCCCACTCGAACATCGGGAAATCAACGACCCACAGCGGGCGCCAGCCCGGCTCGACGAGCTTGAGGTCGTGGCCCACCTTGAGCCGCAGCGCGCCAAGCGCGTCGTTGACCACCTTGGCGGAATCCGCACCGAAGAAGATCAGGTCGTTGTCCTGTGCGCCCGTGCGCTCGAGGATGCCGGCCAGGGCCTCGTCGCTGAGGAACTTGGTGATGGGCGACTGCAGGCCGTCGCGGCCCTTCGCCTTCTCGTTGACCTTGATGTAGGCGAGGCCCTTAGCGCCATACCGGGCGACGAAGGCCGTGTAGTCGTCGATCTCCTTGCGCGACAGCGCTGCGCCGCCCGGGGCACGGAGCGCGGCAACGCGTCCGGTCGGGCTCGCGGCCGGAGCCGAGAACACCTTGAAATCGCATCCGGCGACGAGGTCCGCGACATCGACCAGTTCCAGCGAAACACGCAGGTCCGGCTTGTCGGATCCGTAACGGCGCATCGCCTCGGCGTAACTCATTCGCGGAAACGGCTTCGGCAGCGGGGTTTCGAGCACCTTCGCAAAGAGCTCGCGGATCAGGCCTTCCATCAGGTCCATGATCTGGTCCTGCGACAGGAAGGACGTCTCGATATCGAGCTGGGTGAATTCCGGCTGGCGGTCCGCGCGCAGGTCCTCGTCGCGGAAGCAGCGGACGATCTGGTAGTAGCGATCGAAGCCCGACACCATCAGCAGCTGCTTGAAGATCTGCGGCGACTGCGGCAGCGCGAAGAACTTGCCATGGTGCGTGCGCGACGGCACGAGGTAGTCGCGCGCGCCTTCCGGCGTCGCCTTGGTGAGCATCGGCGTCTCGATGTCGAGGAAGCCGTGGTCATCCATGTAACGGCGCATGGCGCTCGTCACGCGGTGGCGCAGGCGCAGGCGCTGGTTCATCTCCTCCCGGCGGAGGTCGAGGTAGCGGTAGCGCAGCCGCACTTCCTCGCTGACATGTTCATCCAGCTGGAAGGGAAGGGGCTCGGAGCGGTTCAGGACGGTGAGTCCGCGCGCCAGCAGTTCGACCTGGCCGGAAGCGATGTTCGCGTTGGCGGTGCCCGCCGGGCGGGCTCGGACCATGGCCCGGACCGAGATCACGAACTCATTGCGCAGGCGCTCGGCGTCGCCGAAGAGCTTCTGGTCGTCCGGATCGAACACGACCTGGACCAGGCCCTCGCGGTCGCGCAGGTCCACGAAAATGACCCCGCCATGGTCACGACGACGGTTGACCCACCCCGCGACCGTGATTTCCTGACCGATGAGGGATTCGTTGACCTGGCCGCAATAGTGGCTGCGCATGGAGATACCTGGAACTGACTGGAATCGAACCGCGGGATGTTACGGACCCCCGCCGGAGGCGTCAAAGACCGGGGTCGACAACCCGGCTGCCGGGGGGCTTCATGGATGGCGGCGCGACGACGCCCAGCGTGACGATCATTTTCATCGCCTCGTCGACGCTCATTTCGAGTTCGATGACCTCTTCCGCCGGGGCCAGGAAGATGAAGCCGGCCGTCGGGTTCGGCGTCGTCGGCACGAACAGGCACAGCTGCTCGCGGCCGGTCTTGGCGTCGATCTCGACAAGCTCGCTCGCGGTGACGAAGGCGATGCTCCAGATCCCCTTGCGGGGGTATTCCACGAGCACGACCTTGCGGAAGCCGCCCGACGTGGAGACCAGCGTTTCGGTGAAACCCTTCACGCCCGAGTAGATCGAGCGGACGAGCGGGATCCGGTTGAGGAAGTCCTCCCACCAGCCGATGAGGGTCCGGCCGATGAGGTTGGCGACCAGCAGGCCCGTGACCAGCAGCAGCACCAGCGCGACGATGGCGCCGAAACCCGGCACGTGGAACCCGATGATGACGTCCGGCTGGTACGCCGCCGGCAACAGCGGCAGCAACTTGTCCATCAAGTCCAGCAGGAACTTGAACGTGAGATAGGTGACGAACAGCGGGGCCCACACCAGGATCCCCGCCATCAGGTAGCGCTGGAGGCCCCTCGCGAGGCGTCCTTTCACTTGCGGGCCCTGGATCTGGCGGCGGGCTTGCTGGCGGCGCGCTTCGCGGGCTTTGCCTTGGCCTTGACTGGCGCGGCCTTCGGCTTGTCCACCGCGGAGGACTTCGGTTCCTCAGGCTTGGCCGCCTTCGCGGCAGGCTTCACGTCGCCGTCCGACTTGGACGCCGGCTCGCTGTCGCCGGCAAGGTTCCGCTTGCGGTCGCCGTCACCCTTGAAATCAGTCTCGTACCAGCCGCCGCCCTTCAGGCGGAAGACCGGCGCCGAGACCAGCTTCACGAGCTTGCTCTTGCCACACTCGGGGCACTTCTTCAGGGGTGCATCGGAGATTTTCTGCAGCACTTCGGCCTGCGCACCACAGGCCTGGCACTGGTATTCGTAGAACGGCATGCCGCGGATTATGCCTCAGCGGCGTGCCGTCCCGAAGGCGAGATGGCCCGCCTCCTCGCCCACCTCGACCGTGTCGCCCGGCGCGAATTCGCCCCGCAGGATGCGTTCGGCCAGCGGATTCTCCACCTGCTGCTGGATCGCGCGCTTGAGCGGGCGGGCGCCGTAGACCGGATCGAATCCGGCTTCCCCGAGCAGGTCGCGGGCAGCGTCCGTCAGCGTGAGCACCATGTCGCGGTCCGCGAGCCGCTGCCGCAGGTTCGCCAGCTGGATGTCCACGATCGCGCGGATCTGGTCCGAACCCAGCGGGTGGAACACGATGATGTCGTCGATGCGGTTGATGAATTCCGGGCGGAAGTGTTCCTGCACGCGTTCCATCACGGCCGACTTCATGCGGCCGTA
>JBEEKA010000196.1:0-9508 GCA_041168985.1 Pseudomonadota bacterium | reverse complement strand
GCACGATGCGCCTCGGTGCGCAGGACGTGAGGCTCGTGGCCGATACGACGGCCCGCGCGCTGTATGGCGCCGACGTGATCCGCGAGCGCCATCGCCATCGCTACGAGTTCAACAACAATTTCCTGAAGCAGTTCGAGGACGGCGGCGTCCGCTTCTCGGGCCTGTCGCCGGATGGCCTCGTCGAGATCGTCGAATTGCCGTCGCATCCCTGGTTCGTCGCGACGCAGTTCCATCCGGAGTTCAAGTCGACGCCGCGGGATGGGCACCCCCTGTTCACCGGGTTCGTGCGTGCGGCACGCAAGTCGCGCGAATCCAGGGCGGCAACGTGAAGCTTGCCGGCCAGGATGTCGGCAACGACCGGCCCCTGTTCCTGTTCGCCGGCCCCTGCGTCATCGAGAGCATCGGTATCGTCGAGGAGATCGCGGGCCGGATGGTCGAGATCACGAAGCGTCTCGGCATGCCTTACGTCTTCAAGGCTTCCTTCGACAAGGCGAACCGTTCGTCGGTGAAGAGTTTCCGGGGTCCCGGCATGGCCGAGGGCCTCAAGGTCCTGGAACACGTGCGCAAGACCTTCGGCGTGCCGGTGGTCACGGACGTCCACGAGGATACGCCGATCAGCGAAGTGGCCGCCGTGGTCGACGTCCTCCAGACGCCGGCATTCCTGTGCCGCCAGACGAACTTCATCGTGAACGTGGCTTCGGCCGGCAAAGCCGTGAACATCAAGAAGGGCCAGTTCCTGTCGCCGTGGGAGATGCAGAACGTCGTCGACAAGGCGCGCTCCACCGGCAACACGCAGGTTATGGTCTGCGAGCGCGGATTCACGTTCGGTTACAACAACCTTGTCTCCGACATGCGGGCCTTGCCCGTGCTGCGCGCGACCGGCTGCCCCGTCGTGTTCGATGCCACGCATTCGGTGCAGTTGCCGGGCGGACAGGGCAGCGCATCGGGCGGCCAGCGCGAATTCGTGCCGACGCTCGCGCGCGCGGCCGTGGCGGCCGGCTGCGCCGGCGTCTTCATGGAAACCCATCCCGATCCGTCCCGGGCACTTTCGGACGGACCCAACGCCTGGCCGCTGGATCGCATGGGGTCGCTGCTTGCGACGCTGTGCGAGATCGACCGGGTCGTCAAAGCAAAGCCCTTCGAGGAAGCCTGAAAATGAGTCGTATCGTCGATGTGATCGGTCGTGAAATCATTGATTCGCGCGGTAATCCCACCGTCGAGGCAGACGTCGTCCTCGAGTCCGGCGTCGTGGGTCGTGCGGCGGTGCCGTCGGGCGCGTCCACGGGCACGCGCGAAGCCGTCGAGCTGCGCGATGGCGACAAGAAGCGCTATCTCGGCAAGGGCGTCCTGAAGGCCGTGGCCAACGTGAACGGCGTCCTGAAGCAGTCCGTGGTCGGCCTCGATGCGCGCGAACAGCGCGCTGTCGATTCGAAGATGATCGAACTCGACGGCACGGACAACAAGGGCAACCTCGGCGCGAATGCGCTGCTTGCCGTATCGATGGCTGCCGCCCGCGCCGCCGCGCAGGATGCGAAGCTGCCGCTGTTCCGCCACCTCGCGACGCTGGGTAATGATCCGTCGCGTGCGCCGCAGATGCCGCTGCCGATGATGAACATCATCAACGGCGGTGCGCACGCCGACAACAGCCTCGACATCCAGGAATTCATGGTCCTGCCCGTCGGTGCGCCCACACTTTCGGAGGCCCTGCGTTACGGCGCGGAGATCTTCCACACGCTGAAGAAGATCCTCCACGACCGCGGCCTCACGACGGCCGTGGGCGACGAAGGTGGCTTCGCCCCGAACCTGCCTTCGAACGAGGCGGCGCTGGAGACGATCCTGCAGGCCATCGAAACGGCCGGCTACCGTGCGGGCAAGGATGTCTACCTCGGCCTCGACGTCGCGAGCAGTGAGTTCCACAAGGACGGCAAGTACCACCTCGAGGGCGAGGGGCGCAGCTTCGATTCCGCCGGTTTCGCGGACTACCTCGCGGGACTCGCGTCGCGCTACCCGATCGTCACGATCGAGGACGGCATGAGCGAGGGCGACTGGGCGGGCTGGAAGCTGCTCACCGAGAAGCTCGGGAAGCAGGTGCAACTAGTGGGCGACGATCTCTTCGTCACCAACACGAAGATCCTCGCCGAGGGCATCGAAAAGCACATCGCCAACTCGATCCTCATCAAGGTGAACCAGATCGGCACGCTGACCGAAACGCTGGAGGCGATCGAAATGGCCGAGAAGGCCCGGTACACCTCGATCGTTTCGCACCGCTCGGGCGAGACGGAAGACAACACGATCGCCGACATCGCCGTGGCGACCGCCTCGTCGCAGATCAAGACCGGCTCCATGTCGCGGTCGGATCGCGTTGCAAAGTACAACCAGCTGCTGCGCATCGAAGGCAGCCTGGGCGGCAAGGTCGGATACGCCGGGCGGGATGCCTTCCCGTTCAAGCTTTAAGCAACAGGGGGCTTGCGGCAGTGGCGGGCGAACCTGTTAGTCTTCGGCCATGAAGTGGCTCGCGTTCGCCCTGCTGGCCGTCGTGGCGGCAACCCAGTACCGACTCTGGTTGTCGGACAGTGGGCTGCGCGGTGTCGCCCAGCTGCAGGACTCCGTCGCCTCGCAGAAAGCCGAGAACGAACGGCTGGCGGTCCGCAATCGACAGCTGGCGGAAGAAGTCCGCGACCTGAAGCAGGGTTTCGAAGCGCTCGAGGAACACGCCCGTAGCGACCTGGGACTCGTTGCGAACAACGAGGTGTATTACCAGGTCGTTCCCTCGGCGACGCATGGGCCGTCCCCGGCCGTGCCGAAACTGCCCATCGCACCGCTCGCCACCCCGGCGGACAGCCCGACGCGCACTGCGTCGCGCTGAACGCGCGGCGCCCCGGTTCCGTGAAGTACTGGGTCGTCATGCCGGCCGCGGGGTCCGGGCAGCGATTCGGCGGGGCGATACCCAAGCAATACCTCCAGCTTGCCGGGCGGTCGGTCATTGCCTGGAGCCTCGGGACTTTCCTGGATGATCCGCGCTGTGCCGGCATTTCGGTGGCCGTTGCGATGGACGATCCATACTGGCCGGCGATCCGCGCTGGGCTGGCCGATCGGCGGCTGAAAGACTGTCGGGGCGGGGCCGAACGCTGCGATTCCGTGCTGGCCGCGCTGGACGACTCGTCCGCGGGCGAGGATGACTGGGTCCTTGTTCACGATGCGGCACGACCCTGTCTCGGCCGCGAGGAACTCGATGCGCTACTGGCTGCTGCGGGCACGCACGCCGTGGGCGGGTTGCTGGCGATCCCGCTGGCCGACACGCTGAAGCGAGCGGACGAAGCGGGTGTCGCGGTGTCCGATACACCCTCGCGCAGCGGACTTTGGCGTGCGCTGACGCCACAGATGTTCCGGAAAGGTCCGCTGGCTGCCGCACTGCGCGCTGCGCGGGCGCTGGGCCGCGTGCCGACCGACGAATCGCAGGCGATGGAATGGCAGGGGCATGCCCCGAGGCTGGTCCCGGGAGAAGCCCTGAACATCAAGGTCACGCGGCCAGCCGACCTTGTCTTTGCGGCGGCCGTGCTGGCCAGCCGGGGAGTGCAGGCATGACGATGCGGGTCGGGAGCGGTTTCGATGTCCACGCCTTCGGTCCCGGCGACAGCGTCGCGCTCGGTGGCCTTCGCGTCCCGCACACGCAGGGCGTGGTCGCCCATTCGGACGGCGACGTGATCCTCCATGCACTGTGCGATGCATTGCTCGGCGCGGCAGGGCTGGGCGACATCGGGCAGCATTTCCCGGACACCGATCCGCGCTGGAAGGGCCTCGACAGCAACCGCTTCGTGGAGGCGGTCATGGGCCAGCTGCGGGAACGCGGCTATTCGGTCGTGAATGCGGACCTGACGCTGCTGTCGCAGGCGCCACGTATCGCGAAGTACCGCGAGGCGATCTGCGCGAACGTGGCAGGACTGCTGGACGTCGCGCCCGATCGCGTGAACCTCAAGGCCATGACGACCGAACACCTGGGTTTCATCGGGCGCAGCGAGGGTCTCGCGGCGATGGCTACGGTGCTGCTGCGGGGATCGGTTCCGACGGCCTGAACCGCCGCTCGCGGAACAGTTCGGATGCCGTCTGGTACCAGGCGATTCCGAGCGCTTCCAGCGGTTCGTCCCGCGGGATCTTCGTGTAGGTCTCGGTGGGCTTGTCGTAATGGTAGAAGCCGACCTTCCGGTTCATCCCGAAAACGGCCATGTGGTCGTCCCTCAGGATCGCCACGTCGTGGTTGTGGTTGAACATCGCCACGCGCTTCGCCGGGTCGGCGCGAAAGATGTCCTGGCCGAAGAACGATGCCCGGTAGGGCATCCCCAGCAGTCCCAGCACCGTTGGCGCGACGTCGATCTGCGTCATCAGCGTGTCGATGCGTCCTGGCTGGATGTGCTTCGGTGCATACATCAGCAGCGGGATTTCATAGGTGCGCAGCGGGATCTCGGTCTTTCCATAGACGCGGGCGCCATGGTCGGCCACGACGACGAACACGGTGTTGTCGAACCAGGGATGCCTGGCGGCTTCGCGCAGGAAATAGCCCAGGGCGTAATCCGCGTACTTGACGCCCGCGGCACGGCCGCCGCCCTTTTCGGGGATGCCGTGGTCCTCGAGTCCGGGGCGGAACGTGAAGGGTTTGTGGTTCGACGTGGTCATCACGATCGAGAAGAAGGGCTTGCCGGCGGCGTGCAGGGTGTCGAACTGTTTCAGCGACAGGTCGAACAGGTCTTCGTCGCTCACGCCCCAGATGTTCTCGAAGCGCACCGTCTTGATGGCATTGCGGTCGATCACCTCGAAACTGTTGTTGCCGAAGAAGTAATTCATGTTGTCGAAATACCCGTAGCCGCCATACAGGAAGCTCGTGTGGTACCCGAGCTGCTGCATGACCGCTCCCCAGGTCGCGATGCCCTCGTTGCCGGGGCGGCGGAGGATCGACACGGTGGGGATCGGCGGGAAGGAGGTGCTCAGTGCCTCCAGTCCCCGCACCGTGCGCGTGCCCGACGCATAGGTGTGCGGGAACCACAGCGACTGCTTGGCGTAGGCATCGAAGTTGGGCGTGAGGTCGCGCTCTGATCCGTGCAGCCGGCTGAACTCGGCGCCGAAGGATTCGCTCGACACCAGCACCACGTTGAGTCGACCGAGTCCATCAGGACGGCCGGGGAACTCGCGTTCCAGCGATCCACTTCCCGGCTTGAGGATTCGCGTCCCGCCCTGGGCGAGGAATTCTTCCAGCACGCGGATATTGTCCGCCGTCGGTCGGGTTGCGTAGTGGTGGTGGTAGTCCACTTCGCTCGTGATGGCCGCGCGGAAGAAACTGCTCCAGCCGTTCTGCACGATCTCGTTGTGCACGCGGTTGCGCGAATAGGAGAGCCGGTCCGTGCGCCAGACCGCCGTGAGTCCCGCCGCGACCACCAGCAAGGCCAGGACGGCAAGCAGACGCCGGCCCAGCGCGACGCGCGGCAGTTCCGCGTAAAGCCAGCCGCGCAGGATGAACAGCGCCGCCACGGCCACGGCGATGGCGAACGTCCAGACGCGGACGACCGGATACTCCGCCCAGAGGTCCCCGACCACTTCGGTGGGATACATCAGGTAATCGAAAGCGACGATGTTCAGCCTCGAATCGAATTCCTCGAAGAAATAGAACTCCGTGAACGCGAGGTAGACGGCCAGTGCGACCAGGAGACCGGAGAACAAGCTGAGGCTGATTCGGCGGCCGCCGGCGGGGCGCGCCCTCGCAAGGAGGAAGTACAGGCTGAAGGGAAGTACCGAAAGCAGGGCCACGAACACGTCGTTGACCAGGCCGAAGCCCAGGATCCCTGGCAGGGCCCAGGCGGAAACATCGGCCGGTCGCCCGAATTGCCACCACAGGACAAGGCGCAGAAGGAAACCGATGGCGAGCAGGCTGGCGGCAAGACCCGCGACGGGCTTCAGTCTGGCGAACAGGGGCTGCACGGGTGCTCCGGGGCGATAGGGGCTGTCGCGCATGCTACCCCGAAGCCGCCTTGCACCGCCTTAACGGTGCCGGGCCCGCAGCAGTACGAGACTTGCCCCCGTCCCGCCGTCCACTTCCCGGGCGCTGGCGAACGCCAGCACCGCGTCGATGCGCTGGAGGCGGGCATTCACCATCTGCTTGAGCACCGGGCCGCGCAGGCCGGAATTCCGACCCTTGCCATGCACGATGCGCAGCACGCGCAGCCCTTCGAGCAGGGCCGCGGCGATGAATCGGTCCAGCGCCTGCGCGGCTTCTGCGGCCGTCAGTCCGTGCAGATCCAGTTCGGCGTCGACGCGGTAGTGTCCGCGCCGCAGGTTGCGGAACACTTGCTCCTTGAGTCCCGCCCTGCGGAATTGCAGTTCCTCTCCCGACTCGATGACCGGAGCCAGGGGCTGTCGCAGGTCCGCGAGGCTTTCGGCGAGGACGGCCAGGTCGTCCGCCCGCGCGAATCGGGCCCGGGGGAGGGGGCGCGGACCGGCCGCGACCTGCCGCGGTTCGAAACGAAGCCGCCGCACACCGCGCATCGCCGCACGGAACAGGGCGGAATCGCTCGACGTGTCATCGATGGCGTCCCGGGAGGACATGGCGCGGTGATTTCCTTCCTTCTCGCAGCCGCCGCCCAAGGGGAGCGGGGATTCCAGTATATTTGCGGCCGATGAAAATTCTCGTCAGCAACGATGACGGCTATCTGGCCGAAGGCATCGTGCGACTCCGCAGCGCGCTCGAGCCCTTGGGTGACACCACGGTCTTCGCACCGGACCGCAATCGCAGTGGCGCGAGCAACTCGCTGACCCTCGACGTGCCCCTGCGCGTTTTCGAGGCCTCTCCCGGGGTCCACGTCGTCACCGGCGGCACACCGACGGATTGCGTGCACCTCGCCATTTCAGGCTATTTCGACTACGAGTTCGATATCGTCTGCTCTGGGATCAACGATGGATCCAACCTTGGCGACGATACCCTGTACTCGGGTACCGTTGCTGCCGCGATCGAGGGCCGCTTCCTGGGCCTGCCGACGATCGCGTTCTCCTTGTGCACCGGGCCGGATTCCGGGCGGCATTTCGAGACGGCGGCCCGGGTGGCGCAGGACATCGTCGGGCGGCTGCTGTCGGAGCCGCTGGATCCCGGCCTGACGCTGAACGTGAATATCCCGGACCTGCCCTGGGCGGATCTGCAGGGCATCAAGGCCACGCGGCTGGGCTTCCGGCACCGTTCCGAGCCGGCCATCCCCATCGCGGATCCGCGCGGTCGTCGCATGTATTGGATCGGCCCCGCGGGTGCCGGGCAGGATGCCGGCGAAGGCACGGATTTCCACGCCATCTCGCAGGGCTTCGTGTCGGTGACACCGCTGCAGACGGACCTGACGCGCCATTCTGCGATCCAGGGTGTGCAGCGCTGGCTCGGGCCGCTCGCATGACGATCTCCCGCCCCAGCCACCAGGGCATCGGCATGACGTCGGCACGCACGCGCGACCGGCTCGTGCAGCGCCTGCGGGAGCAGGGTATTTCCGACCTGCGCGTGCTGGAACGGGTGCGCGTCCTGCCGCGCCACATCTTCGTCGACGAGGCGCTGGCCAGCCGTGCCTACGAAGACACGGCCCTGCCCATCGGTTGGGGACAGACGATTTCCCAGCCGTATATTGTCGCGCGCATGACCCAGGCCCTGATCGAGGCGGGGCCGCTTGGCCGTGTTCTGGAAATCGGGACCGGCTGCGGCTACCAGACCGCGATGCTCGCGCCCTTTGCCAAGCAGCTGTTTTCCATCGAGCGCATCGAACCCCTGCTGAATCGCGCGAAGGACAAGGCCAGGGAACTCGACTTGCGGAATGTCCGGTTCCGGCATGGGGACGGCATGAAGGGCTGGCCCACGCAGGGTCCCTTCGACGGCATTCTCGCCGCAGCCGCGCCTCTGAGCCTGCCGGAGGCACTCGTTGAACAGCTGGCACCCGGTGGCCGCCTTGTGGTGCCCGTCGGGCCGGAAGGCGAGCAGCAGCTGCTGCGCCTGACGCGGCTCGATTCCGGTCTGAAGAAGGAAATTCTGGGGCCCGTTTCCTTCGTGCCGCTTCTGGGCGGAATTCTTTGACGTCTCAATATTGACGTTTCAACGACCGTCCGGGGACTCCGGGGCCCGCAGCCGGAAGTGTGCTTGCCATCACCGTTTTCCCATGTTTACATGCAACACAGGCACGGGCCGTGGGGCAAGGCGCTAGCGGGCACGACAACAAGAACAGGGCCGGTCAATACAACAAGAGCAAAAACCGGATTCGAGAATTATTCGAGACTGTCAGCTTCGAATGACGGCCAAAGACGCTAGCGCTCCCCCGGCACGTGTTTGAAGACGTCGGGCCCCAAAGGACCCGACGCCCCGATCGCCCTTACGGCTTGGCCGCTCCGGCCTTGCCTTCTTCCTTGACGATTTCCAGCAGCTCGACTTCGAACACGAGCGTCGCGCCACCCCGCATCTGCGGCGGACGGCCTTCCTCGCCATAGGCCAGGTCCGGCGGGCAGACCACGCGAGCCTTGCCTCCTACCTTCATGCGCTGCACGGCTTCTGTCCAGCAGGGAATCACGCCCGTGAGCGGGAACACCGCGGGTTCGTTCCGCTTGATGGAACTGTCGAAGACCTTGCCGTCGACGAACTTGCCTTCGTAATGGACCTTCACCTGGTCGTCGGCCGTCGGCGAGGCGCCGCTGCCATCCTTGACGGACTGGAACACCAGGCCGCTGGCAGTCTTGGTCGCACCGGTTTCCGTCGCGGCCTTGGCAAGGTAGGCCGCACCCAAGGACTTTTCCTTTTCCGTCGCAGCGGCCATGCGGGACTTCTGCAGTTCCTGCAGCTTGGGAACGTACTTCTCGAGTTCTTCGGTGCCGGCCTTGTCCTGGGCGCCGTCGGCGAGACCGGCCTTGACCATCTCAAGTTCCTGGGCCGAGAAGTTGAAGGACTGGATGCTGCGGCTGAGCATCACGCCGAGGCTGTAGAGTGTTTTTTCTTCCTCGGTCTTTGGCGTGGGCTGCGCCGCCTGGGCACAGCTGGCGAGGATGATGCAGGAAACGGCGAGGGACAGGGCAGTGCGACGCATGCGGACTCCGCGTGGGGTTGGAGCCCGCTAGTCTAGCGTCAGCACGGGGGCCGCGCTGTCCGCGTTGCGCGGCAGCGGGCCCCGTTAGTCGCGTCAGCCGCCTGCGGGCTTGGCGGCCTGCTGTTCCTTCAGCGTCTGGTTCGCCCTGTGGATGACATAGGCGCGCACCGCCTCGACGTCGTCCTTCGACAGTTCGTCCGCGAAGCTCACCATGCCGCGGCTCTTGCGGGCCCCGCCCAGGACGATGCCTTCCCAGGTCGCCGCGTCGTTCAGCGCCGGGGTGTGCTGCAGGTCCGGGATGAAACTGCCGCTTACCGCGGCGTCGCCGTGGCAGTTGCTGCAGGAGGGGTGGTAGATCTTGAAGCCCTTGTCGATGACCGCCGCGGAGGCTGTCTCGGCAGGCGGGTTCAGGGGCAGGTTCAGCG
>JBEEKA010000195.1:0-20703 GCA_041168985.1 Pseudomonadota bacterium | reverse complement strand
ATAGTCGTTCACGAGACGGCGGCCGAAGCCGCCACCCACGCGCGTCTGGTGCAACGTGACCTGCCGCAGGGGCAGGCCGAGGACCGAAGCGACGAGCTCGCGGCCCTGCGTGGGCGTCTGCGTGGGCGCCCAGACTTCGACACGCTCACCTTCGGCGTCCTTGCGATACCAGGCCGTGGCATTCTGCGGTTCAAGCTGTCCGTGCGCGACGAAACCATAGGTGTACACGGCACTCACGACGCGTCCACCGGACATGGCCGCTTCGATGTCGCCGCGCGACTCGACGGTCTGCGCGCCGACCGGCTGCGCGGTGAGCGACTTCGCCTGTTCGACATAGCCCTGCCAGCTGTCCGCAGAAGCCGTGGACAAGTCCCAGTCCACCTTGAGTTGCCGGCGAGCCGCGAGGGCCGACCAGGTATTGCGGGCGAGAATGGCGACGCCCGACAGGCACTCGCTGGGTTTCCCGGTGCCTTCGACGATGAAGGCATCGGTCACGCCCGGCAGGCGGCGGATCTCGTCGAGGTTGGCACTGCGCGCCCGGCCATAGATCCGAGGGCATTTCTGGAACACGGCAACGACCTGTCCCTGCACCTGCACGTCGATGCCGAACAGCGGCGCGCCCGTGACGATGGCGGGCCCGTCCACGCCACGATGTCGCCGGCCCAGCAGCCGGAAGGCCTTGCGCGACTTGAGAACCAGCGCTTGCGGGTCTGGCGGAGGAAGCGCTGCGGCAACAGTGGCGAGTGAGCCATAGCTGGCGCGACGACTGCTGGCATCGTGGATCACCACGCTCTCGGCCGTGCGCAGTTCGGAGACCGGCACGCCCCACTGCTGGGCGGCTGCCGAGAGCAGCATCGCCCTGGCACCGGCTCCGGCCTGGCGCAGGGTCATCCAGTTGGTGGGTATCGATCGGGAGCCGCCGGCCGCCTGGCTGCCGTACACGGCGGCATCGATCGCGGACTGCTCCACCGTTACGTCGGACCACTTCGCATCGAGCTCTTCCGCGATGATCAATGCGAAAGCCGTCTTGATGCCCTGTCCGATTTCGGGGCTCTTGGAATACAGCGTGATGCGCCCCTCGGGCGAGATCCGGACATACGCGCCCGGGGAGAAGGGCGGCGTATCCGGAGCCTGCTGCGCCTCGGCGTCATCGACGAAGCCAATGCCGAGCAGCAAGCCGCCACCGGCCGCGACGATGACCTGCAGGAACGTACGGCGATCAATGGGCTGCGACATGGCGTCTCCGGGCTGGCGGGCAGTCGTGACGGATACTATCGTGGCCTGAACACCGGGGGACGCTGACATGGACGAACAGAATTTCAATCGCCGGCAGTGGCTGGGGGGCATGGCCATCGCGGCCGGGGCCGCAGGATCGGGCTGGCTGGGCGGGCTCCTGCCGCGGGACGCGTCCGCGGCCGATGCAGCGCAAGGTGCGGGGCCCTCCCAAGCCCCGACGATCACCGACGTGAAGGGCAAGGTCGCCTACATCACCGGCGGCGCAAGCGGCATCGGTCTCGGCATCGCGCGTGTGCTGCACGAAGCCGGTGCGAAAGTCGCGATCGGCGATATCGATGAACGGCACTTCGAGGAGGCGCGGACGCACTTCGCCGCGGGCGACGAACGCGTGTACTTCATCAAGCACGACGTCATGGACCGCGAGGCCTGGGCGCGTGTGGCCGATGAAATCGAACAGAAGCTCGGGCCCGTCGCGATCCTCGTGAACAACGCCGGCGTCGGGCTGCAGGCTCCCGCGAGCACCGGCACGGTGAAGGACTGGGAGTGGGGCCTGGGCGTGAACCTCTGGGGGCCCGTCCTGGGCGTGAACACCTTCGTGCCCCGCATGCTGGCGAACAAGACAGGCGCGCAGATCGTCACGACCACGTCGACGAGCGGCATCCTGCCGGGCAGCGGTGCGGGCATCTACACCGTCGCGAAGATCGCCGCCGTCGGCCTGATGGAAGAACTCCGCCACGAGCTGCGCGAAACGAACATCGGCACGACGGCGTTCGTGCCGGGCCTGACCGCGACGAACATCGGCCGCAGCGAGGACCATCGACCGGCCGCGCTGAAGAACGACGGCCCGCCGGCCGTGGCCCCCGGTGCGCGCCCGCGGGATGCTGCGGGTGGGGCGGCTGCGCCACCTGCCGCCCGTCCGCCCGCTCCAGCGGTGTCGCCGGCCTGGACGCGTCCGCAGGACCCGCTGGTCGTCGGGCGCTTCGTGCTCGACGGCATCCTCCACAACGACCTGTTCATCGTGCTGCAGCCGGAGTACCGTCAGGGCGTGGAAGCGCGCTGCAATGCGCTGCTCGAATCCATGGTCGAGTACACGCCGATGCCGGAATCCGTGAAACAGGGCGTGCGGGAAAGCCGCTACCTGCGAACGCCCGTTTTCGTGCAGGAAGTCGCGCACCGCAGGGCTACGCGGAAAAGGACGATTCCGAACACGTAAGGAGCCATCATGTACCGCGCTCACACGGTTTCGGTGGCGGTCGATGTGGATCCCGCATCGGCCTATGCGTACATCTCGGATCCGGAACACCTGCCGGACTGGGCGCCCGGCTTCATCCTGTCGATCGAAAGACAAGGCGACGCCTGGCTCGCACAGACGATCCTGGGTGAAGCCTGGTTCCGCTTCGCGCCCCGGAACGAGTACGGCGTGCTTGACCACGACGTGGAACTGCCGACGGGACATTTCCACAATCCCATGCGCGTGATCCCGAACGGCGCGGGCTGCGAAGTGCTGTTCACGATGCTGCAGCTTCCCGGGACGACCGATGAGCAGTACCAGGCGGATCTCGAGACCGTACGGCACGACCTCCAGACCTTGAAGAAGGTGCTGGAGGCGCGGTCCGGGCGGGGCTGAGAGCCGTCAGGGAATCAACTTTCGATTCTCACCGTTGGCACCGCCTTTCCCTTCCGAGACAGCTTGCGGCACAGGATGTAGAACACCGGCGTGAACAGCAGCCCGAACAGGGTCACGCCGATCATCCCGAAGAACACCGAGACGCCCAGCGCCTGACGCAGTTCCGCGCCGGCGCCGGAGCCGAAAGCCAGCGGAATCACGCCACCGATGAACGCCGCCGACGTCATGAGGATCGGCCGAAGTCGCGTGCGGGCGGCTTCGATGGCGGCCTGTGTCGGCGTCAAACCATGCTCGGCTTCGCCCTGTCTTGCGAACTCGACGATGAGGATCGCGTTCTTCGCGGCGAGGCCCACCAGCACGACGATGCCGATCTGCGTGAGGATGTTGTTGTCGAGCCCCATGGCATTGACACCGAGCAGCGCAGCCAGCACGCAGAGGGGCACGATCAGGATCACGGCCAGCGGCAGCGTCAGGCTTTCGTAAAGCGCCGCGAGGAACACGAACACGAACACGACGCCCAGGAAGAACGCGAGGCCGCCGGCGTTGCCGGAAATCTGCTGCTGGTAGGCGATGTCTGTCCACTCGATGCGCATGCCGGCCGGCAGGTGCTCGCGCGCAAGGCGCTCCATGGCCGCGATGGCCTGGCCTGATGAATAGCCCTGTGCCGCTTCCCCCTGGATGTCGGCGGCGGGGTAAAGGTTGTAGCGCATCACGCGATATGGCGCCGTCGCGGGCTGCAGCGTGGCCACCGAATCGATCGGCACCATCGCACCGGAGGTCGCACGCGTCTTGAGGTTGCCGACCCAGGCCTGGTCCTGACGGAAGGCGGTGTCGCCCTGCGCGATCACCTGGAAGGTGTGGCCGAGCAGCGAAATGTTGTTCACGTAGCTGCCCGCCAGGTAGGTCTGCAGCGTCGCGAACACATTGCGCACCGGCACGCCGAGCATTTCGGCACGGTCGCGGTCGACCACGGCATCGAGCGTCGGGTTGCGCGTGTTGAAGTTCGTGAAGGCACTGCCGATCGCCGGGTCCTTCGACGCCGCCTCGGCCAGTTCCTGCGTGGCAGCTTCCAGCGCGCGATAACCCAGGCCGCCGCGGTCCTCGACCATCAGGCGGAAGCCGCCGGTCGAACCCAGTCCGCGGACGGAGGCGGGCATGACGGTTCGGATCTCCGCGGCCGTGATGCCGGCCAGGCGCTTGCGGAGTTCAGCCGCGATCACCGGCGCGGACAGGCCCTTGGCATGGCGCTCCGCGAAGGGCGCAAGGATCGCCCACAGCTGGCCTGAACTCGTGGCCGGGCTGAAGGTGATGCCATCCATGCCGGAATAGACCGACGCGGCAATCACGCCCGGTGTGGCCAGCACCATCGGGATCACCTGCTGCACGATCGCGTCCGTGCGGGCAAGGCTGGTTCCCGGCGGCATCGTGATCGAGATCGCGACGTTGGCCTGGTCCTGCACCGGGATGAAGCCCTGCGGCGTGGCCACGGCACGCCAGCCGGTCAGGCTCACGAGCGCGAGGTACAACACCATGACCAGTGCGCCCCGTCGCAGCAGGACGGCGGTCGCACGGCCATAGCCTTCGCCCATCCGGTCCATGACGGCCTCGAGCCGGTCGCCCAGGGCGTGGAACCAGCGGCCGATCGCCGTACGGCCCGTGGATTCACCATGCGGATGCAGCAGCTTGGCCGCCAGTGCGGGCGACAGCGTCAGGGAAACGACCAGCGAGATGACGGTCGCCGAGGCGATCGTCAACGCGAACTGCTTGTAGAACTGGCCCGTGATGCCACCCAGGAAAGCCGTTGGCACGAACACCGCGACGAGCACCAGGGCGATGCCGATCAGCGCGCCGCCGACCTCGTCCATGGTCAGGTGGGCGGCATCCCGGGCGGACATGCCACCGCGCAGGTGTCGTTCGACGTTCTCGACCACGACGATCGCATCGTCCACCACGATGCCGATGGAAAGCACCAAGCCGAACATCGACAGGTTGTTCAGCGAGAAGCCGAAGGCCTGCATGACGGCGAGGGTGCCGATGAGCGAGATGGGGATCGCCAGCAGCGGGATGACCGCCGTGCGCCAGCGCTGCAGGAACAGCACGACGACCGCGATGGCGAGCAGCATGGCCTCGAGCAGCGTGGAGCGCACACCCTCGACGGCAGCACGCGTGAACGAGACGGGATTGAAGATGATTTCGTAGGCGACGCCCGGCGGGAAATCCTTCTCGAGCTCGCTCATCGTGCGATGGATGGCGTCCTCGGTCTGCAGCGCGTTGGTGTTCGGCGCCTGGTTCACGCTCAGCGAGACGGCGGGCTCCAGGGTCTTGTAGGCATTGATGCCGTAGTTCTGCGCGCCGAGTTCGACCCGGCCGATGTCGGAGATGCGCGTGACGCGGCCATTGGCGTCGCGCTTGATGATCGAGTCCGCGAAGGCTTCGGGCGAGTTGAGACGACCCTGGCCGCGGACGTTCAATTGGTAGGCGGCGGGCGAATCGCCGAAGGGCGGCGCACCGACGGCGCCGCCCGCGACCTGAAGGTTGTTGTTGCGCAGGGCCGCGACGATCTCCTGCACCGTGAGGTCCCGCGCGGCAGCTCGCTCCGGGTCGATCCACACGCGCATCGCGTAATCGCGCGCGGCGTTGACCGTGACATCACCGACGCCCGGCGTGCGCAGGAGGCGCTCGCGCACCTGCAGGCTGGCGTAATTGGCGATGTACTTGCGATCGACGGAAGGGTCCGTCGAGAACATGTGCACGATGAGCAGCGTGTCGTTCGAACCCTTGCGCACGGTGACGCCGAGGTCACGCACTTCCTGCGGCAGCTGGGGTAGCACCGACTGGATGCGGTTCTGCACCTCGACCTGTGCGATGTCGACGTTCGTGCCCGTCTTGAAGGTGACGGTGATCGACATGCGCCCTTCGCCGGTGGAATTCGACGACATGTAGAGCATGTTCGGGATGCCGTTGATCTGCTGCTCCAGGGGTGCAGCGACGGTCTCCGCGATTTCCTCCGACGTGGCGCCGGGATAGTTCGCGCTGACCGATACGGTCGGCGGTGCGATCTGCGGGTACTGGTCGACGGGCAGCGTGAGATAGGCAATGACGCCCAGCAGGGTCACGACGACCGACAGGGCGCCCGCGAAGATCGGGCGATCGATGAAGAAGTGCGATAGGCGCATGGTGCCCGGCCCTCAGCGCAGGCCGGCCGCGGGCTTCTCGAGGGCACCGTTCTCGCCGCGCGAGACGCCGGAGGGATAGGCCATGACTTCGCCCTCGGTCACCGTGACCTTGCGACCCGGCCGTGCACGCTGCACGCCGCTGATCACGATCCTGTCCTGGACCGCTAGGCCTTCGCGGATCACGCGCAGGCCTTCCACCAGCCTGCCCGGCTTCACGACCTTCTGGCCGATGCTGCCTTCGGCATCCACGACATAGACCACCTGGCGCGTCTGGTCGGTGACGACGGCCTGGTCCGGCACCAGCAGGGCCGGTGCTGGTGCGGTGGCATACAGACGGAGCTGGCCGAACAGGCCGGGCGACAGGAAACCGTCGGCGTTCGGCACGATGGCGCGCGCACGCACCGTGCCCGAACCGCGATCGACCTCGTTGTCGAAGAAGTCCATGCGGCCCTTGATGCGGTATTCCGCTTCATCGGGCAGGCGGATCTCGACCGGGCTGCTCTGCGCGCCGCTCGCCAACCGTCGGTACTTGAGCAGGGCCGCTTCGGGCGCGTTGAACACGAAGCGGATGGGATCCTGTGACTGCAGCGTTGTCAGCAGCGTCGCGTCGGCCGTCACGAGGTTGCCGGGCGCGAGCCTGCGCCAGGACACGCGGCCGGCGATCGGCGCTGTGATGCGCGTGAAGGACAGGTTCAGCGTCTGGGTTTCCACGGCGGCTTCGGCAGCCGCCACATCGGCGCTCGCCTGCAGCTGTGCCGCCGTCTTCAGTTCCAGCGCGGCTTGACTGATCAACTGGTTCGCGGCCAGCGACTGCGAACGCTTGAGTTCCGCATCGGCATTGGCGAGGCCCGCTCTGGCGCGGGCGAGGTCGGCCTTTGCCTTGGCAAGCTGTGCGGCGTAGGGCCGCGGATCGATCACGAACAGCAACTGTCCTTTCGCCACCTTCGCGCCGTCGGTGAAGTGCACGGACTCGATGGCTCCGGAGACCCGTGGTTTCAAGTCAACGGCATCGACCGCCTCGAAGCGACCGCTGTAGTCATCCCAGTCCGCGACCGGCTTCGACAGCGGGTGTGCCACGAGCACGGTTGGCGGCGGCTGCGGCGGGGGCGGCGCCTTGCCACAGGCCGTCACCAGGACGAGAAGGGCAGCTGGCAGCGCGCGGATGGTGCTTTTCATGTTTCATTTTTATTCGAAGGCCCCGGACCTCAGACCATATCAGTCCCCCTGCGCAACTTCACGGGTATCCCGGTAGGCTAGGCCGCATGAGTCCCGCACCTGCCGCAGTCGCCGCATTGCTCGATGCAGCAATGAAAGTCGTGGGCCCGGCCCATGTGCTCCGATCGCCGGATGAACTTTCGCCTTACCAGGACCAGTTCGCGTTTGCCCCGTCCGGTGCCCATGTGCCGGGAGGCGTCGTGGCACCGGAGAACGTCGAGCAGATCCAGGCCATCCTGAAACTGGCCAACGAAAAGAAGGTGCCGCTCTGGCCCGTGAGTCGGGGCAAGAACCTGGGTTACGGCGGGGCGGCGCCGGTCGTGTCCGGGTCCGTGATCCTCGACCTGTCGCGCATGCGGCGCATCCTGCACGTGGACGAGAAGCTCGCGTATTGCGTGGTGGAGCCGGGCGTGGGCTTCTTCGACCTGCAGGACTACCTCGACGAACACGGCATCAAGCTCTGGCTCGGTGCGCCAGGCCAGTCCTGGGGCAGCGTGCTGGGCAATGCGCTGGAACATGGCGGGTCTACGACGCCGCTGGGGGAGCACGCCGCACAGATCTGCGGCATGGAAGTGCTGCTTGCCAATGGCGATATCGTGCGGACCGGCATGGGTGCCATGGAGAACAGCGCCACCTGGCATCTTTACAAGCATGCCTTCGGTCCCGGATGGGACCAGATGTTCACGCAGTCGAACTTTGGCATCGTGACGAAGCTGGGCCTGTGGCTGCTGCCGGAACCGGAGGCCACGCTGCAACTGAAGATGGAAGTCGATGACGTCGACGCGCTCGAGTGGATCGTGGATTCGCTCGGCCCGCTGCGCACGAACGGCACGCTCAACCAGTTCTGCGCCATCCGCAACTACATGGGGACGGCGACGCGCAACACGCAACGCAGCGACTGGTACACCGGTCCCGGCGCGATGCCGGACAGCGTGATCGACACCATCCAGCGGCAACTGAAAGTGGGCTGGTGGGACATCAGCCTTCGGCTGCATGGCGTCGACGGCGCGAACCGCGCGAATGCCGATGCCATCCAGCGCGCGGTGTCGAAGCACACCGACCGGAAGTTCGAGATCACGGCCTGGAAGCAGGGTGAGCCCCGCGCGAGATCGGGTCAGCCGCGCGCGACGATGAATTCCATGCACAAGCTGAACTGGCCGGGTGGCCGGGGCGGCTTCCTCGCGTTCTCGCCGGTGATGCCGCTCGACGGCAAGCTGGCGCTGGCGCAGTTCCGCCGTACCCGCGAACGCATGCAGGAATTCGGTTTCGACTATTACGGGGCCGTGTACCTCGCCGATCGCGCGCTCATGGTCGTCAGCGAAGTCTTCTTCGACCAGGACGATGCGGACCAGATCCAGCGCCTGCGCAGGTTGTTCCCCGTGCTCGTCGCCGATGCAAAGGCGCAGGGCTATGGCGAATACCGTGGGCACATCGCCTATATGGATGAGATTGCGGGGGTCTTCGACTTCAACCACCACGCGCTGCGGCGATTGAACGAACGCATCAAGGAAACGCTCGATCCGAACGGCATCCTTGCGCCGGGCAAGCAGGGCATCTGGCCGCCGGGGCAGGGGCCGGCGATCAAGGGGCGGAAGGCATGATTCGCGCCCTTCTGGTCGGAGCCCTGTGTGTTGCTCCGATTGCGCAGGCCGCGTCGCCAAACGCAGCCGAACTGTACCGGCGCCACTGTTTCATCTGCCACCAGGCCGGCGGCACCGGTGCGGTGATGCTTGCCAAGCGACTGCAGAAAGGCACGTCGCCACTGCTCGACCAGCGTCGCGACCTGCAGGCGCCCTACGTGCAGGCCGTCGCGCGCCAGGGCATCGGCACGATGCCGCGGTTCACGCGCATCGAATTGCCGGATGCCGAACTCGGCATGATCGCCGACTGGCTTGCTGCCGGACCCGACGGACGGCGCTGAACGATGGCCGATCCGATCGACGCCGGGCACTTCGGCGACTGGCTGCGCGAGACGGAGGCCATGCTGCGAGGAACCGGGGGTTCCAACGTGCCCTGCGGGTCCTGCGTGGGCTGCTGCGTGTCGTCGTACCACATCTGGTTGCGGCCCGAGGATCGCGTCGCCTACGACGAAGTGCCCGAAGAATTCCTGCGGCAGGGACGCGGCCAACCCCCCGGGCATCATCTGATGGGCTACCACGACGATGGTCGCTGTCCGATGCTCACGGCACAGGGCTGCCGCATTTACGCGGACCGTCCGCAGACCTGCCGCGACTACGATTGCCGCATTTTCGCGGCGGCGGGCATCGAGGCTGGAGATGCGGCCAGGCAGGTCATCAACGAGCGTGTGCGGGCCTGGCGGTTCCGCTATGCCGATGACGCCGAATGCAGCGCCCATGCCGCGATCACCGCCACGGCGACCTTCATTCGACAGCACGCGGGGGCATTCGGCGGTACGGCACCCACGGCGCCCACTGGCATAGCCGTACTGGCCCTGAAGTCGCACCGGGTCTTCCTCGAACCCGATGTTGAATCGTGCGACCCTGTCGATCTCGCCAAGGCGATCATCGAGGCCGGCAAGGCCTTCGATGCCGCGAAACAGGAGTAAGTCATGACTGCGACGGCGATGCAGATGCTTGTCGACACCGAATGGCTGGCCGCGCAACTGGGTGCGCCGAATCTGCGTGTACTCGACTGTTCCGTCACGCTCGTGCCCGTGGAGGGCGGCGTGCGACTTGAAAGCGGCCGCGCGGCCTGGGCGGCGGGCCACATCCCCGGCTCGGCCTTTGCCGACCTGATGCAGGATCTGTCCGACCGCGACACGAAGCTGCCCATGATGATGCCGCCTGCGGCGCAGTTCGCCGCGGCACTCGGTGCGCTCGGTGTGGGACCAGGGACCCGCGTCGTCCTCTATGACGCCGGCAACCACACCTGGGCCACGCGCCTGTGGTGGATGTTGCGTGCAGCGGGATTCGATTACGTCGCCGTGCTGGATGGTGGTCTCACGCGCTGGAAGGCCGAGGGTCGGCCCCTGTCGGTGGAACTGCCCGCGCATCCGGCCGCCGCCTTCATCGTCCAGCCACGCGCCGAGGCCTTCGTCGATCGCAACGCGGTGCGCGGGGCACTGGGGTCTGCCCAGGTCCGGATGATCAACGCGCTCTCGCCGGACGAGCACGCCGGCCGCGTCAGTCGCACCGCTCGGCCCGGACGTATTCCGGGCAGCGGCAACGTTCCGGCCGGTTCGCTGATCGATCCGGCCACGGGCCGTTACCGACCCCTCGAAGAGCTGCGTGCACTGCTTCTGGCCGCCGGCGCGCTGGATGCGCCGCGTGTCATCGCTTACTGCGGCGGCGGCATCGCAGCGACCAGCGTGGCGTTCACGCTGGCGCGACTCGGTGCGACGGACATCGCCGTGTACGACGGGTCACTCGTCGACTGGAGTTCCGATCCGCTTCTGCCGATGGAAACCGGTTGAGGGTGCAGCCCGCATGAACGAACGGCGTGCCCTGCTTAAATTCCTCGCCGCGAGCCCTCTGCTGGGTTCGTTTGCCGCCGCCGAGCGTGCGCTGGCGGATGACTACTCCGTCGAGTCCGCGGCGGACGCCCTCGACGTCTTCGAGTTCGAAGCAGTCGCCCGGAAAGTCCTGCCGCCCGCGCACTGGGGGTTCCTGTCGAGCGGTGTCGACGGCGACGTGACGCTGCGTGCGAACAGCGAGGCGTATGCCCGCTGGCAGCTCAAATCGCGCCGTCTCGTCGATGTCAGTCGACTCGACCTGTCCACGGCCGTGCTTGGCACGAGGATGTCCTCGCCGTTGTTCCTGTCGCCGATCGGCAGCCAGCGTGCCTTCCATGCGCTCGGCGAAATGGAAGTGGCGAAGGCCGCCAGATCCCGCAATGCCCTGCAGGTGGTTTCGACCGTGGCCTCCATGCCGCTCGAGACCGTCATCGAGGCGCGCGGTGCACCGGTCTGGCTGCAGCTCTATACGACCAGCAGTCCCGCGGTCATGGCGAAACTCGTCAGGCGGGCGGAGAAGGCCGGCTGCCCCGTGGTCGCCGTGACGGTGGATACGCCAGCTGGCCGCAACACCGCGACGGCGACGCGGCTGCGTCGCGAGGACACGCGCACCTGCGCGAACTGCCACGTCGTCGGCCCTGGTGGCGATCCACTGCCGAACCTCGCGCTGAAACCGATGTTTGCCGGCATCGAAACGCAGGGACTCGGCTATACCTCGCCGTCGCTGACCTGGGACTTCGTGAAGCGCCTGCGTGACCTCACGACGATGAAGATCGTGCTCAAGGGCATCGAGGACGAGGTCGACGCGCGACTCGCCGTCGAACACGGTGCGGACGGGGTCTATGTGTCGAACCATGGCGGACGGGCGTTCGAAAGCGGACGTGGCACCGTGGAGTCGCTCGCCGAGGTGGTGCGTGGCGTCGATGGCAAGATCCCGGTGCTGCTCGATGGGGGCATCCGCAGGGGTACGGATGTCTACAAGGCGCTGGCGCTGGGTGCTTCGGCGGTCGGGATCGGTCGGCCGCAGGTCTGGGGGCTGGCTTCCTTCGGCCAGCAGGGTGTCGAGCGGGTGCTCGACATCCTGAACATGGAACTGCGCTATGCGATGGCGGGCTGCGGGGTGCGCGCCCCGCGCGAGATCACGGCCGCGTCGCTGTACGACACCCGCCGCGGATGACGCTTCGCGGCGTCCGGTTCAGGGGGCCGTGAAACGATCGCCCGACTGGGCGCCTCGGAACCACTCCCGGCAGGCCGCGGCGACAGGTTCGCCCTCGGCCGGTGCCCAGGGGGCGAACTCCACCGCGGTGGCCGGATCGTAGGGACCTTCCTTCACTTCCGCGAAGACAGCGCCATCCTCGCGGGCAAGCAGCGTGTGCCAGGTATTGCGGGGCGTTTCCCAGGCAAAAAGCGGCTGTCCGGCGCCGACGCACCAGCGGCCGAGCACCGCGCCGGAATCGTCAAAGGTCAGCAGCTCGAAACTGCCGCGCAGGACGATCGCCAGCTCTGATTTCGTGTGGTGGCGGTGGGGCCGGAAATAGCTCGTCCGCTGGGCGGCGACGAAGAATCGCTGCACGAGGTCGTCGTTGGACAGGTGCACGGTGTGGTGTGCCCGGCCGCGGGGTGCCGTTGCAGCCTTGGCGGCCAGTTCGTCGAGCAGGGCGTGTGGGAGTGTCAGCATGGTGCCGGAAGTATCCCACGCTCGACTATGATCGGGCAGTCCGGAAAGCAGGCTGCCCCGCAGGAGTGACAGGACGATGGCCGGTTATGTCGACAGCAATCTCATCAAGAACGAAACGGTCATCCACCGGGGCCATCTCAGCCTCTGGTCCCTGAGCGGCCTGTTGCTGCTCGGTGTCCTGCTGCTCCCTATCGTCATCGGTCTGTTCTTCCTGCTCGCGGCGCTGATCCGCTACAAGACCACCGAGCTTGCGGTCACGAACAAGCGCGTAATCGTGAAGACCGGGCTGATCTCGCGCCGCACGCTGGAGCTGAACCTGGCCAAGGCCGAGAGCATCCAGGTCGAACAGAGCCTGATGGGCCGCCTGTTCGATTACGGCTCGCTGCAGGTCAATGGCACCGGCATGTCGCATGCGCCGATCCAGGGCATCCGCGCACCGCTCGAATTCCGACGACAATTCATGGAAGCGCAGGATCAGGCGGCCGAGCGCTACGGCATGCCGCCTCGCAACCGGGAGGCCTGAGTCATGGGTATCGTCCATTTCACGCTGGATGGAAAGGCTGTTTTCGCCGAGGCGGATGACGACCAGCCCTTGCTGTACCTGCTGCGCGACGAGCTGGGGCTTAACAATCCGCACTTCGGTTGCGGGCTGGCGCAGTGCGGCGCCTGCACCGTGCATCTCGATGGCGCACCGCTGCGCAGTTGCGTGGTGCCCGCCTCGATCGCGGAAGGCAAATCAATCACGACGATCCGGGGTCTGGGTACGCCGGAGCATCCCCATCCCGTGCAACAGGCCTGGGCCGATGAACAGGTCCCCCAGTGCGGGTACTGCGTGAACGGCTGGATCATGACGGCGGCCGCGCTCCTGCGTGAAAACCCGAAGGCCAGCGATGCCGAACTGCGTGCAGGCCTCGCGGGCCTCAAATGCCGCTGTGGCACCCATTTGTCGATCTTGCGGGCCATCAAGCGTGCCCAGGCGAGGATGGCATGAGCACCCTGTCACGCCGTGCAGTGCTTCAGGCGGGCGGCGCGCTCGTCATCAGCATCGCCGTTGCTTCCACCTTGCCGCCGGCCGTGACCGACGCCGAGGCCGCAGCGTCCGCGCTGCCGCCGCTGCCGGATCCGTCACAGCTCGATGCCTGGCTCGCCGTGCTGCCTGACGGCAGCGTGCAGGCCTTCTACGGCAAGATGGACATGGGGCATGGCATCGAGGTCGCCATCGCGCAGATCGTCGCAGATGAGCTCGATGTCGACCTGGATCGCGTGTCGATCGTGATGGGCGACACCGCGCGCACACCCAATCAGGGTGGTGCGTCCGGCAGCACCGGCATCGCGACGGGCGCGAAGCCCCTGCGCAATGCAGCCGCGGAAGCGCGCCGTCTGCTGGTCGAGGCCGCGTCCCGCGAACTTGGCGTACCGGCGACTCGCCTCGCCGTCTCGCAGGGCGTGGTGTCCGTCAGCGGCGAGCAGGCCCGTGCCGTCAGTTATGCCGCGCTCATCGGCGGACGAAAATTCAACGCGCCGGTCGAATGGAACAAGGCCGTCGGCAACTTCATGGACGTGAAGGTCACGGCGAAACCGAAGGCCCGCAGTGCCTATCGGATCGTCGGCCAGTCCCTGCCCCGGCGCGATGTCGAAGGCAAGGTCTTCGGTACGCGCGACTTCATCACCGATCTGCGCGTTCCCGGCATGCTCCACGCCCGCATGATCCGGCCGCCTAAAGCTGGCCATGTGGTCGGCAGCGTGGATGTTGCGGCACTGACCGCGAAATACCCGCAGGTGCAGGTCGTGCGGGAAAAGGATTTCGTCGCCGTGGTCGCGCCCCGGGAATGGACGGCCGTGAAGGCCGCGCGCGATCTCAAGATTTCCTGGATGCGCGATACGGCGCAGCCGGCGTGGCCCGGTCACGACGGCCTGCATGCCTGGATCCGCAAGGCACCGGTCATCAAGCGCGACGAACCGCTGAAGAAAGGCGACGTCGATGCCGCGTTCCGGACCGCAGCCCGTATCGTCGAAGCCGAGTACGAATGGCCCTTGCAGTCGCATGCCTGCATCGGGCCGGCCTGCGCCGTGGCCGATGTCCGCGCCGACCGAGCAACGGTATGGACCGGTTCGCAGAAGCCGCACTCTGTCCGCGATGGCATGGCGAAGCTCCTCGGCCTGCCTGTTGATGCCGTGCACGCGATCTGGGTGATGGGTCCGGGCTCCTATGGTCGCAACGACGCCGGTGATGCGGCGATGGATGCGGCCTGGCTGTCGAAACGGCTCGGCAAACCGGTGCGCGTGCAGGGCATGCGCCACGACGGCACGGCCTGGGACCCGAAGGGGCCGGCCTGCGTACTTCGCTCGAGGGCTGCGCTCGATGCCCAGGGGAACGTCTTGGCCTGGGACTTCCTTGCACGCGGACTGTCCCGCACCGACGTGTCCTTCAATGAAGCCGATCCGCGTGACACGCTGGCCGGACAGGCGCTGGGCCTCGCGTTGTCACCGGCGCCGAACTTCGGCATTCCGTCGGAAAGCTACGGCTTCGCCAGCAAGCGTCATGCCTGGGAAGCTGTCGCGCCGCTGCAGACCCGATACTCGCCCCTGCGCACATCCCATCTGCGGGACCCGGTGGGCCCGGAGGTGCATTTCGGGTCCGAGCAGGCCATTGACGAACTGGCCCATGCCGTTGGTCAGGATCCGGTGGCCTTCCGCCTGAAACACCTCGCCGATCCCCGCGATCTCGCCGTCGTGAAGGCTGCAGCGGACCGGTGCGGCTGGGCGCCACGCATGAAGTCGCCTGTCCGTGCCGCGGGGAAGTCCGCGGTGCTGACGGGTCGCGGCATCGCGTTTGCCTCGCGTGCCGGTACCGTCGTGGCAGTCGTCGTCGAGGTTGAGGTCACGCCGGCCACGGGCCGGGTCTGGGCAAAGCGTGTCACCGTCGCCCATGACTGCGGACTCGTCGTGAACCCGCGCGGACTCGTGCAGACGATCGAAGGCAACGTGATGCACGGCCTGTCGCGCACGCTGTTCGAGGAAGTGCAGTTCGATGCCGACACGGTGCGCAGCGTCGACTGGGCGAGCTACCCGATCCTCGATATCCAGGATGCGCCGGAGTCCGTGGATGTCGTGCTGCTCGACAGTGCGCAGGGCGAGTCCACGGGTGCCGGCGAACCGACGATCCGCGTCGTTCCGGCGGCACTCGCAAATGCCATTTTCGATGCCACCGGCGTCCGGCTGCGCCGGGCTCCGTTCACGCCGGCACACGTGAAGGCCGCTCTGCAGTCGCGTACGCGGAAGGCCTGATGATCGTGAAAAAAACCGGTCGCGGCATGTCGATTGCAGTTGCGCTGACACTTGCCGTAGCCATTGGCGCGGCCGTGCAGTCGGGTCGCGGACCCAGCCTCGCGGTGTACCGACTCGAGAGCCGTCCCCTCGTGCAGACCGTCGTGGCGACGGGTCGGGTGGTGACGACCTCGCGCGTGCAGGCAGGCAGCGAGGTGACGGGCGTCGTCGTCGAACGTCGCGTGACGGAAGGCGACCGCGTGAAGGCCGGTGACGTGCTGGCGGTGCTGCGTTCGGACGACCTGGCTGCCAGGTTGCGCGAGGCCGAGAGTGCGCTCCAGTCCCTGCGCCGCTCCGCCCGACCACAGGCAGAGGCGGCGCTGCGGCAGGCGGAAGCACAGCTGCAGCAGGCGCATCGGGAAAAGCTGCGACGCGCGGACCTCGCATCCCGACAACTCCTGTCGGCCGAGCAGTCCGAACAAGCCGCACAGGCGGAAGTCGTGGCGCAGGCATCGGCCGACCGCGCGCGCGTCGCCGCGCAGGCGTTGTCGACCGGTGGCCCGGACGAAAGGCAGGCCATCGAGCGCGTCGAGGCCGCGAAGGCGGCAATGGCGAAGACGCTGATCCGTGCGGCGAAGGCCGGCACCGTGCTGACGCGCAACGCGGAGCCTGGGGATCTCGTTCAGCCGGGGCGCGTGCTCTTCGATCTCGCGCTGGATGGGCCCACCGAGATCCTCCTGCCGGTCGACGAGAAGAATCTGTCGGTGCTGCGGCTCGGGCAGCCCGCGACCTGCATCACCGAGGCCTTCCCGGCGCAGTCCTTCCCGGCGCGGCTGACTTTCATCGCCCCTGCCGTCGATGCACAACGAGGTACGTCGGACCTGCGTCTCACGGTGGAGTCGCCACCGGACTACCTGCGTCAGGACATGACGGTGTCGGTGAACGTGATGACCGGGTCGCGCGAGTCGGCGCTGGTCGTGCCAAACGATGCCCTCGTTGATATCGAGGACGATCGCGCGGCACTGCGTGTGCTGCGCGATGGCCGTATCCAGCGCATTGCCGTCCAGACCGGTCTGCGCGGACTGGCCATGACCGAACTGCTGTCGGGGGCCAGGGCGGGCGACCTCGCACTGGCCAGTGCAGCCTCCGTGGAACGTGCGGACGGGCAACGGGCGCGTCCCGTCGTGCAGTCCCTGCCGTCGATCGGACCGGACGCCAGCAGCCGGCGCGAGCTCCCCGTGCGCTTCAACTGACGTGCGCGGCGCGACCATGTGGATCGAGACGACGATTGCCTTCAAGTTCCTGCGCGAAGGCCGCACGCAGACCGCGCTGATCCTCGTGGGTATCGCAGTCGGCGTCGCCGTGATCGTCTTCATCACGGCACTGATACTGGGACTGCAGCAGAACATCATCGGCCGCACGCTGGGCACGCAGTCCCACATCCGGGTGCTGCCGCCGGATGAAGTGAACCATGTGGCGCCACCACCGCCCGGCAGCGTGCAGTTGCTGCTCGAGGACAAACGGACGCAGCGCCTGCGTTCGATCAATAACTGGCTGGGCGTGCGGGGCGTCCTCGACCAGCTCCCGGAGGTGACCGCGGTGTCTCCCATCGTGTCCGGGCCGGCCTTCGCGCGGCGTGGCGACACGGCGCTTTCGGTCGCACTCGTCGGCGTCGATCCACTGCGGTACCAAAAGGTCATTCCCATCGGCGATGACATCGTCGACGGTGAATTCCGTGTCGGCGCCGGCGAAGCGGTCATCGGATCCCTGCTTGCCACCGACCTCGGACTTCGCATCGGGGACAAGCTGCGCCTGCAGTCAGGCACCGACCGTTCCGCCATCCTGAACATCGCGGGCATATTCGAACTCGGTGTACGCGAACTCGACCAGCGTTACGTGTACCTGGACTACAAACAGGCACAGTCCCTGCTCGACCTGCCGGGTGGCATCACGGTCATCGACGTCACCGTGCGCGACATTTTCTCGGCGACGACCGTGGCTTCGCGCATCGCTGCACTCTCCGGCCTCAAGGCCGAGAGCTGGATGCAGACGAATGCGCAGCTGATGAATGCACTGACGTCCCAGAAGATGTCCACGCGGATGATCTCCTTCTTCGTCGGGCTGTCCGTGGCTTTCGGCATCGCCAGCGTCCTGTCGATCAGCATCGTCCAGCGGACGCGGGAAATCGGCATCCTGCGCGCAATGGGTACGCGGCGCGCACAGATGCTGCGCGTGTTCCTCGTGCAGGGCGCCGTGCTTGGCTTCGTCGGATCCTTCGCCGGCGCGCTCGTCGGATGCGGCCTCGTGTGGGTCTTCAATACCTTCGGGCCGAAACTCTTCTACATCCCGATTGCGCCCTCGCTGGTACCGACGGCCATGCTGCTGGCAACGGTCACCGGCGTCGTGTCGGCGGCCGTGCCGGCGCGCCGTGCCGCGAAGCTCGATCCCGTCGTGGCGATCCGACATGCCTGATCCGGCCGTGGTTCAAGACGTGCTGCGACTCCAGGGCCTGCGCAAGTCCTACAACGCAGGGCTGCCGACCGAAGCAGAGGTCCTGCACGGCATTGATTTCAGTCTCGCGCGCGATGACTTCGCTGCACTCGTGGGTCCGTCGGGTTCGGGCAAGAGCACACTGCTGAACCTGCTGGGTCTGCTCGATACGCCAAGCGGCGGCGAGTTGTACCTGCAGGGCCAGGCCACGAGTTCCCTGGATGACGAGGCGCGGACGGCGCTGCGCGGCCGTTCCATCGGATTCGTGTTCCAGTTCCACCACCTGATCCAGGCTTTTTCGGCGATCGAGAACGTGCTGATGCCGGTGATGGTCTCGCGCGGTCGACCCGACGCGGCGACAGTGTCGCTGGCGCGGGAGTTGCTCGCCACGGTCGGGCTTGCCGACTGCGCCGACAAGAAGCCGGGGGAACTCTCCGGTGGCCAGCAGCAGCGGGTCGCCATTGCGCGGGCCCTGGTCATGCGGCCGGCACTGCTGCTAGCCGATGAACCGACCGGCAATCTCGACACCCAGTCGGCGGCGGGCGTCTTCGATCTTTTCCGCCGGTTCAACCGGGAGTTCGGCAGCGCCGTCCTGATCGTGACCCACGATCCGCGCCTGTCCGAGTCCTGCGATCGGACGATCAGTCTCGTCGACGGTGTTATCGTCGGGGACGTTCGGCATCCGACGATGCGCTGAGCTGTGGCATCATGGCGCATCCCCTTTTTCTGGATCGCCGCGATGCTCTGGTTCCTTGCTGTGTTGCGTCAGTACGCCACGTTCCGGGGGCGTGCCCGCCGCAGGGAATTCTGGACGTTCTTCCTGGTGAACGTCGCGATCTATGCCTTGCTGATCATCGTGGACGGCCTCACGGGCACGTTCGACATGGGAACGGAACGGGGACTGCTGGGTACGCTGTACCTGATTGCCACGCTGGTTCCCTGGGTGGCCGTGGCGGTCCGTCGCCTGCATGACACGGACCGCAGTGGCTGGTGGGCGCTGCTGATCCCGGTGCCCGTGGTCCAGATCGTCCTGCTGTACTTCCTCATCCAGGAAGGGGATGAGGGGGGCAACGACTACGGTCTGGATCCGAGGGCTGCGCCGGGCCAGGGCGCGTAGGACGGATCGATCCGGCCCCACCCGTACACGCGGTCGCGTCCCTTGTTGCCGAGATCAATGGCCTCCCGCTGCAACTGACCCAGGATCTGGCGCTGGTTCAGCGAGGGGCTGGCCGTCATGCGTTGCGCGATGACACCGGCGACGATCGGGGCCGCATACGACGTGCCGGAGACGCGTTCGCCATTGGCGCCCAATGGCAGGTCGACGCCCCGCGCCGCGAAACTGATGTAGTCGCCCTGGTTCGCTCGGCGATACACATGGCCCTGCGCATCCAGCGCCGTCACCGCCACCACGCCCGGATAGGCCGCCGGGAAAGCGGGGGCCGCCCGAGGACCACCATTGCCCGCTGCCGCGACGACGACGCCGCCCATCGCAACATAGCGACGCACGATGGTCTCGACGACCGGATTGCGCGGTCCCTCGATACTGATGTTCACCACAGGGAGCTTTTCGCTTGAAAGCCAGTCCAGCGCACTGGTGATGGCTTCGGCCGAAGCGACGACGTTGCCATTCTGGTCGACCCCGAAGACGTCGGCCGCATAGAGCGTCGCGCCACTGGAAGCCAGGAGTTCCGCGACGCGAGTGCCGTGATCGCGGGGTTCGTAGCGACCCTCGAAACCCCGCGTGACACGCAGTCGCGAAGCGACAGCAGGTTCGCCTGTGCTTGCGCCGGTATCGATCATGCCGATGCTGATTCCGGTATCGGCCTTTGTCGTTGCGGCACCCGCTGCGACGCGCGGGGAAACGCCTGCCTGCGAGGCGCGATACAGGGCGTTCGACCCGACGATCCCTTCGGACGTGCGCGTCCGGAGGGCCATTATGGCCGTGTCCACATCCTGTCCATCCTGGATCCGGATGCGCGCAATGATCTCGCCAGTCGAACTGGCCTGCCGCTGGCTGATGACGTGATACCCGGCTTTACGGATTTCAATGAGCCGCTCGGCACGACCCAGGAATAGCACTTCGCCGGCCCGGCGTTCGCCACCGCGACCATCGGACTCGGCAACCAGCCTGTCTGCATTCCGGCTGCCGCCGACGCTGATGCTGCTGGTTCCACTAGCGCCACTGGTACCACTGCTGTCATCGCTGCCGCCGGACGAGCCGCTGCTGCCGCTGGTGCCTGAATTGCTTCCGCTGGTCCCGCCGCTGTCGCCGCTGCCGCTTGAGCCGCTCGTGCCTGACGTGCTGCCGCTGCCGCCGGATGAGCCGCTGCTGCCGCTGGTGCCTGAATTGCTTCCGCTGGTCCCGCTGCTGTCGCCGCTGCCGCTTGAGCCGCTCGTGCCTGACGTACTGTCACTGCCGCCGGACGAGCCGCTGCTGCCGCTGGTGCCTGAAGTGCTTCCGCTGGTCCCGCCGCTGTCGCCGCTGCCGCTGGAGCCGCTCGTGCCTGACGTGCTGCCGCTGCCGCCGGCTGAGCCGCTGCTG
>JBEEKA010000194.1:0-24711 GCA_041168985.1 Pseudomonadota bacterium | reverse complement strand
ACAGCTCTCCGGCGACGAACTTCGAGTTGGGAACGCGCGCGAACTGTTCGCGTACGTAGTCCATCTGCGCGCGCACGACCTTCTCGGGACCGTAGATCGGCGCCAGTACCGTCCAGGGCTGTACACCGAAGGTGCCGACGCCGCCGCCGAACAGCGCCGTCGATCCGTTCAGGACATGCTGGTTTTCCAGTCGGTTCAAGGTGTCGAGCAGGGGCACGACGTCTTCTTCCCGCGAGACGGAAATGGATGACTGCTGATAGGCCTCGGGCCGCGGCATCAGGTAGAAGCCCATCTTCGTGACGACGCCAAAATTCCCCTGCCGGAACAGGCCATCCACCCAGGGACCGTATCCCCACTTGCTGTGCTGCCAGGACTTCGCGCCGGGCAAGGCGCCCATGCCGGTGCGCACGAGTTCGCCGTTTGCCAGCACGACTTCCATGCCGCAATGGGAGCCGAAATGGTCGCGGAAGGGACTCGCGGTCCACCCGCCGCCACCGTCCAGCGCATTGCCGATCACACTGCCCCAGCCCGGATCGGGCGGGTCGATCCAGACGTCCAGCTTCTCCCGCTGGATATGTTCGTACAGGTCGAAGTAACTCACACCCGGCTCCACCAGCGCGTAGGCGTTGCGCTCGTCCACCTCGATCACGCGGTTGAGTCGCTTGAGGTCGAGCACCACGCTGCCGGAATACGCCGGGGCAGAGCCGCCATATGCGAGATTGCGGCCGGTGGAGATGGCGTACAGCGGGATGCGGTACTGGTTCGCAATGCGCACGACCTGCTGGACCTGTTCGACCGTCGAGGGCGCAACCGCCGCCGAGGCAACGCGCTCTTCCGGCTCTCCCCAGAAGGGCGAATAGGCGTCGCGATACAGCGCGACATCCGCATCGGAGGTAAAGACCCAGTCGGCGCCGACAGCCGAGCGCCAGGCCGTGATCGCCGCGATGAAGTCGGCCTCGGACACGTTGGGAGGCAGGGCCATGCAGGGTTCCTCTGCGCCGGTCAGACGGGCGCGATGATCCAGGAAGTCAGCAATCCGGCCTCGCCGCGCAGCGTCGGCATCATGCCGGCAAGGCTGGGACCCCCTGTTACCGGCTGCGCAGTTTTCTCCTGCGCGGCAACGAGATCCGCGACGGTGGACGGCCACCAGGGTCCGCGCAGGCTGGCCGACTCGCCGGCCGCGCGGTGCATGACATGGCCGGTGGCCTGAGCCGGCTCGAGGACGTGCTCCGCATGGAATACGACTCGCATTCCATGGGGCCAGGCCAGTTGTTCGAGGCAGAACAACGTCGACGACGTGGTGAGTCCGGCCAGCGGAACGGGAGACCGACGCCACGCGGGCGCGATGTCCGCCAGCCAGGCCGAGGTCAGGTCCCCGTCAGACAGCGCAAGGATCCGCACACCCTGCGCTGAAAGTCGCGCGCCGAAGCGGACGGACTCCGGATGACGGGAGTCCACGAGGACTGCGTGGAAGCGATGGACGTTGCCGGCAGCAGCAGCGGGCTTCGCTTCCGCCGGCACGAGGCGCACAAGGGGCACCGTGGCCAAGGCCGCGCCCTGCAGGATGTCGCGCCGATTCGTCATGCTGCTGCCCTCCCGCGTTCAGTCACGCCGCGGTGTTTTGCCGTCGAGCCTCGCCCTTCCGGGCAGGCGCCGTCAAGGGACGGCGCCTTGCAGGGCACTCAGTCGATGCCGAAGGCCAGCACCGCATTGCCGGTCGTGCCGCCTACCACGCCGAAACCGGACCCAACGAACACGCGGCCATCCACGACGACCGCGCCGCCGGAGGAGATCGAGCCGCCCTTCGTCGGCACCTTGTTCACCGCCTCGAAGCTGCGGTTCGTGTCGTAGTGCCAGAGTTCCCGGCCATCGAGGGCAGATAGAACGTGCAACTGTCCATCGGCCCCGCCCACGACGACGAGGTCCGGCGTTGCCGTCGTGCCGGCTGAATTGTTCGCCGGCTTGCCCGCGAGCGTCGCGGTCCACACCGGCGCGAGATCCTCGGTACGCACCGCCACCACGCCGCCGGTCGTCAGGCCGTAGTAACTCACCGCGGGTCCGATCGACCCGCCCCACAGGATTCCGGTGGCCCGCACCTGGGATCCGGTCGTGCTGCCCGGCGGATTCTCTCCAACCACCGGACCCGTCAGGTTCCGCCTCCAGACGAGCGCACCCTCGCGGTCGGGATCTAGCGCGAGGATGTCGCCCGGCTTCGTGCCGACCAGCAGCAGGTCCCGGCCGGCCACTTTGCGCAGGACCACGGATGCCGGGATGTCCCAGTCTGGTCCCTGCACAGTCGGGCAGTTGTTGACGGCTTCCTTGACCGGGCATCCGACGAGGAAGGCATCGTTCCTGAAGACCTGGTGGGACCACGCAATGCGACCGGTATCCATGTCGAGTGCGATCACGGCATCCGAAGTCGGTGCAGCCGGATACGTCGTGGCGTCGCCCGTGCCGAAATAGACGCGACGGCGTGCTGCATCAACGGTTGGTGTGTTCCAGACCGGCGCACCCGAAGGGCCGTACAGCATCGTGCCGGCCGGATTGCGTCCCAGTGGCTTGGCGCCGTCGGGGATGACCGGCGTAAGCCAGCGAACCCGACCGGTCGATGCGTCCATCGCGACCAGTGCACCGATCGACTGGCAGCAGGGATAGTCCTTCACGGAAGCCGCGATCCCCTCCCACGAAGAGAGGGGGACGTACAGCTGCCCGTCATGGACGGCGGGCGCCGCCGTTACGCGGTTGGAATAGTGCTTCGCGACATGTCGTGTCCAGATCAGTCGTCCGCTGCGCGCATCGATCGCATAGACATTTGCCTGCAGGTCTCCGAAGAAAACCGCCGTGCGAGGCGCGCCCTGCACGCGGAGGGTCGCCAGGGTCATCGCATTGCGTACGCCGGCCTTGGCGCGGAAGGACCAGTGGACGCATCCGCTCCTTGCGTCGAGCGCATAGACATACCCGGTGTCTGCGCCGACGAACACGCGTCCCGCCACGACCGTGGGCTGGCTGTACGAAGAGCTTGAGTTGGGCAGGCCGAAAGCCCAGAGCAGTTTCAGCTTCGATGCGTTCGTTGCGTCGAGCTTAGCGTGCAGGGCGGACTGGTACCGCGAGTTCGAACGGTCCACGCCCCAGCCATTCCAGTGCGGACCGGCGTCGAGGTCCACTGCACCGCCATCGCCCTCGCAGCGGTTCGGCATGTACCTGGCGTCCAGCGTCCCACTGGTGCCGAGTGGCCGCCCGGACAGCGATGCCGCGACTTTGCGCCGCTGCAGATCCGTGAGCGTATCGCCGACGGCCTTCATCTGGCCCTCGGACAGCGCTCGCAGGATGCGCTCCGGCGGCATGGCGCGCAGCTGTGCCGGCGTGGGTGCCCGTTCTACGGCCGGATTGCCGTGACAGGAGGTGCAGTGTTGCTGGAATACGATGAATCCGTATTCGGTGTCGGCCGTCGGCGAGGCATCCCCCGACCCCCAGTTCGACTGGGCCGCAGTCGCAGCCTGCGCTGCGAAGGCGTACAGCGACAGCAGCAAGGCCATACGACGCATGGACCACCCCTTTACTTTTCTTGTGGCCCCCGTTGTACTCGAAACGACAAGTCCGGCGCAAAGACCGGGCAACGAACCACATCCGGGGGTTTCCATGTCCAAGCGCTTCACGCGACGCGAACTGCTGGCGACCGGCGCGCTTGCGCCTCTTGCTGCGCCTGTCCTGGCACAGGTGGCTTCGGGTCCCGTCGTCGAGACGGCCAGTGGCAAGGTGCGTGGCATCCATGACCGCGGGGTGCTGGCGTTTCGAGGACTGCCCTACGGCGCACCCACGGGCGGCGCGAACCGATTCAGGCCGCCTCAGCCCGTCACGCCCTGGAAGGGCGTACGGGACGCCGTACTGTTCGGTTCAAGTTCGCCGCAGACGAATCCACTGGGCGCCGTGCCCGACCCGATCATGGACGCGGCTTTGCCCCACGATCCGCCCGCCGTGCGCGAAGCGGAGGACTGCCTCGTCGTGAACGTGTGGACGCCCGCCGTGACAGGCAGGAAACCGGTCATGGTCTGGCTGCATGGCGGTGGGTTCTCCTCCGGCTCCGCGGCCTATCCGCTCTATGACGGCGCGAACCTGGCGCGTCGCGGCGACATCGTGTTCGTGGGCGTGAACCACCGGTTGAACGTGTTCGGCTATACGCATCTCGCCGGCGTCGGTGGCAGTGAGTTCGCCAGCTCCGGCAATGCGGGCGTACTCGACATCGTCGAAGTGCTGCGATGGATCCGCACGAATATCGAGGCCTTCGGGGGCGACGCGGGCAATGTCACGATCTTCGGCGAATCCGGCGGCGGCGCGAAGGTTTCGACACTGCTGGCGATGCCGGCGGCGAAGGGGCTCTTCCACAAGGCCATCATCCAGAGTGGCCCGGGCATGCGCGCGGTCGACGCCGAGGATGCCGGGCGCGCCAGTGCGCTGCTGGCAGCCGAGCTGGGCCTTGGGGCGCGTGACGTCAAGGGAATGCAGGCCGTGCCGACCGAAGCCGTTCTGAAGGCCTACTTCGCGATCCAGCCGAAGCTCCGCGCCGCCGGGATCGGCAACAGTTTCGCGCCAGTCGTCGATGGCCTCGCCCTGCCCCGACATCCCTTCGATCCCGACGCACCGGAGGTTTCGGCCGATGTGCCCCTGCTTATCGGCAGCAACCGGACGGAAGCCACCTTCCCGCCGTTCCTGCCGGATATCGCGCAGCTCCAGCACCTGGACGAGGCCGGACTGCGGGCCCGCGTGAAAGGCATGCTTCCGAAGGGCGACGTGGACACGGTCGTCACGGCGTATCGCGCCGCGAATCCTGGCGCCTCGCCATACGACCTGCTGGTCTACATCACGACCGACCGCATGCTGGGCGCCAACACGATCCTGCTTGCCGAACGGAAACTCGCCCGCGGGAAGGCGCCCGTCTTCGTATACCGGTTCGACTGGGAAACGCGCGTGATGGACGGCATCCGTCGCGCGATGCACACCGTCGAGATCCCCTTCGTGATGGACAACCTCAACAGCCAGTCCGGCCTCATCGGCACACCGAAGGAAGGTCCCGCCCTGGCCGAGACCCTGAGCACGGCCTGGAGCAGCTTCGCCCGGTCCGGTACGCCTGCCGGCCCGGGCCTGCCAGCCTGGCCTGCCTACTCCACCATGAGCCGCAAGGTGATGGTCCTCAACACAACCAGCTTCCTCGCCGACGACCCGGGTGGCAACGAGCGTCGCGCCCTGCTGAAGGCCATGGGCTGAGGCCGGGGCGGCGGGTTAATTCGCCGCCCTGGTGACCTTGCCTTCGGCGATCGCCTTCATCTTCTTCAAGGCGGGCTCGAAAATCGCCCGGCGTCGCGCAATGTCTGCATCCTTCGCGACCTGGTCCGGCTTGTCCGACACATCGAACACGAGGGTGTAGACCAGCCTCGACGTCTTCTTCGTCAGCGACTTCGCTTCCATGAAGCCGTGGTACAGGTTGTAGAACTGGCCCTCGTGGGCGGGCTGGGCATAGCCATAGGACAGGTCCGTCTGCGCCACCAGGATTTCCCGCACTCGACCACCCGCCAGGTCGCGAACCGTGCCGATGCCGCCATCGCCGGAGGTGATCCTGCAGTCGATGCCGAGCCACTCCTGGATGTCACAGTACTTGCCGACCTTCGCCCAGACATCGGCCGCCGGACGATCGATATCGATCTCCATGCGGACCGTCCTGTACTCCGGCTCCGCCGCCACGGCCTGGAATGCCAGGAACACAGCACCAACTGCCAACACCAGTTTCTTCATGATCGCCATCCTTGTACGGGGTCTGTCGGGTCGGGTCGTGCTTACTGGGCCATGTAGCCGCCATCGACCGGGTAGTAACAACCGGTGATGTAGGAAGACTCCGCCGACGACAGGAAGGTCACCAGCGACGCGACGTCGTCCACCTCGCCGAACCGTCGCAGGGCATGGCGGGCTATCAGCATGTCCTGGGCCGGAGGCGGCAGGTTGTCGAGCCAGCTCGTCTTGATGAAGGTCGGACCCACGGCATTCACGCGAATTCCCTTCGGTCCGTATTCCAGCGCGATCGTCTTCGTGAGTCCGACCACCCCGTGCTTCGCCGCCGTATAGGCGGCCGTCGTCTCGAAGCCCACGCCACCGAGGATGGACGAGATGTTCACGATCGAGCCGCCGCCCGCATCCAGCATGGCGCCGACCTGCGCGCGCACGCCGAGGAACACGCCGGTGAGGTTGATGTCGATGACGTCCTGCCACTGCCCGTCCGTCATCTCGAGCGCCTGCACCATGGCACCGCTGATGCCCGCGTTGTTGCAGGCCACGTCGAGCCGGCCAAAGGTCGACAGGGTCTTGTCGATCAGTCGCGCATGCTCGCTCGAGCGCCTCACGTCCATCGCAACCAGCGTCGCCCTGCCGCCTGCCGACACGATCCGGTCGACCGTCGCCTGGCCCTTTGCGTCGTTGATTTCCGCGACGACGACACTGGCGCCCTCGGCTGCATACCGCAGGGCAATCGCCCGCCCGATGCCCTCACCCGCGCCGGTGACCAGCGCGACCTTGTCCTTCAGAAGTTCCTTGCCCATACCCACTCCCGTCCCGTTCTGTTGCAGGTTGCGGCCGACGCTAGCACAGGAGGGCAGCCCGGGTGCAGGCAGAAGGGCACCCCGGCACCCTGCCCCACCGCACTTCCACTCCGTGGGCCCTGCCGGTAGGCTCCACATCCTGCCAAGGAGCCAATGACGCCATGCACATCGAAACCTTTCTTGAAAGCCTGATCTACAAGGCGCGCTGGATCCTTGTCGTCTTCTATCTCGTGCTGGTGATATCCCTCGTCGGTTTCGCCGCGAAATTCGTGACCATCTTCTGGCACTACATTTCGCACGTCTTCGTGCTGGGCGAAACGGAAACGCTGATCGAGTTGCTGGGGCTCGTCGACATGACGCTGCTCGCCAACCTGATCCTCATCGTGATCTTCAGCGGTTACGAAAACTTCGTGTCCATCATCGGCGTCGCGGTAAACAGTCCCGACAGGCCGAAGTGGATGGGCGAAGTCGACTTCAGCGGACTGAAGCTCAAGCTGATCGGCTCGATGGTTGCCCTGTCCGGCATCAAGCTGCTGGGGACTTTCCTGTCCATTCCGGCTTCCGACATCGACAGCGCCGGCGGCTGGACGTCGAACGACACGCGCCTGGCCTGGATGGTGACGATCCACCTGACCTTCGTGGTCACCGGCGTGCTGTATGCCTGGTCCGAAAAGCTGTCGCACAGGCCCGGCAAGGGGCACTAAGCGCCCCTCCCGGTTTCGAGGCAGGCGTCAGTTCAGGTTGATGCGCGACAGAACGACCGCGCCCTGCGTGGCTGTCTGACGCGTCAGCGTATCGGCTGCCACGCTGAACGTGGTGGCCACGCCGACACCGGCCGAAAGACCCGCGGTGCCGTTGGTGTCCACAGCGGTCAGGCTGCCCGTCGCGCAACCGCTGCCCAGCGACACCTGGTAGCTGCCGGTGGCCGTATTCGTCGCCGCGCCGGCAAGGCACAGGTCCTCGATGCCGGCGACGAGCGCGGGATAGTTCTGCGCACTCTGGCTGTTGGCCTGGAAAGCCGTGTTGTCGCTGCCGTAAACGACGAAGCCCAGCCGATCCACCGACCAGGCGCCGACGAGAAGGCCCGGGCTGCTGGTCACGGGCGTCAGCGTAGCCGCCCCGGAGGGGCCACCGGGCAGCGTCAGCGTTCCGGTCAGGACACCGCCCGCGCCTTTCGACAGGGTGCCAGTTGACAACGTGGCGCCGGAAGCCAGTCCGCACTTGTCGTTCGTATCGACCTGGGCCGAAACGATCTGGAAGCTGCCACTGCCGGCATCCCAGTTGTAGATGCCGTATTCGACGCCGTTGCCGTTCGTGCTCGCGCCCGAACTGTTGCAGGCCGAATCACCCCGATGGAGTCCGAACACGTACGTGCCGTCGGCGAACAGGGCCAGGTAACCCCGAAGCGTGGTGCCGCCGACCGACAGGGCATAGGCACCATTCAGCGGAGTCGCCATGGCATTGGCCTGGCAGTTCACGGCCACGTTGGTGATGTCGCCGACGGCCGTCACGAGCCCCTGCGCACGGTCCAGCGTGCAGGTCTGACCCGTCGGCTGGTGCTTCACGGAAACGTTGTAGTTCGAGGGCGCGGTCAGTTTCGTGGCGAAATTGAACGCCGTCGCGCCAGCGGGCAGCGCCAGGTCATCCCCGAGGTTGTCCTGCAGGACAAGCCCGGAGGCGAGAGCACCGCCATTCACGTTGATCGTGCCACCGATCGCGAAGCGGTTGGTCGTGCAGCTGACCTGGACATTAGTGACGCTGGACGAACCGATGTTCGCGGCGCCGTTCGCGACCGTGCAGGTCTGCTTTGGCGAGGAAGGCTGCGTGCCCACCGACACGAGCCAGGCGTCACCCGTCGTCATCGCCGTCGTGAACGCAAAGCTAGTGGCACCGGTCGCCATGGCCGGCAGGGTCTCGACCACGAGGCCGTTACGGCTCAGCCGCAGGACGAGGCCCGACGACGTATACCCGGAGATGCCGCCGCTGACCTTCGCCGTCGTGGTGGTTGCGGCACAGTTGACCAGCACATCGGAGACATCAGAGGCCGAGTTGCCGGACGCATTGTTGATCCAGCAGGTCTGCCCGGTCGGTTGCGTCTTCACGCTGACCACATAGGATGTGAAGGACGTCACGCCGGTCGCGAACTGGAAGGGACCGTTGTTCGAGAGCGTCAGGTCGTCGCCCGCGTTGTTCTGCAGGACCACAGTGCCAGTCAGGCCCGCCAGCGTACCGCTCAGCTTGTAGGTCGCCGGTGCGCACAGCACTGCAATCAAGGTCACGTTGGCCGTCACGTTGCCGGAACCGCCGGACACGACGCAGACCTGCCCGGTCGGATTCGTCTTCACCGTCACCTGGTAACTGCTGGATGCAGCCTGCTTGGTCGCGAAGGTAAATGCGCCATCCGCCGAGACCGAGAGCGACTCGGTGCCATTCAACTGCACTACCACCGTTCCTGAAAGACCATAGACGGTTCCGCCGATGCTGTACTGGGTCGACGAGCCGGTACCCGATCCCGATCCCGAACTCGAACCACCGCCTCCGCAGGCCGCAAGCGACAGCGCGCCGAACAGGATGACGAGGACGGGACGCATGATGGAAATATTCACGATGTGGGGCTCCCCCGGGGCAGGGCCGGGGCTGACGGCAGGAATGAGTAGGCTGGGAAGGGTATCAAACCCTTCCGCGGTTCGGACCCGCGCTTGTCGCCAAGGTTCCCGGAGGACCCACCGCGGGATGCTGGGGTAAGGTTACGGTCAAATGACTTCAGGCAGCGCCACCAGGGATCCGTCCACTCCGCCGCCCGGCGAAGCGGCCTGTCCCTGCGGCACGGGAGCGCCCTACCGCGGGTGTTGCGGCCGGTACCATTCCGGGCCCCTGCGGGGACTGGCGCCGGATGCGGAGGCCCTCATGCGCTCCCGTTACAGCGCGTTCGTGATGGGCCTGCGCGACTACCTGCTGGAAACCTGGCATCCGGACCATCGTCCGACACATCTCGAACCGGATTCGCCGGGCCTTGTCTGGCTGGGTCTGCAGGTCAGGCGCCATGTCGCGCAGGGCGCGGACCATGCCACGGTGGAATTCGTGGCCCGCAGCAAACTCGCGGGGCGGGCGCATCGGCATCATGAACTGAGCCGATTCCAGCGACTCGAGGGGCGCTGGACCTATCTGGACGGCACGTTCCCCAAAGGGTGACGCGCCGCCCGGATCGAGGTCTTCGGACCTTACTTCTTCTTGGCGGCCTTCTTGGCTGCCTTCTTCTTCGCAGGCTTCTTCGTTTCCACGTAGGCGGCGTGCACGCCGGTTTCCTTCGTGTAGGCCTTCCAGTCGGCCTTCGACTGCTTGATGCAGGCGGCCATGAAGTCGCGGATCGCTTCCAGCGCCAGCAGTTCCACCGTCTGCTCGTCGGCTCCGTCGCCGCGCGAGATCTTCACGGCGTGGCGGAAGATGTCCGCGCACAGGTCGCCGATTTCCTTCGGGGACGGCAGCGCCGGATGCGGCGGGATCACCGCGGCCTTTTCGGACTTCTTCGACGACTTCTTCTTGGCCTTGGCCATGGGATTCACCTGATCGGGGATAAATTCAGGCCGGCAGTATAGCCCCTCGGCACTCCTTGTTTTTCCTGAAGCGTGTGAAACTCACGCCCATGCGCAAGGACGAAGCCCTCACCCATACCGCGTCGGAGCCCCTGGTCGGCGTGCCTTTCCTCGTCGGCGTGGTGGGTCATCGCGACCTCCTGCCCGCGCAGTTGTCCGATATCCGCCGCACGGTGTCCTTCGCCCTGCAGGATCTGGCGGGAGCCGTCGATGGCGTGAAGCCGACGATACTTTGCCCGATGGCGGACGGCGCCGACCTGCTCGTCGCTGATGTGGCGCTCGGCATGGGGCTCGATATCGTCGTGCTGCTCACGTTCCCCGAGGACATGTGCCGGGCCGAGCTGTCGAGCGACTCGGCGCGGGCCTTGTTCGACAAGGTACTTGCCCGAGCCACGCGACGACTTGAACTGCCCCTGCCTCCGGGAACCGGACCGGACTCCCTGCCACACGGCTCCGCGCTGCGTGACGCCCAGTATGCCGAGGTGGGACGCCTGCTCGCGAACCACTGCGCGCTGTTGCTGGCGATCTGGAACGGGCAACCGACCACGCATGTCGCAGGCACAGCCCGGGTGCTCGAAAGCCGCAGAGGCGGCCTGAGGTCTTCGCCATTTACCGAGCGCAGCTCGGGGCTGACGAGCACGGCGGGCAACGACCTCGTGTTTGAAATTCGATGCGGCAGAACAGGCGACGAACAGCCCGTCCGCGTACTGGGCTATTCGGGCAGCAACATGGAAGCCGGGGAATCCGGACCCATCCTCCAGCCGCCGCCGGCCCTGCTGGCCTACCTGCGCAAGATCGCGGGATTCAACGCCGACTGCGCGCACCACCGCGACCTGCTGGCAGAAGGTGGTTGGCCCCTCGGTTCGCCCGACGCACCGGTCCCGGCACCCCTGGCGCGACTGGATCGCTTGTTCGTCCAGGCCGACCTGCTGGGTTCCTTGTTCAGGAGACGCTTCCTCCGCGCACTGATGCTGCGTTATTCGCTCTGGGCGGCGATGGCGAGCCTGCTGTTCGCCTTCGAGCGCGTTTCGTCCGGATACGCGGGGCTGGCGATCATCCTCGTGGTGCTCGCCATCTTCATGGCCGGCCGCCTGCTCGCCTCCGGCACCGAACGGCAGGAGTGGCACCGCAAATCGCTCGATTACCGCGCGCTCGCGGAATCATTGCGCGTCGAGTACTACTGGGAACTGGCGGGACTGCGCAACCGCTTTCCGCAGGAGTTCGCCCACGACAGCCTGCTGCAGAAGCAGGACAGCGATCTCGAGTGGATACGCGGCGCCATGCGCACCGCAACGCTTGCCCTTGCGCTCGAGCCGGTGAAGCCCAGCCCGGAAGGATTCGCGCGGACGCTGTCAGGCTGGATCGGTGATGACACGCCGGCAGGCCGGGGCGGGCAGTTGCACTACTACGGCGCACGCTCGGGACAGCTGCAACACAAACTGCACCGAATCGAGACGATCGAGCGTTTCCTGCTGGGCTCTGGCCTGGGGCTCGCGCTCGGCTTCCTCATCGAGATCGTGCTGGTCCTGGCGGACGGCCCGGGACTGGCCGAGGGTCCCCGACACTACCTGCTGTGGACCATGGCGCTGATCACCGTGTACGCCGGCATCCTCGAAGTCTATGTCGCCGAACGTGCGGACCGTCCCGTGATCCGGCAGTACCTGTACATGCATTCCCTCTTCAGCATCGCGGCCCGCGAACTGCCGGCCGCAGGCACCGACGAACAGCGCCTGGGCGTGCTGCATGCACTCGGACAGGCCTGTCTCGCCGAGCACGCGCACTGGACGCTGTCTCAGCGCGACAAGGCGATACAGGGCCTCAAGTGGTAAGGTTCGGGAACTTGCCGGGATTGGAAAACGGGACATGAGCGCGGACATCTTCATCAGCTTTGCCACGCTGGACAGCAAGATCGCCAACACCATTTGCACGGCGCTGGAAAACCGCGGCTTCTCGTGCTGGATCTCCTCGCGCAACATCAGCCCCGGCGACAACTTCCAGAGCTCCATCGTTCGAGCCATCCGCAACGCCAAGGTGCTGCTGCTGGTCTACAGCTCGAACTCGAACCGCTCCGACGAAGTCACGAAGGAACTCGCCCTCGCCAGCCAGCAGAAGCTGATGGTCGTGCCGCTTCGTCTCGAGAACGTGCCGCCGAGCGATGCCTTCGCCTACGAGTTCGCGACGCGCCAGTGGATCGACCTGTTCGCGGACTGGGAACAGGCCATGAACAACCTGTGCGCACGGCTGTCGGCCGCGCTCGAAGACGACCGATCGAACGTCGACACGATCGTGCTGGGCAAGCCGACGCTGCAGGATCCCGAGGCCGTGGCGAAGGCTGCATCGGCGCGCCAGCGCCACCGGCTGATCGTTGGCGTCTCGATCGCCATAGGCGTCCTGGCGCTCATCGTACTGGCATCGCAATTCGTCGGTGGCCGGCAGAAGGAAGCGGCCAAGCCCGTCGAACCAGCCGCCATCGCGGCGCCTGCCAAGGCGCCTTCCGCCGCGCCCGTTCCACCGAAGCCGGCGGCCATGGCCACCCCGCCCGCGCCGCCCCCGGCAGCGGCGACCCCTGCGGCGGTGGCGCCCGCGGCGGCACAGCCCATCGTTGCTGCTCCGCCCGCAGTTTCCGCGCCCCGGCCGGCAGCACCAAAGCCCCAGCCGAAGAAGAGCTCCAACTTGCCTTACTGACCCCGGGCGTCAGTCGAACAGCTTGAAGTCGAAGAGCTTGAGATCGACGGCGTCTGCCATCGCCTTGTAGCCGTCGTCGTTCGGATTCAGGTGGTCGCCGCTGTCATAGGCGGCCTGCAGTGACTTGGCATCCTGCGAGTCCCTCAGCGCGGCGTCGAAGTCGATCACGCCATCGAACTCCTTGCTGCCGCGAAGCCACTGGTTCAGCGCCTCGCGCTTCTTGGCCGACAACTCGCTGTAGTACCCCGGCCGTTCAGGAATCGGACCGAAGGGCAACAAGGTTCCCGCGTAGATCTTCACGCCGCGCGAATGGGCGCGCGAGACCATCTGCCGCAGTCCGGCCACCATCTGCTCCAGCGTGACTTCTTCCTGCGGGATCTTGCGGCCGCCGGGCAGGCCGAAATCATTGATGCCGATGAGGACGACCACATGCGACACGCCAGACTGCGACAGTACGTCGCGATCGAACCGCGACAGGGCATTCGGCCCGATGAAGTCATGCAGCAGCCGGTTGCCGCCGATACCGGCATTGACCACGGACGCCTGCATCTTCTTCGCGATGAAGCGCTCCGTCAGGCGGTCCGTCCAGCGCCGGTCCGTATCCAGGGTCGACCCGAAACCGCCGGTGGTCGAATCACCCAGCGCCACGATCACCGGGCGCTTGCGCGGCACCGCCACGTCCACGCCGGATAGCAGCAGGCGCTTGGTAATCGTCGTCCCACCCTGGATGAGCGTCGCACCCGTGACATCCTTCGCTGCGATCCAGGCCGTCTGCAGTGCGAAGAAATGCTCCGTCAGGTTCTTCTCGTTGCCCGGCACATAGAGACTGATAGTGATCTGGCCCTGCGAAGGCACCGTGAGATCGACGGGATCGCTGTACACGTACGAGTGCTCCGGGATCACCACGTCATGGGAGCCGCCGCCGAAGGTGAGTGCACGGTCGCTGCCGAGCTTTATCGATGAACCTTCGGTGGTGAGTCCCACGTGCGCCGAGCCGATCTTGAGCGGGGTATCCCCGAATTCGTTCGTGAACCGAACCCGGAACCGCGTCCCGCCCAGGCTGATGCGGACCACCTGACGCACGGTCTGGTTGTTCAGCCCCATGACCGGTGCGCGCGCCGGCTCCGGACTCGCCTGCCACGTGGCGGCCCAGATCGGATCGGAATCCTTCGCCGTCGCGATGGGAGGCGCCGCAACGTAAATCAGCGCGATCGCGGCGAGGACAAGGCGGGGTGACATGTCGGCTTCCTTGCGGGGTGTTCAGTCAGCGTTCGCGGAGGATAGGCCCCTGACCAAGCAAGAAACAAGCCAACGCCGGCAACCGCTGGCTGCCGAGCATGCTGTTAGGTCGGACCCTTTTGCCGCGCCCCAGCCAGCCAGCCGGTCAGGCAGTCCCGCAGCGCCTGCAGGGTCACGGGTTTTGCCAGCACGTCATCCATGCCGGCCTCGGCACACCGCTCGCGCTGTGCCACGAACACACTGGCAGTCAGCGCGATGACGGGGATGCGCGCACTGCCCCGCTCGGCTTCCCATGCGCGGATCCTGCGCGTGGCTTCCAGTCCGTCCATGACAGGCATCTGGATATCCATCAGCACGAGGTCCGGCGACGGACCGGCGCGGAGCTTCTCCAGGCAGTCGGCGCCGTCGATCGCCACCCTGTACCGGATTCCCAGCCGGGACAGCATGTGCGTGACGACCACGCGATTGGCCTCAACGTCTTCGACCACCAGCACGCACTTGTCTATCGCGGGCTCGGCAGCGACCACTTCGGCACTGGGGGTGGTCCTGCCGCCCGCTCCCGACCGCGGCAGCGTCACTTCGAACCGGAACACCGAGCCTTTTCCCTGCTCGCTCGTGACGCTGATGTGTCCGTCCATCGCCTCGCACAACCTGGCGCAGATCGCGAGACCGAGCCCTGTGCCTCCGTAGCGGCGTGTCGTCGAGGAGTCGACTTGCGAAAAAAGCTTGAACAGACGATCAAGCCGGTCGGCGGGAATTCCCACGCCAGTGTCTTCGACCGCGCAGTGGAGCACCGTCACGTCGGAACGGCGCTCGGCGGAGGCCCGGACCAGGACAGATCCCGATTCGGTGAATTTCAAGGCGTTGGACAGGAGGTTCGACAAGACCTGGCGCAGCCGGGTGCAGTCGCCGACCACCCAGCCACTCAACCCCGGACCAGGCTCCAGCCGAAGCTGGAGCCCCTTGCCCATCGCCGTCGGCATGTAGAGCGCCATGACATTCTCGAACTCGCGCCGCGGATCGAAGGGCTGCTTCTCGAGCACGAGCTTTCCGGCATCGATCTTCGAGTAATCAAGGATGTCATTGATGATCGCGAGCAGGTCCTCGCCGCTGCGGCGGAGGATTTCCACCAGCGCTCGTTGCTCGTCATCGAGATCCGATGCCTCGAGGAGCTCGGAAACACCGAGCACGCCATTCATCGGCGTGCGTATCTCGTGGCTTACGACGGCGAGGAACTCGCTTTTCGCCTGGGTCGCGGCGCGCTCCCGTTCCAGCGCGACGTGCAGTTCTTCGGTGCGTTCGATGACCGTCCGCTCAAGTCCCGCTGCCATCTGCTGCAGGGCCAGGTTGGCCTCGTACAGCTCGCGGCTTTTCTGCTCGAGCAGCGCCTCGGCTTCCTTGCGCGCGGCCCGTTCACGGTCCACGCGGCGCTGCAGGCGGAGCGGATCCTCGGACGTCATGACACCGGCGAGCCTTGCGTCAGCGTGAACCTTTCCGAAACCACGTCACCCTCTTTCACCGTCTCTCGGGACAGGCTGACGCCGCCACCGAAGTGGGCGATGCAACCGCCGATCAGGCCCTCGCAGAGATCCTCGAGGTGGCGCAGCGAAAAATACCGGATGACGAGACGGCGTTCGTCCCTCTGTTCCACCTCGAAACGGGGCAACTCTGCGTCCGGGTACAGCTTGAGCACCTCGGGATGGATGACATGCTCCACGTTCTGGATGAACTCCAGCGCGCTGTCGTTGCCCTTGAAAAGCTGGGGGTAGGCGACCGCGAACCGCGAGAAGAGATGGGAGCCGAAGGCCCGTAGCAGGTCTCCCGCAGGCATCCCGGAGCGCCGTGACAGCGACGTCAGCAAGGCGACGATCTCGCCATGGGGATAGGTGCCCACGGCCGTATACGCCCCGGCATTGGGCGGATTCGCATCCTCGATGATGTCGTCGACCATGTCCTCGGAGAACCGGTCCGACACCATTTCGAGGAACATCGTGAAGACCACGCCTTTCATACGGACCCCTGGAAAGGACGGAATACTGCGTGGCCCCCAGTATCAGCCCTTCCCGCCCGGGAGTGTTGCCGAAGTGTGTCGAACCCCGATCGACGGGCTGGCGTTACCGGCAGGGGTCAGAGGTGTTTCATGGCCTCGCGACGGGTCAGGGCAGGCACCCGCCCGGCATGCGCGTCCAGCCAGTTCCTGACCCAGTCCGGATCATGGCGCGCGAACTGCCTCAGCGCCCAGCCCATCGCCTTGCGAACGAAGAAGTCCTGGTGGGCGAGGTTGGCCGAGAGAATCGCCGCGAGGCGGGCGCGATCCGTGTCGGCGCCGGATCCCAGCTGGTGCAGGATCGCCACGCGACGCAGCCAGATGTCCTCGTGCGCGGAGTAGGACGCCATGCGGGCCTGCATCGCCGCGGACTCGCGGCACAGCGAGCCGTAGACATGCGTCGCCAGCAGGTCGACCGAATCCCACCACGCCTTTGCCCGGACGAGTCGGGCCAGCTGCGGTTCATGCCGCGGCTCGAACAGGCCCTTGTGATTCACGAGCAGGTCCACCGCGCAGTACTGGCATTCACGCTCATCGAATGCCCAGCATTCCTCGGCGAAAGTCAGAAGCGCATCGGGATCCGGCGTCTTCCCGAAGGAGGCCAGGAATGGCTTCATGAGAAGCCGACGCGCGGGGGTGGAAATACCGAAGAAGGCGAACCGACCCTTCATGTACTCGACCATCGACGGCGCACGCCTGGGATCAGCGTGGGCAGCCAGGCAGTGGCGCAGTTCCTCAGCGAACTGAGAGGGGGACGATGTGCTTGAATTCAAGGGATGGTGCCCGGGGGCGGAATCGAACCACCGACACGCGGATTTTCAATCCGCTGCTCTACCAACTGAGCTACCCGGGCATCGAGGGATGCCAGCACCGCTGGGGAAGCGGTGGGGGCGTATTAGACCGGTACGGGTCGCCCGGCGTCAACCTTTACGTTATGCGCTTGCGGTATGCTTCTGCGCTGATGACCCGATTCGCGCAACGCCTGCTGCACAAACCTTGGTTCGCAGTACTGCTGCTGACCGTGGCGATGTTCCGTGGGCTGCTGCCGCCGGGCCACATGGCGTCGGTCGATGCCTCCGGCGCGCTGACGCTCAAGATGTGCTCGGGCTATGTGACGGTTATCCCTCTGGATGGCTCGCCGCCGTCCGACACGCGGGACCCGCCGGGACTTGAGCAGGGCGACGCCTGCCCCTTCTCCGCGGCGGCCAGCGACATGGCACCAGGGCCTGCCTGGATAGCGCCTGCGCTCGTCGTCCAGACTCGAGCCCCCTCGCCTCGCAGCCTTTCCCACCTCGCGCCACTCGGCGCATCGAGATCCGCGCACCTGCCGCGCGGACCACCCCACCAGCACGCCTGATCGGATATCGGGGCCTTGAAGAGGCCCCCGTGGCGCACACGCTGCGCCCCCGGCTTGCTGCAGTGTCGAACCGATCGATGTCGTTCGCCTGTCAGCCACCCTGCCAGTTCGAACACAGGATCACTCGACATGAAATCGCTTTCCACGCTTGCGTCCCTCGCCCTCTGCGGCGCCACATCCACCGCAGCCCTGGCCCAGTCCCTGCCCGCGAGGGAACAGGTCGTCATCACCGGCACGCCCATCGTCGAAACAAACCAGACCGATGACTTCGCCGGCTTCAGCACCGTCGTCACCGACGAGCAGGTGCGTCAGCTTGGTGCGCTGGACCTGGCTGCAGCCTTGCGCATGACACCCGGCGTGCAGATCTCGCGCTACAACGAGGTCGGCTCCTACAGCGGCGACCAGGGCGGCAACGTCTATATCCGCGGCCTCGGCGCGAGCCGTCCGGGCAGCGAGATCAAGACCTATGTCGACGGTCTGCCGGTCTACATGGGCGTCTGGAACCACCCGCTCATGGACACGCTGCCACTCAACGGCATGGCACGCATCGCCGTCCACAAGGGCCCGCAACCCCGGACGACGGGCAACGATTTCGCCTCCATCGACCTGACATCGCGACGTGCCGATGGCGAAGGCTTCCGCGGCGAAGCCACGGCATCGATGGGCTCCTTTGGCACCCACACGCTGCAAGCCAGCCTGGTCGGGCGTCGCGATGCAATCGATGTGTTGCTGGCAGCGGGGCATGTCGAGAGCGACGGCGACCGGCCGAATGCGGACGGTCGACTGCAGAACGCGATGGGTCGACTGGGCATCGCGTTCGGCGGTGGCTGGTCTGCCAGCGCGGGCTTCCTTGCGGTACGCAACGAAGTCGGTGATCCCGGCGACAACCGCTTCGCCCGCTCGACGACGGCCATCGGTCCGTACAGCTTTTCCAATGGCGTCGGGCGCAACGAGGGTTCGATGGCGCGCGTCTCAGCCGAGCTTGCCCATGAACGCAACGGCTGGAGCGGCACGCTGCGCGCCTACCACCTGCAGGGCAACAACGACCTGCGTGACGATGCGAACTGGGGCAGCTTCAACAGTCATTTCCGCATGTCGGGTTTCCGATGGCTGGAACGCATCGACGTCTGGCAGGGTGGCCAGATCGATCTCGGCATCGACCAGGACACGGTGACAGGCCGCGTCTCCGGGCCGCATGTCGGCGCGCCCGTCGGCACGCCATTTGGCTTCGGGGTGGCGGGCTCGGCCGACGTGCCCGGCTTTCGCGTGACTTCAGGCCATGTCGGCATCAGCCAGCAGTTTGCGCTGCAAGCCGGCTGGAGCCTGAAGCCGTCTGCTGGCCTGCGCCAATACGACAGCAACCACCACGACTCCGGCACGTCGCCGCATCTGGGTCTGCGGCTCGAGCGAGCGGGGCTGGCGTTCTACGCGAACCATTCCGTCGGCCTGCTGTATCCGGGCGCCGAGACCTATGCGTTGACGCGCGCCATACCGATGGCCTTCTCGCCCAACAACGGCTGGGACAGGCTGCAGGCAACGCGTGATACCCATGACGAACTGGGGGTGCAGTGGCAGGCGACGGACAGCCTGCATGTCGATGCCAGCGCGTTCCAGGACGACATCAGCAAGCGCTATGTCTGGACCGGCTTTTACGGCGGTGCCATCGCGAACCCTGCATCCGGCACGTGGAGCAATGGCTTCGCGGACTATCGTGTGCGCGGCTTGGAACTCTCCGCGCGCATGAAACTCACGACGGGATGGTCCGCGTTCGTCGGCATCACCACGCTGGATGCCTCGTTGGCCAACCTGCCCTATGTGCCGGCAACCGCGTATGCGGCGGGGCTCAGCGGCCAGGTCGGCGGTTTTCACATCACGCTCGATGCGCAGCACCAGTCCTCGATGTATTCGCTGACGCAGGACCGTGGCTCGTTCTCGCCCAACCCCGTACCTGCGCTGACCGTGGCGAACACGCGCGTGTCTTATGCGCTGACGGGACTCGGATCAAGGGGCGAGGTCTTCGCCGTGGTGAACAACCTGCTGGATGAGGGCTACGCGTACAACGCCGGATATCCGATGCCGGGCCGCAATGTCCGCATCGGCATCACGGCCTCGTTCTAGGAGAAAGGCATGAAGACGACATCGAAGTACATGGCCGCCGCGGCCGCGCTCTGTCTGGTCTTGTTCGGCGCACAGGCGGGTGCTGTTGCACCGTCGACGGACGAACAGGCGGTGAGCGCGCAACTGAAGCAGCAGTTCGAAAAACCGGAGGCCCCTCTCACCGTGGCGTCGGTCGCGGTGGAGGGGCATTACGCCGTAGCGGGCTGGATGCAGGGCAAGCAGGGTGGGCGTGCCCTGCTCACGCGCGAACAGGGATCCTGGGCACTGGTCGCCTGCGGGGGTGATGGGCTTGTCAGCGCATCCTTCCTGGAGCAGGCCGGGATGGCACCGGCGGCTGCAACGCGGTTCTCAGCACGCATCCGGGCGGTGGAGTCGAAGCTGACGCCAACGGAACGAAAGCAGCTGTCGTCATTCGATGGACTGATGCGCTTCGAGCGCGGCGCGCATCACGGCATGCACCACTGACGGCCCGGGGGCCCGGCAGGGCTTTACTTGCCGGGCTCGACGAAGGCATCGGGCCTGGACGAGCCATCGCCGAAGAAGAACTTTTCCATCTCCCCTTCCAGCATTTTCCGGGCCTTCGGATCGACGGGCGTCAGCCGGTACTCGTTGATGAGCATCGTCTGGTGCTTCACCCAACGGGCCCAGGCTTCCTTCGACACCTGGTCGAAGATGCGCTTGCCGAGCTCACCGGGATAGGTGGGGCGATCGAGGCCGGGTGCCTCGCAGTTCAACAGGACGCAGTTGACGGTGCGGCTCATGGGGTCTCCAGACTTTCCAGCAGCGCGGCGACCGGTGCAGGCAGACCGACTCGCGCGGGACGGCGCGGGTTATACCACAGGCCTTCAGGCTGCCAGTCCTCGGGCGCCGCGCACTGCAGCGGCAGGATGTGCAGGTCGAAATGGGTAAAGGCATGGTCTATCGGGGGTAACTGCAGCCCCTCGGCCGCGCCGCGCAGCGCGCCGTCCGCCTCGCCAACGGAAGCGAACTCAGGGGGCGACCACAAGCCGCCCCAGATGCCCGATGCGGGACGTTGCGCGAGGTATACGCTGCCGTCCTCGCGCCGGACCAGCAGCATCACGACTTCGCGCCGTGGTCGTGCTCGCGCCTTGCGTGCAGCAGGCAACTCCTGCTGCCGACCGGTCGCCCTGGCCACGCAGATTCCTGCGAGCGGGCATCGCGGGCACTCCGGATTCCGGCGCAGGCAGACCGTGGCGCCCAGATCCATGATGGCCTGTGTATAGACGTCCACGTCATCCGACGGCGTTTCCCGCTCGGCATGGCGCCACAGCGCGGCCTCGAATGCGCGCTCACCCGGCCTGCCCTCCACGCCGAACAGCCGGGCCAGCACGCGCCGCACGTTGCCGTCGACGATGGCATGACGCTGTCGCGTACTGATCGCGAGGATCGCACCAGCGGTCGACCGGCCGATGCCCGGCAGGTCGGTGACCGTCTCGAAATCGGTGGGGAATCGCCCGCCATGCCCGTCGCGGATGCGCTGCGCGGCCCGGTGCAGGTTCCGGGCGCGGGCGTAATAGCCCAGTCCCGTCCACAGGTGCAGCACCTCGTCGAGGGGGGCGTCCGCCAGCGCGATGACATCCGGAAAACGCGCCATGAAGCGCTGGAAGTACGGGATGACGGTGGCGACCTGCGTCTGCTGCAGCATGACCTCCGACACCCATACGCGATAGCTGCTGCGGTCCTGCTGCCAGGGCAGGTCGTGCCGGCCGTGGCTTCGGTGCCAGGCCAGCAGGTCAGCGGCGAGGGGCATCGGGCTCCCAACCCCCGCCGAGCGACTTGAACACGGCCACCAGCAAGGTCGCCGCGCGCGTCCGGCTGGCCGCGAACTGCGCATCCGCCTCGATGGCGGAGCGGTAGGCATCCAAAGCCGTCAGGAAGTCCGACACACCCGTCTCGAAACGCTGGGTCGCGAGGTCCGAAGCCAGCAGGCTCGATTTCGCGGCCCGCTCCAGCTGCGCAAGGCGCTGGCGCTCTCGGCCGTAATCGGTCAAGGCATTCTCGGTCTCCTCCAGCGCCGTGAGCACGGTCTGCTCGTAATCGGCGAGCCGCGCGTCGGCCTGCGCCCCGGCCGCCTTCAGCCGCTGCGAGAGGTGCACGAGGTCAAATACATTCCAGCTCAGCGATGCACCCAGGCTGCGACGATCCGAGCCCGCATCTCCGAGCGTATCGAGCCGCATCGACGACAGGCCCAGCCCGGCGTTCACGCTGACGCGCGGAAACAGGTCGCTCACTGCAACGCCCACTCGGGCCGTGTCCGCGGCAAGCGTGCGCTCTGCCACGCGCACGTCCGGCCGGCGGCGCAGCAGGCTTGCGGCGTCGCCCAGCGCCAGCTCCTGCGGCAGCGACGGCAGAGGCGCCGCAGCTGACAGGTCCTTTTCCAGCGTGCCCGGCACTACGCCCGTGAGCACCTCGATCCGGCGCATCGCACGCGATGCGGTGGCTTCGAGCGTCGGCAGCGTCGACTCGGTGGTGGCCACCTGTGCGTCGGCCCGGGCGGTGTCGAGCGCGCTCCCTCGTCCGGCATCCTCGCGCGCGCGGACCAGGTCGAGCACGTGATTCTGCGTCTCGATGTTCCGGTGGGCCATGTCGAGTTGCTCCTGCGCCCCACGCAGCTCGAAGTAATTGCGCGCCACTTCGGCCGCGACGGAAAGCAGTACTCCATCGCGCGAAGCCTGGGCAGCTCCTGACTCTGCCTTCGCCGCCTGGTTCAGGCGGCGCGTACGCCCAAAGAGGTCCAGCTCCCAGCTCGCGTCGAAGCCCGCGTCGTAAAGGTCCGAGTCCCGCTGAACGGGAGCACCGACAGGCGAGGACAAGAGGCTCTGGCTCTGGCGCTGACTCGTGCCCGAAGCCCGGCCGGTGATCACCGGAAGGAAATCGGCGAACTGTGCCCGGCGCAATGCCCGCGCGGCGCGCAACCGCGCATCGGCGGCGACCAGGTCCTTGTTGGACGACAGGGCCTGCGACACCAGCCGCGTCAGCGTCTCGTCCCCGAAACGGCGCCACCAGCGGATATCGACCGGGCCATCAACCGACGCCACCAGCTCCGCCCCGACCAGCGGACCTTTCACGGGGTCGGCGGGCGTGCGGTAAGTCGGTCCGACGGCGCAGCCAGACAACACGGCGGCGATGGCGAGGCCGACAAGTGCGTTACGCATGGGGAGCCTCCTTGCGGGAGCGCAGCAGGCCGCGCAGCACGACGAAGAAAACTGGCGTGAGGAACAGGCCGAAGAACGTCACGCCGAGCATGCCGGAGAACACGGCCACGCCCATCGCATGGCGCATCTCGGATCCGGCGCCGGAAGAGAACACCAGCGGCACCACGCCCATGATGAAGGCGAGCGACGTCATGATGATCGGGCGCAGGCGCAGGCGACAGGATTCGATCGCCGCATCGAGCGCGCTTCGCCCCTGCTCCTCCAGGTGCACGGCGAACTCGACGATCAGGATGGCGTTCTTGCACGCGAGACCCACGAGCACAATGAAACCGACCTTGGTGAAGATGTTGTTGTCTCCGCCGGTGAGCCAGATGCCGGCCAGGGCCGACACGATGCACAGGGGCACGATGAGGATGACGGCCAGTGGCAGGGTCCAGCTTTCGTACTGCGCGGCGAGCACCAGGAACGCCAGCAGCACGCACAGCGGGAAGATGAGGGTCGAGGTGCCGCGCGACAGGATTTCCTGGTAGGACATCTCGGTCCACTCGAAGGCGACGCCCGCCGGCAGCTTTTCCCTTGCCAGCTTCGACATCGCGTCCAGCGCGGTCGACGAACTCGTTCCGGGAGCGGCCTGGCCGTTGATGTCCGCCGTGAGATAGCCGTTGTAGTGCATCACGCTGTCCGGGCCGACACCGTCGCGAACGGTCAGCACCGAACCCAGCGGCACCATGCCGCCCTGCGCATTGCGCGTCTTCAGGTCGGCGATCTGCTCCTTCCTCGACCGGAACTGCGCGTCGGCCTGCGCAACGACCTGGTAACTGCGCCCGAAGAAATTCACGTCGTTGACGTACAGCGAACCAAGGTAGACCTGCAGCGTCTCGAACACGTTGGCGAGCGGAACGCCCTCTCGCTTCGCCTTCTCGCGGTCGATGTCCGCCTTCACCTGCGGCACGTTCACGCGGTAGTTCGAATAGACACCCGCCACGCCGGGAATCTGGTTCGCCTCGTGGAGGAAGTCCTGCACGACACGATTGAGCCCCTGGTACCCCAACGACCCGCGGTCCTCGATCTGCATCTTGAACCCACCGAGGGTGGACAGACCCTCGACGGGCGGAGCCTCCACGACGCCGATGAAGGCGTCCTCTATGCCGAACACCTTGCCTTGCAGGCGCTGCGCTATGGCCGTCGCGGACAGGTCCTTCGATCGGCGCTGCTCCTGGGGCTTCAGGGTCGCGAAGATCACGCCGCTGTTCGAGGCGGCGCCGAATCCGCCCGCGACGCTGACGCCCGACATCGTGATGGTCGCCTCGACGCCGGGCTCCTCGCGGATGATCGATTCCACCCGGCGCATGACCGACTCGGTGCGACCGAGGGTCGCGGCGTCCGGCAGCTGCGCGAACGCGATCAGGTAGTCCTTGTCCTGTGTCGGAACGAATCCGTCAGGTACCCGCCACAGGCCGAGCGCCCCGATCGCCATCAGTCCGAGGTAGACGGCCACCGCGACACCGGTCAGCCGCAGGACACGCGCCACGGCGCGGCTGTATCGGACGGACACGGAATCGAAGAACCGATTGAAAGGGCCGAAGAACCGCCGGACCCTGTCGGAGTCCGCGGCATGCGGCCTCAGCAGTGCCGCAGCCAGCGCCGGCGACAACGTCAGCGAATTGAACGCCGAGATCAGCGTGGAGATCGCAATCGTCACCGCGAACTGGCGGTAGAAGGCGCCGGTCAGGCCGCCCAGGAAGGCGATCGGCAGGAAGACCGCCGTGAGCACGAGGGCGATCGCGATGATCGGACCACTCACCTCGTCCATGGCACGGAAGGTCGCCTCGCGGGGCGGATGCCCCATGGCGATGTTCCGCTCCACGTTTTCGACCACGACGATCGCGTCGTCGACCACGATGCCGATCGC
>JBEEKA010000193.1:0-5665 GCA_041168985.1 Pseudomonadota bacterium | reverse complement strand
GAGCGGCCGGGAACTGCAAGACGCCTTGCTGCTGGCCGGCGCCGCGCTGGTGGTCTGGCCGCTGTTGCCCGTCGAGGCCGTCGATCCCTGGGGCGTGCTGATTCCCGGCAAGCTCTGGCGTTTCGTGGTGCTGGTGATGAGCGTCGGCATGCTGGGTCATGTCGCATTGCGGGCAGTCGGGTCCCGGTGGGGATTCCCGGTGGCCGGGTTTTTCGCCGGCTTTGCCTCATCGACGGCCGCGATCATCGGTTTCGGCCATCGGGTAAGAAATACGCCGTCGGAGATGCGCCCCGCCGTGGGCGCGGCGATGCTCGCCAACCTCGCCGCGCTCACGCTGATCGCAGGTGTCGTCGGCGCGGGGTCTCCCGCCTTCCTGACGTCCCTGACCTTGCCCTTCCTCGCCTGCGGCGTGGTGCTGTTTGCCGGGGGGCTGATGGGACTTCATGCGGCGAGCGCCGTGACACTGCCTGCCGAACCACCAACGCGGTCGTTCCGCATCAGCCATGCGCTCCTGCTGGCCGTGCTCGTCGGTGCACTGTTGCTGTTGTCGGCCTGGCTGCAGAAGGAGTTCGGATCAGCGGGTGCGCTGGTGGCGGCCTGCAGCGTGGCGCTGGCGGAGATCCATGCGGCCACGGCCAGCCTCGCCCAGTTGCAGTCCATGGGCGCGCTGCCGCTGCAGACGGCACGACTCGGGATGGTGGCGGTCCTGGCATCCGCGTCGATCGCGAAGACCATCGCAGCCTTCGTGACCGGTGGCGTCGGCTACGGGGTCCGCGTCGGGCTGGGACTGGTATTGTCGACGCTGGCGGCGGCCGTGGTCGCCGTGTTCACGCCAGGCTGACGGCGAACAGCGCGATGACGGCCGCTGCCATGGCGGCCGTGCTCGACCAGCCGAGCCACTTCAGGGGCCCTGCGATGGCCTCCTCGCCCATGACGCTCGGTTTCACGGCCAGTAGCATCATGACGACCATGATGGGCACGGCGATGATGCCGTTGAGCACGGCGGACCAGAACAGCTGCTGGACGGCATGGCCGGGCGACAGGGACAGCACGACGCCGCCCAGCGTCGACAGGGCGATGATCGAATAGAACCCCTTCCCTTCCCCGTGCTCGAGCCGTGCTTCCAGCGTGCCGTCGAGACCCAGCACCTCCGCGGCTGCGTAGGCCGCGGATCCCGCCAGCACGGGGACCGCTAGGAGTCCCGTGCCGATGATGCCGAGGCTGAACAGTGCGAACGTGAAGGAACCTGCGATCGGTCGCAGTGCTTCCGCAGCCTGCGCCGCCGTCTCGATATGCCGCACGCCGGCGGCGTTCAGCGTCGCGGCGGCACCGAGGATGATGAAGAACGCGACGAGGTTCGATGCGGCCATGCCGACGAGGGTGTCCCACCGGATGCGCCGCAGCTGTTGCCGGAGCCAGGTGCTGCTGCCGGACCGGTGGTCCCGCGTGCCTTCCATTTCCTGCGCGGCCTGCCAGAAGAACAGGTAGGGGCTTATCGTCGTGCCGAACACGGCGACGATCATCAGCAGTGCTTCGCGGGTGAACGGGAAGCCCGGCCACAGGGCGGCCAGCACGACGCGGCTCCAGTCGATGTCGAGCGCGAACGCGACGGCGACATAGGACAGCAGCGACAGCGTCAGCCATTTCAGCCAGCGAACGTAGCGCTTGTACGGCAGGAAGACCTGCAGACCCAGGCAGGACAGGCCGAATCCGATGGAATAGGCCGTCTGTGATCCGCCGACGAGCAGCTGCAGTGCCTCGCCCATGGCGGCGATGTCCGCCGACACATTGAGCGTGTTGGCGATGACCAGCAGCGCAACGATCAGGAAGGCCACGCTCCGGGGGAACGTGCGGCGGATGTTCGCCGCGAGACCATGGCGCGTGACCAGCCCGATGCGGGCGCTGATCATCTGGATGGCCGCCATGAGCGGGAACGTGACGACCACGGTCCACAGCATCGCGAATCCGAAGTCGGCGCCAGCCTGGGAATAGGTCGCGATCCCGCTGGGATCGTCGTCCGCCGCGCCCGTGATGAGACCCGGGCCAAGGCGCTCAGGTCGCACTACTTCGTGACCTTGAAGTCCTTGAACTCGGCGAAGTCCTCCGGCGAGAACTCGATCATGTCGTAGTGACCCTTGCTTTCCTGTCGTGCCAGTTCCCGGATCGCGGCGATGAGTTCCCTCTGGTTCCACTCCACGATGCGATTGCCAAGGGCCATGACAGGAGCCGGCACCACGGTGACAACGCCGAAGGGCTTGATGAGCAGGATGGGTTTGCTGTTCTGCCGGGCATGTTCGAGCTCGAACAGCAGCAGCTCCGAGTCCTGCCGGTACACGCTGGTGGGCGCGATGATGATCTCGGCGTCCGCGATCTGCTGACGCAGGGCCGTCCGCTCGCTTTCGACGCCCCCGGACGGCCGGGCTTCCGGCCGCGCCGTGTTGCGGTAATAGAACTTGCCGGAGCTTTCGAGGTACTCGAAGAGCCGATGGTAGTCATCGGACTCCACCCAGGCATGCGCCACGAACAACCGGATCGGATCCTGCTGTGCCATGTCTTGGAGTGTACCTCAGGTCGCGGGCTGCCATACCATGGCTGCGGGCTGTCGATACACTAGGGGCATGGAGAGCGCTGCCCGGTGAGACTCGTCGTTTACAACATCCGGTACGCCACCGGCACGGGACCGGCTTTCCACCTGCCAGTGCCCGGAGCGGGCTACCTGCGCAGCAGTTCCCGCGTGCTGACCCAGTTGACCGAATTCCTGCGGGACCAGGACGCCGACCTGATCGGACTGATCGAAGTCGATACCGGGTCCATCCGCAGCGGCATGGTGAACCAGGCGGAGCGCATCGCGGAGGCCCTGGGGCATTACTCGATCTACGAGTGCAAGTACGGCACGCGCTCCATCAACCAGCACCTGCCCATCGTGCGCAAGCAGTCGAATGCCTTCCTCGCGGCGCCGCGCGTGCATGGCGAGCGTTTCCATTACTTCGATTCCGGCATCAAGCGACTGATCATCGAGCTGGAACTCGAGGAAGTCTGCGTATTCCTAGTACACCTGTCGCTCAAGTACCGCCACCGGCAGTACCAGTTGCGCTACCTGCATGAACTGGTTGCCGCGGCCCGCAAACCGGTGATCGTCGCGGGAGACTTCAACACCTTCTGGGGTACGCACGAGCTGTACCTGTTCCAGCAGGCCGCGGGGCTGCGCAGCGCCAACCTCGAAGGCCTGAATACTTTCCCGGCGCGGATCCCGCGGGCGGAACTCGACTTCGTGCTGGTCAGCGACCGCATCGAGGTCACGGGGTTCCAGGTGCCGGATATCCGCCTGTCCGACCATCGTCCGGTGATCTGCGATTTCAACGTGCGGGGAAGCTGACATGGCTGCACGGGCCTGGTCCTGTCACACCGATGCCGGGGGCGTGGCAATACTGAGCCTGGACGTGCCCGACCGGTCCGCCAATACGCTGAGCGCCGCGGTGCTCGACGAACTGGGTGAACGGCTTGCGGAACTCGAGCGCCATCCGCCGCGCGGACTCGTGATCCGGTCCGCGAAGCCGGGTGGCTTCATCGCCGGGGCCGACATCCATGAATTCACGACACTGGGCAGCGAGTCCGAGGTCCTGCGGGTGGTCCGCAGTGGGCAGGCCCTCTTCGACCGGATCGAGGCCTTGCCCTGTCCGACCGTTGCACTGCTGCAGGGTTTCGCGCTGGGAGGCGGTCTGGAACTGGCCCTCGCCTGCCGGTATCGCGTGGGCGTGGACGATGGCCGACTGGCACTGGGCCTGCCGGAAGTGCAGCTCGGCATCCATCCGGGCTACGGCGGCACCGTGCGGCTAGTGCGGTTGATCGGCGTGCGACCTGCCATGGACCTCATGCTGACCGGCAGGACGGTGCGCGGCGCCAAGGCCCTGCGGCGCGGGCTGGTCGACCGACTTGTCGCGGCCGGCGAAGCCGAGGCTGCCTGCCTGAAGCTCCTGGACAACCCGCCGGCAGCCCACCGGGCGCCCTTCCTCGAACGCCTGCTGTCCCTCGCGCCGGCGCGCAGGGCGCTGCGCGGAATGCTCGTGGCACAGGTCGCGAAGCGGGCCCGTCGGGATCACTACCCGGCTCCCTTTGCGATCGTCGACCTGTGGGTGAAGCACGGCGCAAAGGGGCCCGCGGCCTACGAGGCGGAGGCCCGCTCCATCGCGTCGCTCTTCGACCATGACACCACGCGCAACCTCGTGCGCGTCTTCCAGTTGCAGGACCGGCTGAAATCACTGAAGGGCGCGGGTGCGGAGTCGGTCCGGCGCGTTCACGTGATGGGCGCCGGCGTCATGGGCGGGGACATCGCGGCGTGGTGTGCGCTGCGCGGATTCGAGGTCACGCTGCAGGACCGTTCCCTGGCACAGATCGAGCCTGCGCTGTCGCGGGCACGGGAGCTGTTCGAAAGGCGGATCCACGACACCGGTGAACGGACTGCGGCGGCAAGCCGGCTGCGGGCCGATGTCGAAGGAGCCGGCGTGACGGAAGCCGATGTGCTCATCGAGGCGATCTTCGAGGACCTTGCGACGAAGCACGCCCTGTTCCAGTCGGTTGAACCGCGCCTGAAGCCCGGGGCGCTGCTGGCCACCAACACGTCGAGCCTGACCCTCGAGTCGATCGCCAGCGTGCTCAGGCAGCCCGGGCGGCTCGTGGGCCTGCATTTCTTCAATCCCGTGTCGCAGATGCCGCTCGTGGAAGTCATCCATTCCGCGGCGACGGACCGGACCGCCGTGGACCTGGCGCTCGCCTTCACGCGGCGGCTCGACCGGCTGCCCCTGCCCTGCCGAAGCGCGCCGGGCTTCCTCGTGAACCGAGTCCTGGCGCCGTACCTGCTCGAGGCAATGATCGCCGTTGAGGAAGGCATCGCACCGGAGGTGGTCGATGCGGTCGCGAAGGACTTCGGCATGCCGATGGGTCCGATCGAGCTGGCGGATGTCGTCGGTCTTGATGTCTGCCGGCACGTCGGGGATATCGTGATCGCCCAGACCGGTCGCGGGCCACCGATGCCCTTGTCCCGCATCGAGGGGCTGATCGCTGCGCGCAGGCTCGGCCGCAAGAGCGGCGCAGGGTTCTATGTCTGGCAGGACGGGAAGCCGCAGCGCCGGGCCGCCACGGCGTCGCAGGCCCCGAAGGACTTGTGCGACCGACTGCTGCTCGCGCTCCTGAATGAGGCGCAGTCCGCGTTGCGCGAAGGCCTGGTCGACGATGCGGACCTGGTCGATGCGGGACTGATCTTCGGTGCCGGCTTTGCGCCATTCCGCGGTGGCCCGATGGCCTGGGCGGAAAAGGAAGGACGTGAGTCGGTCATCAGGCGCCTTGAAGCCCTGGCCGCCACGGCCGGCAGGCGTTTTGCGCCGGATCCGGGCTGGTTCGGAAACCGGGCGTGAATGTGCAGGAGTGTGACGCGTGTCGCCCCTGCCGTGACGGTCGACCCGTGCTTGCGTGTTAGCCTTCGCCGCCATGTCCGAAACGACACCGATCGAATCCTCGCTGCTGCGTCAGTTCTCGCCGCTCAACGGCATGAAGAAGGACAACCTTGCCGCGCTGGCGCGCAAGGTGCAGTTGCGAACCGCCGAACCGGCAGAAGTACTCTTCGAGGAAGGCAGCGGTTTCCAGCAGGCCATCTGGATCGTTTCCGGTA
>JBEEKA010000192.1:0-3253 GCA_041168985.1 Pseudomonadota bacterium | reverse complement strand
GGCGACCTGCTGCCGTTGCTGCTGGGCAACCTCGAACACATCGCCGAGGTGCGCCAGACCTCGCGCGAGCTCAACATCGAACACGGGGAATGGATCATCTGCGTGGGGCGCGGCTTCGATTTTCTGCACATGCCCAATCTGGCCCTGATCATCGGCCCCTACAGCCCTGACCTGGCCGACCCGATCGGCAAGGCGGCCGGCATCATCCAATCGAACATGACGGCCGGTCGCATCCCCGACGACGGTTTCCTGCTCCTGGCCTCGGCGCCCTACGACGAGATCGGCGTCGACAAGGCCCGCGCCATGCTCAAGGCCCGCTTCATGTGCGAGTTCGCCGCCGAGGTGATCGCCCGGGAACACCCCCAGGTGGCGGAAAAGATGCACGCCCGCACGGCGGTGCTGAACTGGGGGTCGCGGGCGCTGGAGGTGATCTGAATGTGGATGTTGGGTTCACCTGGCAGCGTCTGTCAGACGAAGTGAAGCGCTTGGACGGCAATTCTAGGCGGACGTACCAGGAAGTGGACTCGATAGTCTTGTGGTCGGCCAAGGACTAAACCGCTCGCGCGGTAGGGGTGGTTCTCGCTGACCGCTGGGGTGAAGCCGAGGTCGTGGCCCTGGGGCCTAGGTTGTGGAATGAGGCAATCCGCCTCGTTCCATGACAGGAGGCTACCATGTCCACAACCCCCATCAGCCCACTTCGGCAACGCATGCTCGACGACATGCGGATGAGGAAGTTCGGCGAGAAGACGCAACTGGACTACGTGCGCGCCGTGCGCAACTTCACGAAGTACCTCGGCCGGTCGCCGGACACGGCCAGCGTCGAGGACCTGCGCAATTACCAGCTGCACCTGGTCGACCACGGCACCTCGCCGGCCTCGCTCAACTCGGCGATCAGCGGGCTGAAGTTCTTCTTCAACGTCACCCTCGACCGCCCCGAGGTGATGGCCAAGATGCAGCCCGTGCACCTGCCGCGCAAGCTGCCGGTGATCCTGAGCCCCGACGAGGTGAAGCGCCTGATCGCCGCCGCCGGCAACCTCAAGCACCAGACGGCGTTGGCCCTGGCCTACGCGACCGGGCTGAGGGTCAATGAAGTGGTGTCCTTGAAGGTGGCCGACATCGACAGCCAGCGCATGACCCTGCGGGTCGAACAAGGCAAGGGCCAGAAGGATCGCTACGCGATGCTCTCTCCGGTCCTGCTGGAACGCCTGCGGGTCTGGTGGCGGGTGGCCCGGGCGCAGGGCAAGATGCTCGACGGCGGCTGGCTGTTCCCGGGCCAGAACCCGATCCGTCACCTCAGCGCCCGCCAGCTCGATCGCGCCATCCACGCCGCCGCCGACGAGGCCGGCATCGAGAAGCCCCTCTCGATGCATTCCTTGCGCCATGCCTTCGCCACCCACCTCCTGGAGCAGAAGGTCGACATCCGCCTGATCCAGGTGCTGCTCGGGCACAAGAAGCTGGAGACCACCGCCCTCTACGCCCAGGTCGCCACCGACATCCTGCGCGAGGTCGTCAGCCCGCTTGAGAAGCTGAACACCGCGTAGGTCCGCCATGGGGCGGGCCGCCCTGGAGGTCGCGGACATCTTCCGCGCCCATGGGCCGGCTTGGCGCGAGCAGCAGGCGGGGCATCTCAGCCTCACGCAACTGAAGATCATGTCGGCCATCGAACAGTGCCGCACGGCGGCGCTGGGGGGACATGCACTTCGGTGCGACGCCTGCGACCACGTCGAGGTCAGCTACAACTCCTGCCGCAACCGGCACTGTCCGAAGTGCCAGGCCCGGGCCGCGCGGCGCTGGCTCGCTGCCCGCATGGCCGACCTCTTGCCGGTCGAGTATTACCACGTCGTCTTCACCCTGCCCGAACCGATCGGCGCGCTCGCCTACGCCAACAAGGCAGTGCTCTACCGGCTACTCTTCGACGTCGCGGCCGAGACTCTGATGACGATCGCCGCCGACCCCAAGCATCTTGGCGCACACATCGGCGCCACGCTGGTCCTGCACACCTGGGGCTCGGCGATGACCCATCACCCGCACGTGCACGGCATCGTACCTGGCGGTGGACTGGCGCCGGACGGCGAACGCTGGGTGGCCTGTCGGCACGGATTCTTCCTGCCGGTACGCGTGCTGTCCCGGCTGTTCCGCCGCCGCTTCATCGAGGCGATGGCGACGCTCCATCACGCCGGTCAGCTGCGTTTCTTCGGCGAACTGGCGGACCTGGCCGATCCGGGTGCCTTTGCCCGCTGGCTGGCGCCCCTGCGCGAGGTGGAGTGGGTGGTCTATGCCAAACGGCCCTTCGCCGGCCCGGAGGCGGTGCTTGCCTATCTGTCCCGCTATACCCATCGGGTGGCCATCGCCAACTCGCGGCTCGTCGCCCTGGCGGACGGCAACGTGTCCTTCCGCTGGAAGGACTACCGCGCCAAGGGGCGGACCCGGCACAAGACCATGACGCTGAGCGCCGACGAGTTCATGCGGCGTTTCCTCCTGCATGGGCTGCCAAGCGGCTTCCATCGCATCCGCCACTATGGCCTGCTCGCCAATGCCCGCCGCCGGACGAACCTGGCCAAGGTGCGACGGGCGCTTGATGTGCCTCCGCCCGCACCGATCCGCGAGGAGACCGACGAGACGCCCGCAGCCACCTTCGTCTGCCGGTGCTGTGGTGCCGCGATGCGTATCGTCGAGGTCTTCCTCCGTAGGCCGACCATCCGGGCGCCACCATGATGAACCTCGGCCTGTTCGCTCTCGGCCTGTTTCTGCCCCGGTCATCGGTCGCCGGAATTCCGGTGCCGAGGCATAACCGTTGCCGCTACCGGCCCAAGCCTCCGTATCCAGGCCGGACTCCCCGTGCATTCACCATGCGAAACACCTTCCGGGAGGTGGATTCTGGTCAGGCCCGGCGTCGGCAACGCCTGTTCCCAGCGTTCTCCATGACCAGGGTACGTCTGGAATCCCCATAGGTCGGCGCCCAGTCCGACCCTCAACACCTTCGCCCGCGGTTTCCTCCTTCGAGGTTTATTCGACGCCTGCCCGCACACCTTTGCGGGTCAGCACAGGCCTACGTGGTTGTGGGCAGACATCGAACAAACCTAAACCTTCGCCGACCGTGAGCATCGGGCCTGACTCGGTCTGCAATGAGCCGGTCAGCAGTCCCTCAGTCGCAAACCGCGGTGGACGTCAGCTTCTCGATCTGGCGACCTCACACTCCCGACCCGTTCCGGCCATTGGCCTTCGCTGCCTGAATCAGTGTTCCCGCCTCAAA
>JBEEKA010000191.1:0-7721 GCA_041168985.1 Pseudomonadota bacterium | reverse complement strand
TCCCGTCAGGCGCTGGTCGACCAGAAACTGATCACGGGCGACGACGCATACCATGCGTCCATCAACAAGGCCCGGTTCGAAAGCCTGAAGGGAAAGACCTGAAGCCCATGGCCGACGTGTTCAACAGCGCGGATCTGCAGCGCACGCCTATGGAACGGTTCGCCAAGGCGCATGCGGAATCGATCCTGCGCGTTCGCACGGAACTCCAGATCCAGCCGGCGGGCAGCGCCAGCCGGTATACGGTGGAACTCATCGGCGTGGATGCCGGAACCCGCATGGTCATCGTGTCCGCACCGCGCGGCGCCGACCGTTCCCTGATGGCGGTCCACCAGGGGCAGATCGTCATATGCCGCTGGATGAATCCTTCGACGGCGTTTCGCTTCGAAGCGGCGATTTCCAGGCTGGTATTCGACCCTGTGCCCGTGCTGTACCTCGGCGAGATGCATGGCATCCAGTTCCGGCAGATGCGGGAACTTCCCCGCGCCCGGACGGCCATCGCCGCCTCGCTGCGTACGCCCGTCCCGATGGCGGCCATGGTGACCGACCTCAGCGTCAGCGGCGCCCGCATCGGCGTTTCGAACATCATTCCGCTGGACGTCGGGCAGGATGCGGAACTGTCCCTTCGCGTGCGCCTGTTCCAGCAGGACTTCACGCTGACGCTCGCCTGCCGCATTGCCAGCGACCAGGGTGAAACCGACCCCGAGCACCGGGACATCCATTTCTACGGACTGGGATTCCTCAACCTCCGGCCGGAGGAGCAGCTGACACTGCACGGCATCGTGCAGCAGCAACTGGCCTCGGACACCGACCGGCTGAGCCGCCTGCTCCAGTCGGAAGCCTCGCAGGGCACGCTGGCCACGCAGATCATGCCGCTGCCGAATTTCCCGCCCCGCGACGGCCCCTGACGCGTGCGATAATCCGCGCCCCGTCGCCACCGCCCTACAGACCGATGCCCCGCAAGATCCTCGTCACCAGCGCCCTGCCGTACGCCAACGGGCCTCTGCACTTTGGCCATGTCATTGAAGCCGTCCAGACCGACATCTGGGTGCGCTTCCAGAAGCTGCGTGGCAACGACTGCCGCTACGTCTGCGCGGAGGACACGCACGGCACTCCGATCATGATCCGCGCGCAGCAGGACGGCATCACGCCCGAACAGCTCATCGCCAATTCGGCGCGCGACCATGCCCGCGATTACGCCGGATTCCTGATCGGCTTCGACCATTTCCATTCGACGCACTCGGAAGAGAACCGGCGTATCACCTACGAGCTCTACCAGAAGCTCGTCGACCGGGGGTCGATCACCCGCCGCTCGGTGCGCCAGTCCTATGACGAGCAGGCCGGCATGTTCCTGCCGGACCGCTTCGTCCGCGGCACCTGCCCGCGCTGCGGCGCGACCGACCAGTACGGCGACAGCTGCGAGTCCTGCGGCGCGACGTATTCACCCGCCGACCTCAAGGATCCCGTTTCGACCGTGACGGGCACCACGCCGGTGCTGCGCGATTCGGACCATCTGTTCTTCCGGCTCGGCGATTTCGAGTCCATGCTGCGTGACTGGCTCCAGGGCAGCGGGCTGCAGCCGGCGGTCCGCGCGAAGCTCGATGAGTGGTTCGAGGCCGGACTGAAGGACTGGGACATCTCCCGCGACTCGCCGTATTTCGGTTTCGAGATCCCGGACGCAAAGGGCAAGTACTTCTACGTCTGGTTCGATGCGCCGATCGGCTACATCGGCGCCTTCGCCGCGCTGGCCGCAAGGGAAGTCCTCGACTTCGACGCCTACTGGCGATCGGAAACCGACACCGAACTGCATCATTTCATCGGCAAGGACATCGGCTACTTCCACACGCTGTTCTGGCCTGCCGTCCTGCAGGGCTCGGGCCTGCGCCGCCCCACAGGGGTGCACGTGCATGGCTTCCTGACCGTCGACGGCCAGAAGATGTCGAAGTCGCGCGGCACCTTCATCACGGCGCAACGCTACCTCGAACTGCTGCCGCCGGAGCCCCTGCGCTATTACTTCGCAGCGAAGCTCACGGGTGGCATCGAGGACATCGACCTGAACCTCGACGACTTCACCGCCCGCGTGAATTCCGACATCGTCGGCAAGCTCGTCAACATCGCGAGCCGCTGTGCGCCCTTCATCGAGCGCGCCGGCGGACACCTGGCGGAGGCTCTGCCGGACCACGCGCTGTACACCCAGTTCATCGAAGGCCGGGAGCACATCGCCCAGCTGTTCGAGGCCCGGGATTCGGCGGCGGCGCTGCGCGAGGTCATGCAGCTTGCCGACCGCGCGAACCAGTACGTGGATGCCCAGAAGCCCTGGGTCGTCGCCAAGGACCCCGCCCGCATAGACGAGGCGCGCGCCATAGCCACCCAGGCCATCAACCTGTTCCGCGTCCTGCTCGTCTACCTCACGCCGGTCCTGCCGAAGATCAGCGCGACCGCCGGGGAATGGCTCGGCGCGGATGCCTTTGCGAGCTGGGACGCTGTGGATACGCCGCTGCTCGGCCGCGCCATCGGCAGGTACCCGCAACTCGCGGCACGCGTCGATCCCGCCATCGTCAAACAGCTCGTCGCCTCGATGCCGGCCACGGCCGCGCCGGCCAAGACCCCTCATCCCAAGGCGAAGGCCGCAAAGCCGGCCGCGGCGCCCCCCCAGGCATCGCCCGCCCCCGCACAGGACTCCGGCATGATTTCGATCGATGATTTCGTGAAGCTCGACCTGCGGGCCGCACTCGTCACCGAGTGCACCCGTGTGGACGGATCGGACAAACTGCTCTGCCTCAAGCTCGACCTCGGCGACCACCAGCGACAGGTGTTCTCGGGAATCGCGTCGAGCTACGCGCCGGAACAGCTGGTCGGCCGGTTCGTCGTGGTCATCGCGAACCTCGCGCCGCGCAAGATGCGTTTCGGCGTCTCGGAAGGCATGGTCCTCTGCGCCAGCGGCAAGGCGGCCGGCGACGACGCCGGCGTCTTCCTGTTGTCGGCCGATGCGGGCGTGAAGCCCGGCATGAAGATCAGCTGACGGGCCCGCTTCCGTGAACCCGACGCGACGGGCCGCCCTGTACGCCATGCTGCGCGAGGCGGACCCGCACCCGCAGTCGGAGCTGGAATACAGCACGCCCTACGAACTGCTGGTGGCCGTCGCGCTGTCCGCGCAGGCGACGGACAAGAGCGTGAACCTGGGCACGCGCAGGCTCTTCCCGGTGGCGAACACGCCAAGGCAGATGCTCGAACTGGGCGTGGACGGCATCACCCCTTTCATCCGCCACATCGGCCTGTACAACACCAAGGCGAAGAACGTCGTGGCGGCCGCGCGCATCATCCTCGACGAACATCAGGGCGAGGTGCCGCGCGATCGCGATGCGCTGGAGGCACTGCCGGGCGTGGGCCGCAAGACCGCGAACGTCGTGCTCAACATCGCTTTCGGCGTCCCCACCATCGCGGTGGACACGCATGTATTCCGCGTATCGAACCGCACCGGCCTCGCAACCGGCAAGACCGTGGACGAGGTCGAGAAGAAGCTGCTGAAAGTCACCCCGGCGGAGTTCCTGCAGCACGCGCACCACTGGCTGATCCTGCACGGGCGGCACGTGTGCCAGGCCCGCAAGCCGCGCTGCCCCGCCTGCGTGATCGCCCCGCTTTGCGATTACAGGCCGAAAACCCCCGCGTCGGAGCAACCCTGATGTTCTTCGCGGGCGACAAGCGCGACGACCTGCGGCGCCGCTATTTCAGCGCCTGGAAGCGGCACCTCGAGCGACTGCCGATGGACCCGCTCGACGCCGCCATCGCGGACGTCATCGCGCTGCATCCGGAGTACCACCCGCTGTTCGAGACCCCCGATTCACTGCATGAATCCTGGACGGTCGAGCGCGGCCAGACGAACCCCTTCCTGCACATGGGATTGCATCTCGGGCTGCGCGAGCAGGTCGCGACGAAACGCCCCGCCGGCATCGAAGCGGTGCATGCGCGACTGGTCCGCAGGCGCGGCCTGCACGAGGCCGAGCACGCCATGATCGAAGTGCTCGCGGCGATCCTCTGGGAGGCCCAGCGCGCCGGTCGCGCGCCGGATGAGGCGCTATACCTCGAGCGCCTGAAATCCATCTGACCGGCCGCCGGACTCAGAACGCGAGGCTCACCGACAGGCGCAGCGAGCGCGGCGGGCCGGGCGTGATGTTGGTGTTGCTGTGGGCGGATACGAAGTAGCGCCGATCCAGCAGGTTGTCCACGTTAAGCTGGGCACGGATGCCGCGTGCCGAGTTGTAGAACAGTGCGGTGTCGACACGTGCATAGCCCGGAAGGACGACGTTCGACGAAGGCGTGGCGAGGTTTTCCACTGCGGCGAACATCTCGTCGCGCCACGACAGCCCCAGTCCGACACCCCAGCGTGGATCCAGCTGGAAGCGGTTCCAGAGCGATGCGGTCCATTCAGGCAGGGCCGCCAGGCGGGCATCCTTGCGCAGCAGGACGGACTGGTCGCTCAACAGTCGACCGTCCTGCCAGGCGGCGGCGGCCATGACCTGCCAGCGCACATTCAGACGGCCCGACAGGCCGAACTCCGCGCCTTCCACCCGCTGGCCATCCACCAGCAGCAACTGCGCGGAGTTGGTCGGATCGGTGATCGCCACGTTGCGTCGCTCGAGTCGATACGCAGCAAGCGTGGCCTGCAGGCCCGGCTGCAGATCCCATTTCGCGCCGATCTCCTGATTGCGGAAGGACTCCGGCGACAGTGCGGCGTTCGCCACCGTCAGCGAGGCAAGTTGTTCCCCGGCGCGCGGCTGTCGGGAGCCTCCATAGGTCAGGTAGGTGGAGAACGTCGGTGTCGGCTTGTAGACGACCGACAGGCCGGGAGATTCGAGTGCATCCTGCGTTTCGATGCGACCGCCACCGACGCGTCGGTCGGTGTAGTCCATGCCGAAGCTTTCGCGCCGGTACCCCAGGACGGTTTCCCAATGCTCTCCCCACAGCACGCGATGCTGCAGGTAGGCCGCCAGGGTCGTGGCCCGCCCGGCATTGTTCGCATCGGTGGCCGATGCCCGGAACTGGATCGCGGCCGTCGTGGTGGGCGCGTCCACCGGGACGAGGATCGAGGTGGTCGTCGGGGAGATATCGGTGAAGTAGCCCGTGACACGCTGGTTGTCCGTGTCCTGCCGCCCCAGTTCGACGCCCGTCGAGATTTCGTGCCTGAGTCCGAAGCCAGACAGGCTCATCGACAGGTCCGTCTGGTTGAACAGGTTGCGGCGCGCGGTCCGCTGGCCGTAGGCACTGATCGCCACCTGCGTGCCGTCCGCGGCGACCGCGCCCGGAAAGACGTTCTGGTAGTACTTGTCGTAGCTCGCGTAACGCGTGCGATTGCGCAGCGCCACCGAATCGCTGAAGGAATGCTCGATGCCGAAGCCGGCCGAGCGGAGCGTCGTGCCGGTCGGGCTGCGCGAGGCATCGCCGAAGAACTCGCCCGGCCCGGTATCGAGCGGGCGACCGTTGAAGGAGGAAACTCCCCGGTCGGCCACGCGCTCATCGTGGAAGTACTCGCCCTGCAGCGTGAGGCGCGAGTCCTGTCCGAGCTCCAGCGCGGCGGCAGGCGCCAGTCCATGGCGATGCAGCGTCACGCCGTCGCGGTAGCTGCCCGCATCTTCCCAGACGCCGTTGAGGCGCCATGCGGGGCGATCGGCTTCCTGCCGTCCCCCGACATCGAGCGCTGCGCGATAACCGTCCCAGGACCCGGCCTGCAGGGACAGCGCAGCCACGTCGAGCCCGGCCTGCTTCGTCACGCGGTTGATCACGCCGCCGACGCCCCCTCGACCGAAAGCCAGGCCATTGGGACCCTTGAGCGCCTCGATCTGCGCCACGTTGTACAGATCCCGGTAGTACTGCACGTCGTCGCGCAATCCATCCACCAGGTAGTCCGCCGTGGAACTGCTGCCACGGAACACCAGCGTCTCGCGGTTGCCTTCGCCCTGCGCGACGCCGATACCCGGGACGTAGCGGACGGCATCGGAGAGGCTGCGCATCGCCTGGTCATCGATCAGCTGCCGGGTCACCACCGAAACCGCCTGCGGCACGTTCAGCAGGTCCGCGCTTCCCTTCAGTGACAGGACGGCGGTGGGCAGATAGCGGTCGCCCTTGCCGAGGGCCTGGGCTTCGACCCGCACCTCGGCCAGCGAACCCGCTTCTTCACCTTCGTCCGCCAGGCCAGGCGCTGCCAGCGCGCCCCAGGTAACCAGTCCCAGCGGCATCCACTTCCAGCATCCCATCGAGAATTCCTCTTATATGTAAATGCGAATGGTTCGTATTCTGTATCTGGTCGACCTGGATGTCCACTGCCGGAGCTGGGGAGTAGGATCCACGGATGCGCCATTCCCAGATCCAGACTGACGGCCAACGCCACTGGTCCACCGAACAGGTGGATCCGCGTCAGGCGCTGGCCTGGTGGATCGACACGGTTTGCGACCGATTCCTGGAGCTGGACATCGAGGCCCCTGCCTCAGGCCGCTTCCAGGCCTCGCTCGACCAAGTGGAACTCGGTACGGCAACCGCCAACTTCATTCGGGCCGGCAGCCAGAACGTGCAACGGACACAGGCCAAGATCGCCCGCTCGGCGGAGCCGGTCGTCGTGTTGCTGCAGTTGCGAGCCGGCCGCATGCAGCTCGATCAGGGCGGCCAGCAGGTGCACGTGGAGCCCGGCGAGAGCGTACTGATCAACGCTGCGCGGCCCTATGCCCTGCGATGTCCGGTACCCACCCACGCGCTGGCGCTCCGCCTGCCCGGGGCCTGGCTGTCGCGCTGGCTGCCCGATGCGGACCGGCATGCGCTGCGACTGTTCAAGGCCGGGGGCTGGAACGGCGCGCTGAACGCGGCGCTGGCGAGCCTCGAACCGGCGGCCTGCGACCAGCTTGCGTTGCCCAAGGGGGCCGTGGCGGACCAGCTGGCGGCCTTGCTCACGCTGGCAGTCGGCCGCGACCCGACGTTTTCGCCGGACTATCGGCTGGCCGATGCACTGGGTCGCACGGTAAGGGAAAGGCTCCACGAGACGGGCCTTGCGCCGGCCGACGTGGCGGCCCAGCACCGCATTTCCACGCGCCGCCTGCACTATGCCTTTGCCGCGGAGAAGACGACCTTCGCCAGGGCGCTGCTGGAAGCGCGCATCGAACGCGCGAAGGAACTGCTGTCCGCACCTCGCCAGGCCACGCTTCCCGTGTCGGAGGTGGCACTCCGATGCGGTTTTGCCGACGCCAGCCATTTCGCGCGACGGTTCCGGCAGCTGGCGGGCCTGTCACCGCTCGCCTTCCGCGCGGCGGTCCTCGGCCGCAAGCACTGAACCGCCGCCGGTCTAGCGGAGCGCGTCCCGCAGTTCGACCAGGCTCGACAGCACCGCGTCGGGGCGTCGAACCCCGGTCTCCGCCGCCCACATCGCCGCATCCGTCACGCCGGTGGTGACGGCAAGTGAGACCGCACCGCCCCGTCGCGCCATCATCACTTCGACGGCGGGATCGTCGCCCACCACGCCCACGGTCGCCCGCGGCACGCCGAGTTTCCCGGCGACGAAGGACAGCGCGTGCATCGACGGCTTGCCCGTGATCGTCATGGCCGCGCGGGTCATGCGCCGGATCGCCCCGACGATGGCATAGGAATAGCCCATCGCCCGCCCCTGCTTGCTCGCGAAGAACGGCACGTCCGATGCCGTATACAGGCCCGCCCCCTGCCAGATCGCTTCGCAGGCCGCCTCG
>JBEEKA010000190.1:0-3259 GCA_041168985.1 Pseudomonadota bacterium | reverse complement strand
ATGTAGGCGCCGGCGGTGGGGTAGCTGGCCGAAGTGATACCGGAGATGAGTCGACCGACGAGCAGCCAGGACATCGACGGGGCCAGTGCCATCAGCACGTAATCCAGCCCGAGTCCGAAGTTCGACAGCAGGATCACGCTGCGCCGTCCGAAGCGGTCCGACAGCGCCCCGATCACCGGCGAGAACAGGAACTGCATGGCCGCCCACAGCGTCGCGAACAGGCCGACGTAGAGCGCGGCGCTGCTGACGTCGCCGGCACGGAACTGCAGGATCAGGTTGGGGAGCACCGGGGCGGTGATGCCGACGGCCATCATGTCCAGCGCAACCGTTACGAAGATGAAAATGAATGCGGCCGAGCCCGGCGCGCCAGTCTGCTTTGGTTTCACCGCGGTATTCTAATGCGTCGTGCTGCATGGACGTGCTGTCTTTATCCTGCGACGATTCCGGCATCGACGAACACCGATGCGAGCGGGGGACAAGGGACATGGGAAGCAAGACCGTGTGGACCGTTGCAGGCTGCTGCCTTCTCGTCGGGTCCGCTGCGGCACAGGGCTCTCTGCAGCTGGACCGCCTGGCAAAGCTCGGGACGGTCGACAGCCGGTACCAGGGGTACAACATCGAGATGGCCGAGATCACCGGAGGCCGCTTCTGGTCGCCGTATGGTGACCCGAATGGCGGGATGTTCCGGCAGCGGCCGCCGATCGATCTCACGAACCCGCGTCTCATCGCGCTGGCCCGCGCCCTCGGTCCGAGCCTCATGCGGGTCAGCGGTACCTGGGCGAACTCCACCTACGTGCCTGCGCCCGGCGAAACACCGGCCCGACCGCCCGAAGGCTTCAGCCAGATCCTGACCCGCGACCAGTGGCGGGCGGCCATGGCCTTTTCGAGGGCGGTCGATGCGCAGGTCGTCACGAGTTTCGCTGTCAGCGCCGGGACGCGCGATGCCGGCGGTGTGTGGACATCGGTCCAGGCGCAGCGCTTCGTCGACCTGACCCAGGCGGTGGGCGGAACGCTGTACGCCGCCGAGTTCTTCAACGAGCCCAACCTGCCCGCCCTGTCCACGGCCGTTTCGAAAGACTATGACGTGGCGGACTACGTGGCGGATTTCCGCGTTTTCGAAGCCTGGGCGAGGCGCGCGATCCCCGATACCAGACTGCTCGGAACCGGCGGCGTGACGGAGGGCACCCTGACCGAACTCCCTCCAGAGGTGCTGCGAGGTGGCAAGCTCCTGCCCAGCAAGTCCCTGCTTGAAGGCAATCCGGGGCGCCTCGATGGAGTCAGCTACCATTTCTACGGCGACCGGTCGCAGCGATGTGGCGGCCCGTCATCGCTGGACGCCGCGAGGGTCGAGGCGCTCACCGCGACATGGCTCGACCGCACGCTGATGGCGTATGAGCACTTCGCGGATCTGCGTGACCGGTATGAGCCGGGCAAGCCGATCTGGAACACCGAGACGGCACAGGCGGCCTGCGGCGGCAGTCCCTGGGCCTCGACCTTCCTCGACAGTTTCCGCTATCTCAACCAGCTGGGCGTGCTGGCCCGGAAGGGTGTGCAGGCCGTGCTGCACAACACGCTGGCAGCCTCCGACTACGCGCTGATCGACGGCGAGACGATGACGCCGCGCCCGAACTACTGGGCTGCACTGCTGTGGCATCGCCTGATGGGACGCACGGTCCTGGCATCGCCGGATTCGCCGTCGACAGACCTCCGTCTATTCGCCCACTGCCTGCCGCAGGGGCGCGGCGGCGTGGGTCTGCTGGCCCTCAACACCGGCCCTGACGCGCAGCGCCTCGAACCGGGCGGCAGGGGGCACTCGTGGACGATGAGCGGACAGCCACTCGAAACTCGCCAGGTCCTGATCAACGGCAAGTCGCCTGAGCTCGACGCGCGGGGCCGCTTCAGTGGACTGGAGGGCGCGCCGCTTTCCGGTGTGCTGTCCGTGCCCGCGCGATCCATCAGCTTCGTTTCGGTTCCAGACGCCGACAATCCTGCGTGCCGCTGACCGGTCGGCTGGGTATCAACGCTGGGTGGACCCGCTTGCGCCGGGCTGTGTTTTAAGGCGTACCATGGCCGTCTACCGCCCCGATCCGGGCGACCCGTAACACGGGGGCCACGCGCCATGAAACCTTCGGTCCTGTCTTCGACACTGTTCGTGTTGTGGCTGGCGTCCTGCGGCGGAGGTGGCGAGGGGAGCGGCTCGGGCGGCACCCCTGACGGGGGAGGCAATCCGCCGGTCGCTGTTGGCACCTGTGTCACGCCGCCGACGGGCGTGGCCCCTGCCGGAAGTGCCGCGCAGGGCAGTGGCGGACTCCGGGTGGTGACCCTTCAAGGTACGTTCGAGGGTGCGCTCGAAAGCGGCGCCCGGGCCTTCAAGGGCATCCGCTATGCGGCCCCGCCGACGGGTTGCCTTCGGTTCCGGCCACCGCGGGAACCCGCCCCGACAGATGGCGTCGTCCCGGCCCTTTCCGAGGGCCCCCGGTGCTACCAGCAATTCAACGGGGCGCTGCTGGGGGACGAGGACTGCCTGTTCCTGAATGTCTGGGCACCCGATGACGGCGCCGTGCACCCGGTGATGGTCATGCTGCACGGTGGGAACATCAACGCGATCAACGCGGCGAAGCTGGCCGCGGCGACAGGCCTGGTCGTCGTCGCTCCGAATCGCCGCGTGGGCATCCTCGGTACCCTGGCGCTGCAGAAACTTGCCGGGGAGGCGAGCGACCGCGCCACGGGCACCTATGCCGTCATGGATACGCTCGCGGCCTTGCGCTGGGTCCAGCGCAACATCGCTGCCTTCGGCGGTGACCCTTCGCGGGTACTGGTGAACGGGGGCTCGGCCGGCGGCTCGATTGCCTGCAGCCTGTTCGCCGCCCCGTCCGCGAAAGGCCTGTTCAGTGCAGCGGCAGTAATGAGCGGCCTGTGCAGGCCGCGCTACGTGGTCGACGCGACGCTCTCCCGCTATTCGAAGTTGCCGCCACTTGAAACGGCGCACGCCGCACTGATCGGCGCAACGGGCTGCGACACCGCGGGCAATACGCTGGACTGCCTGCGGAACCTGCCGCCGCAGACCCTTGTGAATGCGGCTGCGGCCTTGCCGACCCTGGCGGGCGCGCCGGCCATACCGGTGGCGCCGGTCATCGATGGCGTGGTCGTCACGAGTGATCCTTATTCGGCGCTGGAAACAGGGGTCGCGGGCAACTTCCGCCTCATCGTTGGCAGCATGCGGGACGATATCCGCAACCTGCTTTCACTGCCGGGCATG
>JBEEKA010000189.1:0-9380 GCA_041168985.1 Pseudomonadota bacterium | reverse complement strand
TCGCCGACCGTGGACTGGAACGCCGTGCGTCCGTGTATCGCCGCAATGAGCCGCGTCGCGGAAGGGTTATCCCAGATGATCCCGTAGCCCCTGGAAGAGACCATGAACGGCACGCACAACTGCTCGCCGGCCGGCGCGTCGTACCAGTGCCGGCAATCGATGACACGTCCCCGCAGGTCCAGTATGCCTTCCTGGTTCTGCCCCATGCCGTAGTAATGCTCGTCGGCGTGCGGCACGAACGAGGCACCGACCTGCCAGGTCTTTTCGCCCGACACCACATGGGGCGACATCTCCCAACCCGTCATGTCCACCAGCAGTTCGCCGCTCGGGTTGTGAACCTGGAGCGCCACGGGCGCGAGCGAGGGCGCGAAGTATTTCTCGCCCAGGCTGGGTGCATGCGGAGGCGGCGCGGCATCGACATGCAGCCGGATCGCGCCACTGACGAAGGTATCGCCCTGTGCATCCCCGGTGTGCTTGAAGGCCGAGTTGTCCGAAGCGTCCCGCAGGATGCCGAAGCCCGGGCCCTTGAGCACCTCGCCCTTGTCGGCCGCGATGGTGACGTGCACCACGTTGTCGCCATACGCCTCGACGCTGACCCAGGCGCCGTCGCGGTCCAGCGTAGCCAGGGGCGCGGCACAGGCCGCGCCGGCGTGAACGACCAGACACCACAGCAGGACACTTGTTTTTCGCATGGCGTTATTCCGTCAGCAGCGTAAAGACCGACCGGGTCAGGCAGTCACTTCAATCCGGTTTCCGTCTGGATCCAGGATGACCGCTTCATAGTAGCCATCACCCGTGCGCCGCGGGCCGTCGATGACCGGCACGCCCTCGGACTTTAATTGCTCGACGAGTGCGTCAACCCGTTCCATGGATCCGACGGACAGGGCCAGATGGGTCAATCCCATTCGTTCCGTGCCGGGATCCACCCTGGCCGGTGCCAGCCGTGTCGTGCGCATGAGTTCAATGCGTGCGCCGGACTCGAACGACAGGAACCGCGACTCGAAGCCCTTGGCTTCATTCCGGTAGGGCGCGCAGGCCACCGCGCCGAAATAACGGGAATAGAAATGGGCAAGTCCTTCGATATCGTCCGTCCAGATCGCGACATGCTCGATACGCATCGGGGTTCCCTGTGGCCGGCGTGCCAGGCACGCCGGCCGACAGTCGTTATCTGGGCAAGGGTTTGCGACCGGTCACGGTGAATGCGCCTTGTGACTTGGCCGCTGTCTCCTGCGGCTGGGCACCGCCCAGCGTCAGCAGATACCGGCCGGGGAGCACGGCGCGATCGCCCTTCCCGTCGACGCTGGACAACAGTCGGGGATCGAGCGTGAAACTCACATCCCGGCTGGCGCCCGCTTCGATGTGCACGCGGGAAAATCCGACGAGAGTCTGGATCGGACCATCGGCCTGCGGCGTGCGCAGATAGCCCTGCACCACTTCGTCACCCGCCACCTTGCCGGTATTGCTCACCGTGACGGTCGCCACGATCGGCTCACCCGCCTTGATGGTCCGGGAAGCGAGGCGAACCGGTCCGTACTTGAAGGTCGAGTAGCTCAGTCCGTACCCGAAGCCCCACAGCGGCTTGCCCTTGAAGTAGCGGTAGGTGCGGCCGCGCATCGAGTAGTCGGTAAAGGGCGGCAGTCCTTCGAGCGAGGCATAGAACGTGACCGGCAGCCTGCCCGCCGGGTTGTTCAGCCCGGCCAGCGTGCGCGCGATGGCCGTGCCACCGTCCACGCCGGGATACCACGCCGCCAGGACAGCGGAAGCATGTTCCTTGGCCCAGTTGAGCGCGACCGCAGACCCGGCCTGCAGGACGACGATCAGGGGCTTGCCGGTCGCCGCCAGCGCCTTGATCAGGTCTTCCTGGGCAGCCGGCAGATCCAGCGCGGTGCGGTCGCCCCCGTCGAAGCCCTGGATCTTGATCTTCATTTCCTCGCCTTCCAGCTGCGGCGACAGGCCGACGAAGGCGACCACGACGTCCGCCTCCTTCGCCCGCGCCACCGCTTCCTCCAGCTGGGAACGCGCCGGTGCCTTCCACTTGAGCGTCAGGCCGCCACCTGCGCGGTCACCCGCATGGGAATACTCGATCACTATCGAGTGCGGCCGGGTATCGGCGAAGTCGAATGGGAACTCGGGGACCTGGGGGAACATCATCATGGGCGGCGCCGAAGTCGACGCACCGTCGCCCGCATGGAAATTGCCCATCGCGCCGATATCGGCCTTGGCACGGAGACTGCCTTCCGACACCACCTTGCCATCAATGAGCAGGCGGTATGTTTCCACCGGCGAGTACGGGAAACTGTCGGCCGCTTCGATCGAGAAGACATAGCGACCGGCCGCCGGCGCGCTGATCGCGCCGCTCCAGCGCACGGAGTAGTCCGCGGTTTCCACGGCCGGATCAGGCCGCGCGTCCCTCCAGTCGGCCTGCACGCCCGGAACCTGGGTCATGGCCACCGGCCGGCCCGTCCAGTCCTTGCTCGCGAAGAATTCCGCCTTCAACCCGCGGTCAGCGCCGAAGGCCGTGCGCGGCACGGGAACCGCAGCGCCCTCCGCCAGGGTCGAGCCCTGCGCGTAGACGACGTTCTTGCTGCCGAACTGCTGCTGCATGCCTTCCAGCGGCGTAACCGGCTTCCAGGGCGTGCCCTCGTAGTTGCCCAGGATCGCGGTCAACAGGTCGGCCGTGGGGCCAATGACCGCAATCTTCCCGGGCGACGACGCCAGGGGCAGGACTCCCGAGTTCTTGAGCAGGACGATCGATTTTTCCGCGGCCTGCAGCGCATGTCGCCGGTTGGCGTCCAGCAAACCGTCGTTCATCTGCAGGGCATCGAGCGGCCCTGTTCCCGGCGGATCGAACATGCCAAGCGACACGCGCGCCGCGAACAGTCGTTCGGCCGAGCGCGTGACGAGGGACTCATCGACCAGTCCGTGGCGGACGGCGGACGCGAGCGAGTTGAAACCCGGCGCCCAGATGGAGCAGGAAAGATCGGTGCCGGCGGCCAGCGAGAGCGCGGAGGCCTGTTCGATGTCCGATGCCTTCTTGTGGCCCTGGAAGACATCCACGATGGCGCCGCAGTCGGATACGACGAAGCCCTTGAAGCCCCAGGACTTGCGCAGATGGTCGTCGAGCAGCGATTTGCTCGCGCAGGCCGGTGAACCGGACACCGCGTTGTAGGCGCACATCACCGATGCGACTTGCCCTTCGATGACCGTGGTCCGGAACGCCGGCAGGTAGGTCTCCTCGAAGTCGCGGGCCGAAGGATCGACATTGAATCCGTGACGCAGGGGCTCCGGTCCGGAATGCACCGCGAAATGCTTGCTCGTTGCTATGGCGCGGGGACGGGACGGATCGGGACCCTGCACGCCCTGCACGAACGCCACGCCAAGGTGGCCGCTGAGGTAGGGATCCTCGCCGTAGGTCTCCTGGCCCCGACCCCAGCGCGGATCGCGGAAGATGTTGATGTTGGGCGACCAGAACGTCAGCCCGTGGAAGATGCGGTGATCGCCCTGTCGCTGGAATCCGTTGTACTTGGCACGGGCCTCGGCACTGATGATGTCGCCCATGTTTCGCAACTGGTTCGTATCCCAGGTGGCGGCCATTCCGATCGCCTGCGGGAAGACCGTCGCGTAACCGGCCCGCGCAACGCCGTGCAGCGCCTCGTTCCAGGTCTGGTAGTCGGGCACCCCCAGCCGGGGAATGGCCGGGGCCCAGTCCTCAAGCTGGGAGGCCTTCTCGTCGAGGGTCATCTGCCCGACCAGCGCCTGAGCCCGCTGTGTCGCGGGGATGCCCGTGTCCAGCCAGTCGCGGGATTGAGCCCCTGCACAAAGCGGCAACATCGCGAGCCCGAGCCATGCGGAACTGCGTACGGACATGATCGACCACCCCTTATCCATGTTTTCAGATCGGCCACGGGAGTGATTCGCTGGCTGCGCCCCATGCGCCCGTCATCAGCATGCGCCCCCCGTTGTCGAAACACATGGTAACGACAAGCCCGGTCGGCGTCACCGACGGACCCGGGGACTTTTCGATCAGCGAATTTTCAACGATGAACCCAGGATCGCCGCGGCAGCCAGCGCAAGGGCCGTTAGCAGGAACGCGCCGGTCAGTGTCCAGCTCTGCGCAATGAACCCGATGACAGCGGGACCCGAGAGAACCCCGGCATACCCCATGGTCGACACAGCGGGGACGGCGACAGCGGCCGGGAGTCTGGTCTGCCTTCCCGCCAGGGTAAACATCACCGGAACGACGTTGGCGCAGCCCACCCCCACCAGCACGTACCCCGCGAGGGTAAAGGAGAGACTGGGAGTCAGCGCGGCCGTCGCGAACCCGGCCGCTGCCATCAGCCCCCCGATCCGTACGGACAGCGCAGGTCCGAGTCGATCCACCACCCGGTCTCCCAGCAGCCGCGTGATCGTCATCGCAAGGTTGAAGGCAACGAACCCCCAGCCCGCCCGGGCCAACGCCACGCCACGTACCTCGCGCAGGTACACCGCGCTCCAGTCGCGCACCGACCCCTCGGCCATGAACGTCACCAGGCACACGATGCCGATCAGGATGACGACGCCCCGGGGCAGGGCCAGCACGGGAGTGCCGGACCGCACGCGCTCGGCGCGCCAGGCCCGGCTGAACACGCCGGCAAGCACAATTGCCGCCACGCCCATCGCGACAGTACAAAAAAGCGGCGTCGCGCCGGCGGCGAGCAACAGACTGGCGACGATCGCACCGGCCAACGCACCCAGACTGTAGAACGCATGAAAGCCCGACATCATGGACCGCCCTGATTCGCGCTCCACGACCACCGCCTGGACATTCATCACGCAGTCGAAGGTGCCCACCGAGGCGCCGAACACAAGCAGCGCCACGCCCAGGCTGACCAGATTGGATGCCAGCGCCAGGCAGGGCAGCACGCCCAGCATCGCGGCCACCGCCACGAGCATGACGCGGCGGCACCCGAACCGTGCGGCGAACAGGCCCGCTGCCGGCATGGCCAGCAGCGAGCCCACGCCCAGGCCCAGCAGCACGACTCCCAGGGCCGCTTCTTCCAGTGAAGCGCGCGCCTTGGCAAAGGGCACCAGCGGCGCCCAGCAGGCCGTCACGAACCCGGGGATGAAGAACGCGGCCCGCGTCGCACGCTGCTGGGCGACTTTCAGCATCGAGACGCTTCCAACGCGCTGCCCATCAGTCGTTGGACTGATTCGACTTGGTCTTTGTCTTCACGACGCCCTGCGCCTCCGGTGTGACAGCCGGTGCGGGCTTGCCCTCGGGCGGGGCGGCCTCGCGGTTGTTCTGGATGTTGGAGCGGGACCGGGTGATCTTGGCTGCTTCGGGTGCAGGCGCAGCCGGCTGGGCGACCGGTGGCGTAGCGGACGGCTCCACGGCACCGGCGACGGGACCGACGGTGGCCCATGACAGCAAGGCGACAACAGTTACGATGCGACGCATGGTCGTGACTCCTCCAGTAGGCAACGGCCCCATCCTACCCAATTCACGCCGACGGACTAGGAAGTGGCACGCCCCCTCCCTACTATCTTCGGCAAGTCCAACGGGGGAATCACCATGATCGGGAACCATGACAGGCCTGCAACGCAAGTTCGCAGGCTGGCGGTATTTCTGCTGTCGCTGCTGTCCTGGCCGGCCCTGGCGGCCCGAGCTCCGGAGGTCACGCTTGATTCCGGACGTATCTCCGGCAGCGCGGATGCCGTAGCCGACACCTTCCTCGGCATCCCCTATGCCGCGCCGCCAGTGGGACCGCTTCGCTGGCGCGCACCCCAGCCCGTGGCCCGATGGAGCGGCACAAGGACTGCGATCCGCTACGGTCACGACTGCATGCAGGTGCCTTTCCCGAGCGATGCCGCGCCGCTGGGCACGACTCCCGCCGAGGATTGCCTCGTGATGAACGTCTGGCGCCCGCATGGCCTGCAGGCCGGCGCGCGCCGACCCGTGCTGTTCTGGATCTATGGCGGGGGCGAGGTGAACGGCGGCGCTTCGCCAGCCGTGTATTCCGGTCGCGCCTTCGCACGCGATGGCGTCGTGTTCGTCAGCTTCAATTACCGTCTCGGTCGTTTCGGATTCTTCGGCTTTCCCGAACTGTCCCGCGTCGATGCGGACAAGGGACAGCTGTTCAATTACGGCGCGATGGACGTCATCGCCGCATTGCGCTGGGTGAGGGAAAACATCGCGGCGTTCGGCGGCGACCCGCAGCAGGTCACGATCTACGGCCAATCCGCGGGTGCGGGAATGGTCTCGATGCTCATGGGCTCCCCGCAATCGCGCGGCCTGTTCGCGCGCGCCATCATCCAGTCGGGCGGCGGCACCTGGTCGGAGCGCCCCGCTCCACAGGCTGCCGTCGATGCGAGCCTTGCGTTCGCGAAACGGTGGAACATCGACGGCACCGGCGCCGAGGCGCTCGCAAAGCTGCGTGCACTGAGCGCGGAGCAGATTGCCGATGGCATCCATATCGGCACGCGCGCCGCGCAGGCCGCGACCTACTCCGGGCCCGTGACCGATGGACGGCTCTACCTGGAGTCTCTGCGGGCCGCGACCCGTGCCGGCCGGGAATCCAAAGTGCCGCTCCTGATAGGCGCCACGTCCGCGGACAATTTCGACTCGATCAAGGCAGCGGATTTCGAAGGCGCTCTTTCAACTGCCTTTGCGGCGAACCCGGAACAGGCCCGCGCCGCCTACGCCTCCGAAGTGACGGCGGATCCGCAGCATGTCGTTCGCCAGATGGGGCGGGACCACCGCTATGCCGAACCGGCCCGGTACCTCGCGCGGACGATGAGCGCGCAAGGCCTGCCCGTGTTCCTCTATCGCAACAGCTACGTGGCCGAGTCGATGCGGAAGGAGTGGGCCGAAGGCCCGCCGCACGCCACCGACATTCCGTTCGCGATGGATACTCTGGAAGCCAAGTACGGCAGGCAACTGACGCCGCCGGATCTCGCCATGGCGAAAACAATGCACGGCTATTGGGTCAATTTCGTCCGCACCGGCAATCCGAACGGTGCGGGACTGCCTGAGTGGCCGGCCTACGACCCCAAGACCGACAAACTGCTGAGTTTCGGCGCCGACGGGCGCGCCAGCGCAATGGCCGACCCGCGTCGAAAGCAGCTCGATGCCGTGGAGATGGCACGCGGTCCTTCGCTGCGCGTGGGCGCAGCCCGTGTCGACCAGACCGGCCCCTTCGGCCCGGCACAATCCGGCAAGTACGATCACGAGCGGGTCTATGCGCGCGCGATCGTGCTCGACAATGGCACGGTCCGCTCCGCGCTCATCAGCTACGAGGGTCCCCAGGCCGATTTCGACATGGCGCTGACGCGACGACTGGTGGCCGAACGCGCGCGTTGCCCGATCGAGAACGTGCTGGTCACGCATACCCACACGCACAGCAGCCAGTCTGCGCCGATGACCTTCGGTGGTCCGGTGCCCTCGGTGCCCTCGGAAGCGATTCTCTCCGCGGTGGACCAGGCACTGTCCCGGCTCCAGCCTGCGCGCATGAGTTACGGCACAGGCGCCGCGTACCTCAACGTCAATCGCGACGCGATCGACCCCGACACGCGCAAATGGACCCAGGGCACGAACCTCTCGGGTGCGTCGGATCGCAGCGTCGACGTCTTGAGTTTCACGGGCCTGGACGGCCATCCCATTGCCGTCTACGTCACTTACGCCATGCATCCGATCAACGGTTATGTGCTCGGCGTGGTCACGGCGGACTTCCCGGGCGCCCTGTCGCGCCATGTGGAAAAGGCCTTCGGCGACGACGTGGTCGTGGCTTTCAGCCAGGGTACGTCCGGCGACCAGAACCCGTTGTACCTCCGGCCCTCCAACAACGCCATGGCCACGCGTGCCGGCGACCCGGTCACCGGTTACCTGACCAACCGCGAACATTCTGAAGGGCCGTTGCGCCTTGTGGACATGAAGGCGCCAGGCGCTGACACCAGCGGCAAGGTAAAGGCGACGGCCGATCCTGCAGCCATCGACGCCATGTTCCGGTTCATCGAGAGCCAGGGACAGATCCTGGGAGAAGAGGTGATCCGCGTCATGACGCAGACCCGCGGCGAAGGCAGGGACGACGTGCGCATCGCCGGCTACCAGGCGTCGGTCACCTGCCCCGGCCGCAGGCGCACCAATGGCAATCCGCTCGACGCCACGACGCGCGAAGGCATGGTGGGCACCTATGTCGATGCACCGCCCGTGGAACTGAAAGTGGGCCTGATCGGACTCGGAAACGTCGCGCTCACCTGGATCAACACCGAGGTGTATACGGCGATCGGCACGGGGATCAAGGCGCGATCGCCAATGAACAGCACGATGATCGCGACGCTCGCCAACGAGCGCGTCGGCGGGTATGCCCCCGACGACGCGTCATTTGGCCATGAAACCTTCCAGGTCCTGAACAGCTCGCTCAAGCCCGGCTGTGCGGAAACCGGGCTTGTCGACGCGGTGGTCGAACTCGAGAATCGCTACGGCAACAGCCGCTGACCGCTCAGCGGACGACCGCCGTGCCGTCCGCCGAAAAGTCCATCATGACCGGCTTCGCGCGGCTGTGCTCGGGCCAGTGGGCCAGGCCCTTGCCGCCCGGCTTGCCGGTCTTCGCGTAGCTGACCATGTAATCGCTGATCGTCGCGCCCATGGCGTTGTCGCGGGCCGTCGTCGCCGCGCCGTACTTGATCGCCTGCGTGTCGAAAAAGAACGGAATATCGGAAGCGTGGTCGGCACCGGTCTTGTTGAGCGACTGGGCGGCATACGAAAACATGTAGTAGTGGACGGGCAGCTTGCGGTCCGCGAGGACGTCCGCCAGCTCGCGCGCGCCCGCCACCATCATCCCGGTCGGCCCGCCGATATCGGCACTGGTCGCGCCAATCATGACCGGGACCTGGTTGAAGTGCCCGGTCTCGTAGACCTTGCGGATCGGCATCGTGACCGCGCCATCTTCCACGGGTCCCATGTAATGACGGGTGCTCTGGGTGAACAGCTGGGCGAGGTTGAGCCCGTCCGTCACGTCGTCGGCCGACAGCGCACGCAGCTTTCGCAGGGCGTCCGCGTCGTTGCGCGCGACGCCTTTGCTTTCGGCAAAGCCCAGCGCCACTTCGGCGGCCGTCGCAGGCGTCACGCCCGGGTCCGACTGACCGTTGCTGCCCGACATGACGATCGCGCGGGCGAACAGTCCCCGGCTCAGCGGCGAGGTCATCAGGTTGTGGACCGACATGCCGCCGGCGCTTTCGCCCAGCACCGTGACGTTCGCGGGATCACCGCCGAAGGCGGCGATGTTGCGCTGGACCCATTTCATCGCGGCGACCTGGTCGAGATAGCCGAAGTTGCCCGTGCGCAGGCCGTCAGCCTGCGCGGCGGCCACCACCGCCGGATGCCAATAGGCACCGAAGCGTCC
>JBEEKA010000188.1:0-8402 GCA_041168985.1 Pseudomonadota bacterium | reverse complement strand
GCGTGTGCCGCAGGCTAGCATGGGACATACCGACCGGCCGTCCAGGCTGCCCTATTTGAGGCGCCGGCCGAAGCCGAACGGATAGAGCGGGTCGGCGCTGTCGTGGGGCAGGTCGGACTTCTGCGAACGCACGGCCTCCATCGAGGACGGCAGTTCGAAGGGCAGTCTGCCTTCCGGTTTCGCGACGCCGGAAACCACGTCGAGCAGCGCTTCGTCGCTGACGCCGAAGTCACCCAGCAGCGCGCCAACGAGCGGCTTCACGTTCGTGAGGATGGCGGGTCGGTCCAGCATCACGGTCACGATGGTCGGAACGCGGGCTGCCGCCTTGCGGATCAGGTCCAGCTGCGGGTCGCCGTCCTTGAAGTCGAGATCGCCTTCGTGCTGTACCGATCCGAAGGCAAAGCCAGGATGAAGCATCTGGTGCGGCGTCTCGGCGCGGATCAGCGCATGGGTGGCGTCGTCGAGCGACGCGGCCACTTCGAAGCCGGCTTTCCGGGCGACATTGGCGGAAATCCCGTGGAGGAACAGTCGGGTCTTGCCCGGTTTCAGTGGCAGCAGCTGGTTCGTGTTTTCCAGCAGGACCAGGGCGCGTCGTTGTGCTGCCTCGCCCTCGGCGCGGAACGCGGCCTTGCCGACGATGCCTGCCGCCACATCCGCGTTGACGTAGGGATTCTCGAAAAGCCCCAGCTGGAACTTCAGTCGCAAGACGCGGCGCACGGAGTCGTCGAGCCGCGAGGCGGGCACGAGTCCCTGCTGGACGGCAGCCAGGAGCTGATCGCTGTCTTCCGTGCCACCGAACTGGTCGAGTCCCGCCAGCAGTCCCTTTGCGAAGCGCGCGGGCATTGTCAGGTCCTCGACGCCCCAGGCAGTGGAAATCCCGGCGAAGGTCGCTTTTTCGCCCGCCGGCGCCCCGTCCCGGCAGTTGCTGCCGCAATCCTGGGTGATGGCCCAGTCCGACAGGACCAGGCCCTTGTAGCCTTCGCGACCCCGCAGCACGTCGGTCAGCAGCCAGCGGTTGTAACCGCCGCCGACCTGTTCGATGGTCTTTCCGTCGACGACCATGTTTTCGAAGATGCTGTAGGTCGGCATCACGCCGGCCACGCCGCTGCGGAAGGCGCCGCGGAAAGGCTTCACGTGGTAGTCGAAGTTGTTGCCGGGGAAGTGCGCGAATCGGCCGTAGCGGTTGTGGGAGTCGAAGCCGTCCTTCGCGGCGCCATAGCCCGCGAAGTGCTTCACGACCATCGCCACGCCATCCGGGCGCAGGCCCGTCGCACTGCCCTGGAAGCCCTGCACGTAGGCGGCGACCATCCGGCCCGACAGGCCGGCGTCCTCGCCGAACGTGGCCGTGACCCGCGGCCATCGCGGCTCCGTCGCCAGGTCCGCCTGCGGCGACAGACCCATGTGGATGCCCACGGCCCGGTATTCCTGTCGTGCCACGTCGCCGAACCGACGCACGAGCGACGCATCGCCCACTGCCGCCATGCCCAGCATCTCGGGCCACTGCGAGAAGCCCGACGGCGACACCGCTGCGCCCGCCGTGAACTGGAAGTGGTTCCGGGGGTCGGTCGAGATCGTCAGGGGAATGCCGAGGCGTGCGCTTTCGGCGATGGCCTGCAGCGCGTTGTTTTCCGCGGCGAACTTCGCGGGTTCCGCCGAGATCCGCGAGATGGCGCTCGTCACGTGACGTGTGGCGATGAGGTTCGCCGCCTTCTCGAGGTCATAGGCCTTGCCCGAACCGGTGACGCCGCCGCCTGCTGCGGAAGGCAGCGACCCGTGCATCAATGCACCGGCCTTCTCTTCCAGCGTCATCTGCGCGAGCAGGTCGTCGATCCGGCGCTCCACCGGCACGCGGGAATCCTCGTAAGGGTCGAGGCGCCCGTTGCCATTGAGGTCGCGGAAGGACTTGCCGTCGACCTGCAGCAGGGGTTTCGGCGTGGCACCCAGTGCAGGCAGGCAGGCAAGGACGGCGGCGGCAATCAGTATTTTCTTCATCGGCGTAACATACCGGAAAACTGCCTGGGTCCAAGCGGGGGGTGCATGGCGCGTAGGGTCATCATCGGGCTTTCGGTCCTGTCCGCTCCCCTGGCGGTTGCGCACCACGGCGTCTCGAATTGGGACCTCAACCGGGACATCACGCTGGTCGGTTCGCTATCGGGCGTTGAACTGGTCAATCCTCATGCCTGGCTCAAGCTCGAAGCACGCGGTCCCGATGGCGTCCTCCGTGCCTGGCGTTGCGAGATGCGGTCAGCCAGTTCACTGCGCCGATCCGGCTGGACGCCGGAACTCTTCAAGGCCGGAACTGCCGTGACCGTGACCGGATCGCCGGAGCGCTACAAGGCCCAGCAGTGCTACCTGTCGACGATCCAGTTTGCCGATGGCAGCAGCATGGACCGTTATGGGCAGCGCCAGTTGCCCGCCAGTGCCCGGCCGTCCCCGGCTACCGCCCGGACGCTCCGCGCGCCTGACGGCCACCCGAACCTGGCCGGTGACTGGGCGGCGGAACAGCGCGTGATGACCGATCCGCGCGGTCTGCAGGGCACGCTGGTGCCATTGGGCGAATCGCGCCGACTCAAGCCCGGCGAACTGCCTCCCGGCATGCGCGCCTTCCCGGGTGCGCGGGGCACGCCGGAGTCGCTGGCGGCGGATCCGATCCGTGCCGCCTGGGACCGGCCCATTCCGGTGAAACTGACGGAGGCCGGCCGCAAGGCCCTGCAGTACTTCGATCCTGCTTCGCGCGACAACCCGAGGCTGCGCTGCGAGCCGACGAACATCCTGTTCGACTGGACCTTCGACAGCGTGGTGAACCGGGTCGTGCAGTCGGCGGATCGCATCACCCTGCGCTACGGACACATGGATCTCGTCCGGGAGGTCCGGCTGGATGGGCAGCCGTCGGCACGTGGCCGGCCGCGGCGGGACGGCTATTCCGTCGGCCGCTGGGAAGGCGATGTGCTCGTGGTCGAAACGACGGGATTCGCGCCGGGCGTACTCAATGCGGACGCCCGCATCCTGCATGGCGGGGGCCTGCGCGTGGTCGAACGTTTCGAACTGGACACGACGGGAACCCGGCTGACCCGGCGTTACGAAGCCACGGATCCGGCGTATTTCGAGGGGCCCTGGCGCGGAGAAGACGTGGTCTACGCGGCAGACACGGTCTACAGCCCCTACCGGTGCAGGGACCCCGGCGGCGCCCCGTCGGAAGCCCGTCGCCTTCCGGGTTCCTGAGCCACGTCTTGCCGACTTTCCATGCGCCGCTATATGGTGCTTAGAAGAGCTTAAGGGATCAGGATGCTTTTGAGAGGTTGCCGCGCGACGTCAGGTCTGGTTCGCGTTCTGCTTTTCCTGCTGATCGGGCTGGGAATGGGCGGACTCGCGTCCTGTTCGCCTCCCGCCAAGGTGCTGCGTGTAGGCACGAATGATTTCCCGGGTTACGAACTGCTGTATCTGGCACGGGATCTGGGCTACTTCGACGATGCCCGTATCCAGCTGCTTGGATTTCCGTCCGCGACGGAAGTCATCCGCGCATACAAGAACGGTGCGCTGGATGTGGCGGCGATAACGGCGGACGAAGCCATGCTGGCTTCGCCGACGGGGGAACGAGCTCACGTCATCCTGGTGCTTGATGCATCCGCCGGCACCGACGCGATCATCGCGAATCCGCGACTTACCTCGGTGCCGGCCCTGCGCGGTCATCGGATCGGGGTCGAAACCGGCGCGCTGGGATCCTACGTGCTGTCGCGCGCGCTTGAGCTCCATGGTATGTCTCCGCTCGACGTGCAGGTCGTTGCGCTGACGATGGATTCCCATGAGGCGGGCTATCGGGACGGCCTGGTCGATGCCGTCGTGACCTTCGACCCGGTCAGCGACAGGCTCGAGGCGGCCGGTGCGATCCGGGTTTTCGACAGCAGGCAGATTCCGCACGAGATACTCGATGTCCTGATCTCGCAGGAAAATGCCGTCGCGAATCAGCGGAAGGAACTGCTTGCCTTGGTGCGCGGCTGGCTGCGTGCGCAGGACTACCTTCGCTTGAACCGGGCTGATGCCTTGCGCCGTCTGGCGGCGCGGGTAAGCGGCCGCACCCCTGATCAATACGGCCGGGCGCTCGATCGGCTTGAAATCCCGGATCGCGCCCAGTTGCTGCGGTGGCTGGGCAGCGGACCCGACAATCTCGAACCGCAGTTAAGTCGGTTGTCCGAGCACATGGTCCGCCTGAACCTGATGCCGAAGGGTGCGCGACCCAACGTTGAACTCGATCCGAGCATCGTGAGGGACGCGTTGCCGTGACGAGGCGCAAGCCCCTGCGCCTGCTGATTCCGGCAGTGCTGTTCGTCTTCGGCCTGTTCGTGACCGGTCTCGGGGCGTATGCGGAAATCCATAGCCGAAATGACCGGCTTGTTTCCGAAATCTCGGCCCGCGCCGCGTCGCTCGGCAACCGAGTGGTCTCGACACTCGAATACGCGCTGGCGCGCGATGATCTCGACTCCAGCCGGCTGCAAGTTGCCCTGCTCGTCGGCGAACCCGGTCTCGAACTGGCCCTCCTGTCCGACGAGCGCGGTCAGGTCGTCCAGTCCACGCGGGGTGAACATAATGTTCGTCCGCTTGCGGAGTCACTGGGGGACGGCAGCCGTTCCTTGGTCGAGGCGGCGCGAAAATCCGAGAGGGCGCAGTATCGGATGTCTCCAGACGGGGCCGATTTCGAGGCCGCGTTCCCCGTGCACATGCACCTTCGGCCAGGTGAACTCCGCTCGACACGCGTTGGTGCCCTGTACCTCGCGTTCGATCTGACGGATGCCCATGCGACGAGCGAGGCCGAGGCGTTCCGCGAAGCCGGCTGGTTCGCGGGAGGCATCATGTTGCTCTGCCTGCTGTCCGCACTCTATCTGCGCCACGTTGTTTCGCGTCGCGTGGCGGTCCTGCAGGACGCCGTGCGGCGGATTGCCGGCGGGGACTGGCAGGTCCGCGCGAACCTGGGTGGCGACGATGAGCTCACCGATCTCGCCGAAGGCGTCAACCGGATGGCCGGTACGCTGGATGCCCGGGAGTCCGAACTGCAGCGGGCGAACGCCGACCTTCGGCTGAGCGAGGCCCGTTTCCGTCAGGTCGTCGAAAACATCCACGAAGTGTTCTGGGTTTCCGATGTGGAAGTGGGCCACCTGACCTACGTCAGCCCGGCCTGCGAGCAGATATGGGGTGTCAGTCCCGACGAGTTGTCCGCTTCGCCGGACGCATGGCTCGACTACATCGTCCCGGAGGATCGGCCTCGGGTGGAGGCGGCCTATGCCGCCCTGAAGGTGACGGGGCGCTACGACGAAACCTTCCGCGTGCGGATCCCGAAGGGCCTGCGGTGGATCCGCGACCGCGGATTCCTCGTGGTCGACGAGGCGGGAAGGTCCCTCAACATCGTCGGCGTGGCCGAGGACATCACGGACCGGCAGGACCTGGAGGCCCGTTACCATCAGGCGCAGAAACTCGAGGCCGTGGGGCGGCTGGCAGGTGGCATTGCCCATGACTTCAACAACCTGCTGACCGCGATACTCGGCAATGTGCGGCTTGCGCTGGAAGACCTCGAGCCCGCGCATCCCGCGGTGGAATCCCTGCGGGAGATCCAGCGGGCCGGCGAGCGGGCCCGCGCCCTCGTCCAGCAGATCCTCGTTTTCAACCGCGGACTGCCGCAGCAGAAGCAGGTGGTGGCGATGGCCCCGCTGGTCCGGGAAGCCGCCGCGCAGGCCAAGGCTTCGCTGCCCTCCGGTGCGCGGGTGGACGTACGCGCGGCCGATGACCTCCCCCATGTCTTGGGGCATGCCACGCGATTGCACCAGGTCGTCCTGAACCTCCTCACCAACGCGGGGCACGCGCTGGACGGGAGGCCGGGCACCGTCGAGGTGGATCTTTCCGTGGTCCGGATCGACCAGGAGATGCTCCGGCTGCACCCTGGCATGTCGGAGGGACAGGCGGTGTGCCTGCGAGTGCGGGACAGCGGGCGGGGCATGGATGCGGCGACGCGCGGTCGGATCTTCGAACCCTTCTTCACCACCCGGGAGGTGGGCCAGGGTTCCGGACTCGGTCTGTCGCTGGCCTATGCGATCGTGAAGGAGCATGACGGCGCGATCGACGTCTACAGCGTGCTGGGCAAGGGCTCGACGTTCACGGTGTACCTGCCCGTGACCCGGCAGGTCCTGCCGGCCCCGGAGCCGGGACCGTCTGCCACCGAGACAGGTCGTGGGGAGCGCATCGTCTACCTGGACGACGACGATGCGCTCATCTCGCTCATCTCGCGTTCGCTGCAGCGGCTGGGTTATCAGGTCACGTCGTTCACCGAGCAGGAAGCGGCCCTGCGCTTCTTCCAGGCGAATCCGTCGGCGACGGACATCTTCATCACTGATTTCAACATGCCGGGTCTCACCGGTCTCGACGTCGCAAGGCGGGTGAGGGAAATCCGGGCGGACATGCCCGTGCTGCTGGTGTCGGGCTATGTCACCGACGAACTGGTCGGAGAGGCCAGGAAACTCGGCGTCCGGCAGGTGCTCGAGAAGCCCGACGGCATTGCCGCATTGACCCGGGCGATCGACACGGCGCTGAGGTCCTGATCGGCCTGGAAACGCCGGTCAGGTGCCGCAGAAGGTCTGCAGCACCCTTTCCCCCGGTGCGGGCGGTTTACGGTACTCCGAATTCCCGGGCTGATCGTCAAAAGGGTGTTGCACGACGCGCAGCAGGCGCTCGAAAGGCAGGAAATCCCCTTCCTTGGACGCTGCGTCCAGCGCGGCCTCGACGCGGTGGTTCCTCGGCAGGAAAGCCGGATTCACGCGACGCATCCCGAGTGATCGCTCCCGGGCTGACTGGGGATCCCGGGCAAGCCGTGAGTGCCATGCCGCCATCCAGTCGTCGAAGCCCGGAGCCGTCGCGAAGCGCAGCCTGAGGGCCGGCTCCGACGCGACGTCGCCGGCGGCGTCGGACAGTTCCCTGAACGTCAGGGTGTGGTCGGCCTGTGCGTCCCGCATCAGGTCCAGCAAGGCCTTGATGAGGTCGCGATCACCGCCTTCCTCGGAATGCAGCCCGATCTTCCGGCGCAGTCCTGCGAGGTACTGCACGTCGAACCGGTCGATGAACGGTTCGATGACCTGCAATGCCTTCTGCACGGCAGTCTCCGGCACCGGATCGATCAGCGGCAGAAGGGATTCGGCGAGCCGTGCGAGGTTCCACTGCGCGACCACCGGCTGGTTCGCGTATGCGTAACGACCCTTGTGGTCGATCGAACTGAACACCGTGCGGGGATCGAATCCGTCCATGAAGGCGCAGGGACCATAGTCGATCGTCTCTCCCGGGATCGACATGTTGTCGGTGTTCATCACGCCGTGGATGAAGCCGACCTGCATCCACTGCGCGATGAGCCGCGCCTGCCGTTCCGCGACCGAGTCCAGCACCGACAATGCCGGGTTGTCGGCCTCGGCGGCTTCCGGATAGTGCCTCGCGACCACATGCTCCAGCAGCAGGCGCAGTCCTTCCGTATCGCCGCGCGAGCCGAAATACTCGAAGCTGCCTACCCGGACATGGCTGGCCGCGACGCGCGTGAGCACGGCGCCCGGCAGCGGGCCGTCGCGTTGCACGGCGGCTCCGGTGCTGACGACGGCCAGCGAACGCGTGGTCGGGATGCCGAGCGCATGCATGGCCTCGCTGATGAGGTATTCCCGCAGCATGGGGCCCAGGGCGGCAAAGCCATCCCCTCCCCGGGAGAACGGCGTGCGGCCCGACCCCTTGAACTGCAGGTCGCGCTGCACGCCGTCAGGGCAGGGGATCTCCCCCAGCAACAACGCGCGCCCGTCCCCGAGGCGCGGCACGAAGTGACCGAACTGGTGGCCCGCATAGGCCGTCGCGATGGGGCGGGCGTCCTCCGGCAGCGCGTTGCCCGAAAAGAGCGCGGCGGCGTTGCTTTCCAGCGCATCGGCGTCGAGCCCCAGCAGTTCGGCGACGGGCCGGTTGAACACCACGCATCGCGGATCCGGCGCCGCGACCGGGTACTGCGCGACATGGAACCGCTCCGGCAGTCCGGCATAGCGATGGGTGAAACCGCAACGCATCGTCAGGCTTGCCGCACCAGCCGGTCCACCACCGTGCAGTACTCCGTCACGCCGTCCGGCTTGAACACCAGATCCATGACGCCCAGTTCACGGGCCCGGTCCCGGATGTCATCCGTGATGAAGCCTGATGCGATGGCGATCGGCAGTCCCGGGTGCCTGCCGCGCACTTCGCGCGCGACGTCGATGCCCGTCAGCCCGGGCATGTTGTAGTCCACGAGCAGCAGGTCGAATGCCGCCGGATCCCGCGCCAGTATCTCGAGGGCTTCGTCGCCGGACTCGGCGAGGCGGACCTTGTAACCGCGCCGCTCCATCATCCGCTGGAACAACATC
>JBEEKA010000187.1:0-11638 GCA_041168985.1 Pseudomonadota bacterium | reverse complement strand
GACGGGCGTCTCGAGCACCGCGCCGCTGGAATAGCGGAATCCCTGGCCGGGCTTCAGGTGCGGCTGCTCGCCGACGACGCCATCGCCGCGCACTTCCTGGGTGTGGCCGTCGGCATCGGTGATGAGCCAGTGCCGCGAGATCAGCTGCGCACTGCGCGACCCGTGGTTGCGGATCGTGATCGTGTAGGCGAAGACGTGGCGCTTTTCGGCAGGTTCCGACTGGTCGGCGAGATAGCTCGTCTCGACGGCCACGCGGATGTCGTGCGGCTCCGCTCCGCTCCGACCCGTCATCCCTGCTTCGCGGCGGTGATGCGGACGGCCAGCACGTCGCAGGGCGCGGCGTGCAGCACGGTGTCTTCGGTGAGGTTCACGAGGATGGACAGGCCGTGGCGTTCCCGCGCCCCGATGACGATCAGGTCCGGATGGGATTCCCGCGCGATGCGCAGGATCTCGCCCTTCACGTTGCCCGTTTCGATGCGCCAGGGCGGCGGCGTGACGCCCAGCTGCGCGGCAAGTTCAGCCATGCGGGTCTTGGCGCGTTCGATGAGTTCCGATTCGATCTGCACGGCTGGCAGGAGCGAGTCGCTCAGCGGCTCTACCGGCACGTACTCGACGACGTGCAGCAGTTCGAGCACGGCGCCACTGGCCTGCTGGATCTCGAATGCGCGCCGGGCAACTTCCAGGCTGACCTCGGAGAGGTCGACGAGGGCAAGGATGCGGTTGTAGATCGCCATGGCGCTAGGGAATCACAGGCTGCTGCGGACGCGCAAGGGCGGCCAGTGCCGCGAACTGGGAGGGGTCCAGGGTCTCGGCGCGGGCGCCCGGGTCGATGCCCGTCTCGGCGTAGGCTTCTTCCGGAACAAGGGCCCGCAGGGCATTGCGAAGCGTCTTGCGGCGGGCGGAAAAGGCCGCGCTCACCACCGCAGCGAAAGCGGGCGGGACCGGGAACCGGGGTTCGGGCAGCACTGTCAGCCGGGCCACGGCGGACCACACGCGGGGCGGCGGCCTGAAGGCGCCGGGACCGACGTCGAACAACTTCTCGATGTGCAGGTGGGGCGCGAGCATGACCGTCAGCCGTCCGTAGTCATCGGTGCCGGGTTCTGCCGCCATGCGGTCAATGACTTCCTTCTGGAGCATCACGTGGAGGTCGGTGATGTAGGGCACGAACTCCAGCAACCTGAACAACAGCGGCGTGGAGATGTTGTAAGGCAGGTTGCCGATCACCCGCAGTTTGCCGCCGCGATCGCGCGCAAGCTGCCCGTAGTCGAAGTCCAGGGCGTCGCCTTCGTGCAGCGTCAGCCGATCGCCCCAACGCTCACGCAGCGCCGCGGCAAGGTCGCGGTCGATCTCTATGGCGTCGAACCGCTCCACGGCCTCGAACAGATGTTCGGTCAGCGCACCGGCGCCCGGTCCGATCTCCAGCAGGGCGTCGCCTTCGCGCGGCGAGAGGGCCTGCACGATGCGCGAGAGCACGTGCTGGTCATGCAGGAAATGCTGTCCAAAGCGTTTTCGCGTGCGGATCACGGGGTCACCCTGCCGGTGGCGATGCGTGCGGCAAGGCGTGTTGCCGCCTCGAGGCTGCCCGGGTCTGCCTTGCCCGTGCCAGCGAGGTCGAGCGCGGTGCCATGGTCGACCGACGTGCGCAGGATGGGCAGTCCCAGCGTGACATTCACGGCGCTGCCGAAACCCGCGTACTTCAAGGTCGGCAGCCCCTGGTCGTGGAACATGGCCAGGACGACGTCATGGTGTTCGAGATGCCGGGGCACGAAAATCGTATCGGCCGGCCAAGGTCCGCTGGCTTCGATCCCGGCCGCGCGTGCCCTGGCGATGGCAGGCTGGATCACGTCGATCTCCTCGCGTCCCAGGTGGCCACCCTCGCCGGCATGCGGGTTCAACCCGCAGACCGCGATACGGGGGCGCGCGATGCGCCACAGACGCCTGAAATCCGCGTCCACCACGCGCAGCACGTGGTCCAGCACCTCGGGGCGCAGCGCGCCGCTAACGGCACTCAAGGGCAGGTGCGTCGTCGCGAGCGCGACCTTCAGACGTTCCGCGGCGAGCAACATCACCGGCATCATGCCGCCGCAGCGCTCCGCGAAGAATTCCGTGTGTCCCGTGAAGGGAATGCCTGCATCGTTGATGACGCTCTTCTGCACGGGTGCCGTGACGATGCCCGCGAATTCGCCCGACAGGCAGCCTTCCGCGGCACGGGTGAGCTGGGCGAGGACGTAGGGTGCATTGCGCACGTCGAGCCGGCCCGGCTCGCATTCCGTGCCGAGCGGCAGGTGCTCGAGGGTGAAGTGCGGGCCGGTCTCGAGCGGCCTGCCTATCAGTGCAGCGCGCGATTCGAGCAATCCGCGGTCGGCGAGGCAGACGATGTCGCAGCCGAGGTCGTTCCCCGCGAGGTGCTGTGACAGCAGTACGCAGAGATCCGGACCGATCCCCGCAGGCTCGCCGGAGGTGAGCGCGAGGCGGGGGCGCGGGCCGGCCATGGGTTCCGTCAGATCAGCGTTTCGACGAAGGCTTCGTCGCGCAGGCGACGCAGCCAGAGTTCGGTTTCCTCGTCGGCCTTGCTTTCGCGCAACTGGGCGAAGGCACGCTGGCGCGCTGCTTCTTCCGTCATGTCGAACTTGCGGCGTCCCAGCAGCTGGATCAGGTGCCAGCCGAACTGCGAGCGGATCGGCTCGCTGATCTCGTTGTCCTTGAGCCGCGCGAGCGTGGTTTCGAATTCGGGTACGAAGGTGCCGGGTCCGTTCCACCCCAGGTCGCCGCCATTGACCGAAGAGCCCGGGTCCGCCGACAGGCTGCTCGCGAACGCGGCGAAGTCCTCGCCATTGAGTACTTTGGTGCGGATGTCGGTCAGGCGCTGCTTTACCGTGGCGTCATCCTGCAGCTCGTTCGGGCGGATCAGGATGTGCCGGGCATGTGACTGCTCGACCACCATGTCGCCTTCGATGCTGCGGGTCTGGTTCAGCTTGATCAGGTGGAAGCCGCTGGGCGTGCGGATCGGCGGGCTGATGCCGCCTGCCTTGAGCTTCACGATTTCCTCGGCGAGGAACGTCGGCAGCTCAGGCCCCTTGCGCCAGCCGAGCGCGCCGCCTTCCAGTGCGGTCTGGCTGCCCGAATACGCCACGGCCAGCCGGCCGAAATCCTCGGTGCCGCGCGCCCGATCGAACACGTCCTGAGCGCGCTTGGCGGCTTCGTCGACCTGCGCCTGCGTCGCGTCCTGCTGGACCGCGATGAGGATGTGGGACACGTTGTATTCCATCGTCTCGGACGGAAGCTTCTTCTTGCGCTCGATGAACTGCTCGAGTTCGCGTGGCGTCACGTTGATCTTCGCGATGACGTCGCGTTGCCTGAGGGCGGACAGCGCGATTTCCTTGCGCATGTTCTCGCGGTAGCTGGCGTAGTCGAGCCCCTGTTCGGACAGTGCGCGGGGCAGGTCGGCGAGCTTGATGTTGTTGCGCTGGGCGACGTCGGACAGCGCGGCATTGAGCTGCTCGTCACCGACTTTCAGGCCGAGCTTGCGCGCGCGCTGCAGCTGGACTTCCTGCACGACGAGCCGGTCCAGCACCTGCTTGCGCAGCACGTCGGGCGCCGGCAGCGGCGTGCGGGTTTCCTGCAGTCGCTGCGTGATCACGGCGATCTGGTCGTCCAGCTCGCTGAACGTGACGACGTCGTCGTTGACGATCGCGGCGACGCGGTCCAGCAGCTGGCCCTTGCTGCTCAGGTCCGCACGGGCGGCCGGCTCCGCGGCCGGGGCGATCTGCGCCACCAGCAGCATTCCAAGCAGGGCAAAAGTCGTGCGGGTCATGTTAAATCCTTGATGCATCATGGACTTGCGTCAGCGGTTGCGGCCGGAGGGGGAGTATCCGCGAATCGCCCGTTCGAGGAAAGCATTGGCTGCCGTTCCGACATTCGACAGGCCCTTGAGTTCCAGCTGCAGGAAAATCCCGGTGTCCCGCCGGCCGCCGCGGTCGACGACGTAGTTGCGCGCCACGGCGCGGATGCCCCAGCAGCAGCTGCTGTACTCGAAGCCGGCGAACTGGTCGATGGCCGCTCGGTCCTTGAGCGAATACAGCATGCGACCGTAGAAACTCCAGTTCCGCGCGAGGGGCCAGGCCGCTGACAGGTCGGCCTGCTCGAGCTGGTTGCGCTGGAACCGGTATCCCAGGTTCATGACCTTGGCGCCTTCCGGCCGGTACTGCACGCGGACTTCCGTCTTTTCGGCCTGGCGCTCATGCGGGTTCCACTGCAGGCCCAGATCGACGCTCCAGTCCTCGAAGGCCTTGAGTTCAGCACGCGCGATGAGGTCGGACAGTTGCCGGCCGCGGGCGACTTCGCCCGGCAGCAGCACCTTCGGCTGTTCGAAATACACGGTCTGGCCCAGCGTCGCGGCGAGGTAGCGGGTGCCGCTGTTGCTGGCGAACAGACGCGATGTCACGCCCGCGGACAGCTGGTTCGCGTCGCCGACGCGATCGGCACCGACGTAGCGGTTCGTGCGGAACAGCTCCACCCAGTTGAGGTCGGGCAGGCCGGTGTCGAAGACCGGCAGGGAATCCTGCCTGCGGTAGGGCACGTAGAGGTACATCAGGCGCGGCTCGAGCGTGATGAGCCGTTTGCCGTGGCTGCCTGCCGTCCGTTCGAACAGCAGGCCCGTGTCGAGGCTGGCGATCGGCAGGTTACGGCGCGGCGACGTGTCGACGCCCGGCCCCACGTCGGTGAGCTGGTAGGCAGTGCTGCGGAAGGCCAGCGAGGGTCGGACGAAATAGCCTGCGCCCTCAGCACGCATCTGGACCTGGGGCATCATGTCGACGCGCCAACCCTGCGCGCCCACGCCGCGACGGAAATCGACGGCTTCACTTTCGAAGCCGTATTCGATGGGCAGGGCCCGCGTTCCCTTTCGCCACAGGCCCGAGGCGTACAGCCGTGGCAGTTCGGTATAGGGTCGGTCGATGAGCGACAGGCCCCGGTCGATGGTCTGGTAGTTGCGCAGCAGGGCGCCGCTGCGCCACACATCGTCCCGGTAGCTCAGTTCCAGCTGGCGCGGCAGGAAGGCGATGCTGGTCTTGTCCGCGCCCTGCGCGAAGTCCTCGAAATAGGACGCATCGCTGACGTTCTCCGCGCCGATGTTCAGTCGCCAGTCACGCGGAAGTTCGGTGACGCTGGCGACGCGCAGGCGGCTGCGAGCGCTTCCGAACACGCCGTCGTGCGGCAGGAGGTTGGCGTCGAGGCTGCCCCGGCCGCGGGTCGTCAGGTAGCGCAGTTCCGTGGACAGGTCGAGGCCGCGGCGGCTGTAAAGCGTGGGCTCCAGTGTCGCGTCGATGTTCGGCGCGAAGTTGACGTAGTAGGGGGTCGACAGCTGGAGGCCGCCCCGCGACGAGGAGCCGAGGCTGGGGAACAGGAATCCGCTCTTCCGTTCCGGTCCGGTCGGAAAGGAAATCCACGGCAGGTAGAACAACGTGACGTCCTTGAAACGGACGCGGGCATGGCGAGCGATGCCGGTCTGGTGCGCGGAATCGAGTTCGACCCGGCTCGCATCGATGCGCCAGTCCACGCTCTCCGGCGGACAGGTCGTGTAGAAGACGTCATCCAGTTCGAGCGTGCCATCGGGTTTCAGCCGGATCGCGCCCGCGCTTCCGCGCGACGACTGCTGCAGCATCTGGAACTCGGCCGCGGTGAACTGCGCCGCACCGGCCTCGTAATGGCCGGCCTTGCCCGTGACGCGCAGTTCCGGGTCCTCGTACCGCACGTTGCCGCTGACATCTACGCCGTTCCGCGTCGTGTCCACGCGGACTTCATCGGCGCTGAGTTGCCGGTCGCCCTGTCGGAGCTGAACCTGTCCCTTGACCCGCGCGTCACCGCCGACGTCGACGCTGGCGACATCGCTGCTGATGTCGATCGGCGTTGCGGCATCCACCGCACGGCGCCTGCTGCCGGCCTGCGCGATCAGTCGCGCGGACTCCTCGGGGCAGAATCGAAGGGGCAGGCTGCCCGGGGCGTCCGCTGCCCGTGCGGCCATCGGTGACGATGAAAGCGCCGCGACGATCGCGAGGGGCAGCAGTGGAACGATGCGGACAAAGGGGGGCATGTGGCCTCGAAGTATAATGGCCCATGCCTTTCGATACCCGATTGCAGATGATCCGTGACTGGCTGGCCAGCGACCTGTCGCTCGGGCCCTGCGAAGTCGTTCCGGCGTCGGAGGACGCCAGTTTCCGCCGGTATTTCCGCGTGACCCGGGCCGCGGGGCCGAGCTTCGTCGTGATGGATGCGCCTCCTGACAAGGAGGACGTCTCGCCCTTCCTGCGGATCACGGCCCTGCTCGAGCAGTGCGGCGTCCATGTGCCCCATGTGCACGAGTCCGACGTGCGGCGTGGCCTGCTGCTGATGGAGGACCTGGGCTCGACGCACCTGCTGACGCGACTCGGCCAGGGCGCGGACCCGGAACTGCTCTATCGCGATGCCCTCGATGCGCTCGTCCGGATCCAGGTGCGCGGGCTCGACGCGTCGCGGCAGCTCGATCCCTACGATGCGGTCGTGCTCCGACGCGAAATGCGCCTGATGCCGGAATGGTTCTGTGGCCGGCATCTGGGGCTGGTCCTGACCGACGAGGACCGGGCGCTGATCGAGGCGGCCGAAGAGTTCCTCATCGACGAGGCGCTCGCGCAGCCGGGCGTGTTCGTCCACCGCGATTACCATTCCCGCAACCTGATGGTGCTGCCCGAGCGTTCGCCGGGCGTCATCGACTACCAAGACGCGCTGCGGGGGCCGGCGGCCTACGATGCGGTCTCGATCCTCAAGGACTGTTACGTCGGCTGGCCGCGCGCCCGCGTGGAGGCCTGGCTGCAGGTCTTCCGCGATCGGCTCGTCGCGCAGGGCGGCGCCCCGCTCGCGGGCAGCAGCCTGTCGGAATACCTGCGCTGGTTCGACCTGATCGGGCTACAGCGTCATATCAAGGTCCTCGGGATCTTCGCACGCCTGAACTGGCGTGATGGCAAGCCCGCTTACCTCGATGACCTGCCGCTGGTGCTGGGCTACGTGCGCGAAACCGTCGCCCGATTCCCCGAGCTGGCGGCGTACAGCCGCTTCGTCGAGACGCGGCTGCTGCCTGGCTTGCCCGCGGCGAATGCGCGGGCGCGGGCTGGGCACTGACTTGCGCCCGGCGAAAGTCATGCTGCTGGCGGCGGGCCGCGGGGACCGCATGCGTCCCCTGACGGACGTGACGCCCAAGCCGCTGCTTCCGGTGGCCGGCAAGCCCCTCATCGCGTGGCACCTGGAGCGACTCGCTGCGGCGGGGTTCCGCGAAGTCGTCATCAATACCAGCTGGCTGGGCGAGCAGATCCCGGCGGCGCTGGGTGATGGCGGCCGATGGGGGCTGTCGATCCGGTACAGCCCGGAACCCTGGCCTGCGCTGGAGACGGGAGGAGGCATCCACCGCGCCCTGCCGCTGCTGGGGCCAGAGCCCTTCCTGCTCGTCAATGGCGATGTCTTTGCCGAGGTGGACTTCGCGGCGCTGCGTCTGATGCCGGGCGACCTTGGCCAGCTCGTGCTGGTTCCCAATCCGTCGCATAACCTCAAGGGCGATTTCTCGCTCGATGGTGGCAGAATCGTCGCTGGAAGCGGCGTTTCGCTGACGTTTTCCGGAATTTCCATCTTGCATCCCGCGCTCTTTGCGGGCCAGCAGCCCGGTCGATTTCCGCTTGCGCCGCTCCTTAGGACTGCACGGAATTCCGGACGGCTGGGCGGGCAGCGCCATGACGGCTTGTGGATCGACGTCGGAACGCCGGAGCGACTGGCCGATCTCGACGCCCTACTTGCTGCATGCGACGATGCCGACCCTTCAAAGGATGGCGTGAATGGCTGATCTCAAAGGCATCGGCGTCGTGGTCGAGCCGGCTGCGCCCTTCGGCACCGATGCGCGCAGCGGCGAGAAGTACGTGACGCCCCAGGGGTTCACCGCGATCCGCGACGGCCAGAAGCCGCGCGACCCCGCTGCGCTGGGTGCAGGCATCAACAGCAGTTCAGGCAAGCCGCGCTGGCTCAAGGCCCTGCCGGCCAGCGGCGTGCGCTACGACTTCGTGCGCCGCACGGTCCATGAGCACCGGCTCGCGACGGTCTGCGAGGAAGCCAAGTGCCCGAACATCGGCGAATGCTGGAACGCCGGCACCGCGACCGTGATGCTGATGGGCGCCGTGTGCACGCGGGCCTGCCGTTTCTGTTCCGTCGACACGGGCAATCCGCGCGGCTGGCTCGATGCCGACGAACCGACCAACGTGGCCGAGAGCGTCGCCCTGATGAAGCTGTCCTACATCGTGCTCACGTCCGTGAACCGCGATGACCTGCCGGATGGCGGCGCCGGGCATTACGCCGCCTGTATCCGTGCGATCCGGCAGCGCAGTCCGCAGACCGCCGTCGAAGCGCTGACGCCCGATTTCCAAGGCGTCCTGAAAGACGTCGAGACGGTGGTCGAGTCGGGGCTCACGGTCTTCGCGCAGAACGTCGAAACGGTCGAACGGCTGACGCATCCGATCCGGGATGCGCGCGCGGGCTATGCCCAGACGCTGGCCGTGCTGAAACACGCGAAGTCGCATCGCCCCGACGTGCTCACGAAATCCAGCCTCATGCTGGGGCTTGGCGAAACGCCGGACGAGATCCTGCAATGCATGGACGACCTGCGCGCGGCCAACGTCGACATCCTCACGCTGGGCCAGTACCTGCGTCCCACGGCGAACCACCAGCCCGTCGCGCGGTTCATCCCACCGGAGGAATTCGACCGGTATCGCGAGGAGGGACTGCGCCGAGGTTTCCGCGAGTGCGTGTCGGGGCCGATGGTGCGTTCCAGCTATCGCGCGGAACAGGCACTGGCCGGCAACGGCGCGGGTCTGCGCGACGGCGCCTGACGGCCGGGCCGGCATGATCCTGCGTTGGCTCGGGCGCGTGGACTACGAGCCCACCTTGCATGCGATGCAGCGCTTTACCGACGAGCGCGGCCCGGAAACGCCGGACGAAATCTGGCTGCTCGAGCATCCGCCGGTCTTCACGCTGGGCCTGGCCGCCGATCGCTCGCACGTGCTGGCGCCGGGCAATATACCGCTCGTGCAGATTGACCGGGGCGGGCAGGTGACCTACCACGGTCCGGGGCAGCTGGTCGCCTATCCGCTCGTCGACGTGCGGCGGCTCGGCATCAGTGTGCGCGGCCTCGTGACGGCGCTGGAAAACGCGGTCATCGAATACGTGAAGCGATTCGGGATCGAGGCCATCGGTCGCCGTGACGCGCCGGGCGTCTACGTGCAGGGCGCCAAGCTCGCGAGCATTGGCCTGCGCATCCGGCGGCACGCCAGTTACCACGGGCTTGCGATGAACGTCGCGATGGACCTGTCGCCGTTCTCGCGCATCAACCCCTGCGGCATGGCGGGACTCGCCGTCACGCAGCTGTCGTCGCTCGGGGGGCCGGATGACGTGCGGGCCGTGGCCGATGCGATCGGCCCGGTGATCCTGCGGCAGCTCGAAGAGACTGCGGCCCGCGAAGCACGCGCGGGCTAGAGCACCATCACGACGCCGTCGGTTTCCTTCAGCTGGCCATGCAGCGCCGACAGCTGGTCGACGTGCTGCACGACCATCAGGTAGGTGTAGGCGACGAAGTTCGATTGCGCGGAAGCGCGCACCGTCACGCGGTGCGCCTCGAACTCGCCGAAGTGGCCGACGAAGATCGCATCCAGCTGCTCACGCAAGCCATCGCGCGCGTACGAAACCACCTTCACGGGGTAGTCGCAGGGGAATGTGATCTTCTCCGGTTCCATCTAGCGTTTCTCCGCGGGATCGGCCCGCCACTCCAGCAGCTTCAGGAACAGCTGCACGTTCTCCACCATCCGGACCGGTTCCCAGCCGCGCGCATAGCCGTGCTTGGCCGACAGGTAGTACTCGTCGCGTGCCAGCAGTGGCAGCGCTTCCTTCACGTCATTCCAGGAGTTCGGGTCCTTGCGGTTCCGTTGCGCCAGGACGCGCGCATCCTCCAGGTGGCTGTAACCCACGTTGTAGGCGGCCAGCGTGAACCAGGTCCGGTCGGGCTCCACGATCACGTCCGGGATCTGGTCCCGCACGCGGTTGAAATAGCGCGCGCCCGCAAGGATGTTCTCGCGCGCGTCGCCCCGGTCCGAGACGCCCAGCAACGTGGCGGTGTCCGGCAGCAGCATCATGACGCCCACGGCTCCATCGGCCGACACCGCCGCCCGCTGCCACTTGGATTCCGCATAACCCAGCGCAGCGAGGATCCGCCAGTCCGTGCCGGTTTCCTTCGCCGCCTCCTCGAAATGCGGGCGCAGGGCCGGCAATTCAAGCTCGATGTCGCGCTGCAGGCGTTGCGACACCTGGAATTCGAACTCCGGGCTTTCCGGCGTCGCGGCCGCAAGGAGTGGCGCAAGTCCGTTGTCGTTGCGGAGTTCGTCCAGGAAGGCATTGACCCGCCGGAGCAGGTCATCCGCGTCCCGGCCCACCATCCAGCGTGACTCGCGCGTGTCGGGCAGCTTGAAGGACACCGAGACGCCCGGGTAGAGGTGCTGCGCGTAGAGGAACTCGTTCGCGTCCACCACCGCATAGTCGGCCGAGCCGTCCGAAACGAGGTCCAGCGGATCGGCCTGCGGGTGCGACACCGCTTCCCACTGCAGGCCGCGGAGGCCCTTGGCGCGAAGCCCGTCCAGGATGCGCACCTGCGGGCTGTCCTTGCTGACGACGATATGCTTGCCCACCAGCGACGCGACATTGCGGATGCGTGCCTTGCCGCGCTTCCCCACGACCAGTTGCGGGATTTCCTGGTAGGGCGAGCACTGGCGTCCGTCCCGGGCCCAGGAGGTGTCGGGCGTGATGCCGGCGGCGACGATGTCCGCCCGTCCCGACTTGAGTTCGGCGCGAAGCGCCGGCATGTCCGGCACGACGTACATGTTGAGCTTCACGCCCAGCGAGGCGGCGAAGGCGAGGGCAAGCTGGTATTCGGCCCCCTGCGGCCCATGCGCCCCTTGGTAATAGGTGGTCGGGCTGTTGAGCGTCGCGACATTCAGCTGGTGCCGGGCCTGGATGGTTTCCAGCGCCGGCGGGCCATTGCTGCAGCCTGCGAGAAGCGCCCCCGCAGCCAGCACGGCCAGCGAGCGTGCCCGTCTGGTCGCGAATCCCAACACGTTTGCAGCCTCCCGAAGGCCGGGTCCGATGCGGAAGGATAACAGGCTGGCTACCGGCGCCGGGACGTGTACAATGCGCAGCCCACCGGAGAGGTGGCAGAGTGGTCGAATGTACCTGACTCGAAATCAGGCGTGGGCGCAAGCCCACCGTGGGTTCGAATCCCACCCTCTCCGCCACTAACCTGCCCAGGCAGAGATGTCTCTCTACTGCCTTGAAAATGCAGGGGAAAAATAGCGAGTTTCGACCACCGCTATCGATGCCAAGGCGCCTTCGGGCGCCTTTTCTTTTGGGACTTCTACCCGAGTTTCTCGGTTTGCAAAGATCCGGTGAGGTTCGCGGTTTTGGGGTGTTTCCGATGCACTTGGGAACCCAACCGTCGGTTCGAATCATCAGGGCTCCCTAGCATCAAGATGACCCGAGAAGTCGGCTTACCATCGAAAACATACCGCGGGACCGAATCAATCCT
>JBEEKA010000186.1:0-14278 GCA_041168985.1 Pseudomonadota bacterium | reverse complement strand
CGCCGCCGCCGGCTGTCCAGGACTACGTCCTGACGACCGATGCGGACCACCTGCATCTGGCCAGCCGCACGGGCGCGGACACGGTCATCGGTGTGCAGGCAGAACTCACTGCCGGCAACGAAAGCACCTACAACCACGGCGACACGATCGAAGGCAACGGCCAGACGATCATCGACCTGCGCATGGCGGGCGGCGAAGGCCGCGCCGTTCAGGCGTCGGATATCGCCGCGGTCAATGTTGAACTGATCTCGAGCGGCTCCTTCGAGGCGGGTGGATATACCGACCTCGGCTTGATCAAGGTTGACTCGGGCGTCACGGGCAAGGACCTCGACGTCCACAACCTGCAGCTCGGCACGCATGTCGCCATCGACGGCGTTGCGGCCACCATCCACACGGACTACCAGCCGAAGGATTCGCAGGTTGCTCCGGTCTTCCTGGGTCTGGCTTCCGCCGACATGCACGAGTCCGTGAATGGCGTGGTCGACGCCAGCAACAACGTCACGGTCACCGGCGAGAACGAAATCACGGTCACCGTGTCCGCTTCGGGCGATCAGGTCGAGCTGGGCGACGTGTCAGTCACCCTCGGCAACACCGGCGACATGGAAGTGATCGTGACCAACGACACGTCCGACGCCACCGTATCCGTGGGCGACATCTCCCTGACGGCGGGCGACAGTTCCTACGCGCTCGTTTCGATCGAAGAGTCGGGCGATATCCAGGTGGGCAACATCGCCATTACGCTTGGCGATACCGGTTCGGCCGATGTCACGATGGACGCCAACGTCACGGGTAACGTGACGATCGTCGAAGGCGACAACTCCGTCGCGAACGTCACGATCGAGTGGGATGACTCCCCGGCTCAGGACATGACGGTTGGCGACATTACGGTCACGATGGGCGATACCGCTTCGGTGTCGGTCAGCGTCAACAACTACGTCGGCGGTGCCACCGTCGGCGATGTGGGCGTGTCTGCTGGCGATGACTCGAACGTCAATATCTACGCGGCTGCCACCACCGATCTGCTGGTGGGCGCGGTCGATGTGACCGCGGGCGCCTCGGGTGATGTGTCGATTGGGCTGGGTTCGTTTGACGAGTCCTCGGTGACCGTCGGTAACGTCACCGTTCATTCGGGACTTGCTTCGAATGTGGCGATTGATGTGGGCACCGATGGCGCCATCCGTGGCGACGTCAGCGTGGGTCACGTCAAGGCGTTCATGGATGGTGGCGACTTCAACCTGAACGTTGATGCCACCCAGGACCTGGGCGTCGCGAGCGTTATGGTGGATGGTGCGAACTTCGCCGACGTCACGATCGACGGTGATTTCACCTACAGCACGACGACCGATGGCGATGTCGTGACGCACGATGTGACCGTCGGCAATGTGGACGTGGCCCTGAGCGCCGACTCCACGAGCCATGCCAACGTGAACATCTACGCGGGCAGCAATTCGCCCGATTTCGTCGCGGGCAACCTGACGGTTGGCGACGTCTCCATCGACGCCAATGTCCGGGCTTCGGCCGATACGGGCGAAAATGCGATCGATCTGTCGGTCAATCTGCAGGGCTACAGCCACGGCAACCTGACGCTGGGTGATATCACCCTGACGAGCGGCAGCGAGACCTCGCCGTACTCCTACACGTCGGAAAGCGTGGAATCGTCCAGCGTGGACATCCGCGTGGATATCTCGTCCACGCAGCTGTCTGGCGGAACGGGCAACGCGGGCGGCGACCTGACCGTCGGCGATGTGCATGCCACCGTGGGTAACGGTGCCGTGTCGTCGACCCTGACGAATGACGCCGTGATCGACATCAACATCTCGCAGATGGCGGCCACGGAAGCCGGCAACCTGTCGGTCGGTGCGGTGACGCTGGAAGGCGGCGACTTCGCGGTCCTCGACCTCCGCGTGCTTCAGAACGGCACGAACACTGGTGCGGCTCTCGGCAACCTGACCGTCGGCGATGTGTCTGTGACGGGTGGCGAGTCGGCTGAAGTTGCCATCTCGGTGACCCAGACGGCCGATAGCGGCTCGACGATGGGCGACGTGACGGTCGGCGATGTGACGGTGAACGTGGCTCAGGACTCGACGGTGGACATCGGTGTCTACCAGAGCATCACCGATTGGAGCACTGCCAACGTCCAGGGCAACCTGACGGTCGGCGACGTGGCCGTGGTGGGTGGCGACAACAGCCATGTCAGCATCACGATCGAACAGTCGGCGTCGGGTGAATCCGATACGGCGAACAGCTTCGGTGACGTCACGGTCGGCGACATCTCGGTGGCGCTGAGCGCAACGGGTCCGGCAGCTGATAACGCCGGTGGCTCGACGATTTCGGTGAATGTCTGGCAGACGCACTGGGCCAACGACCTTGCTTCGGCTGGCGACGTGACGGTCGGTGACGTGAGCCTCGCGCTGGAGGATTCCGGTTCGATCGATCTGAATATCAGCATCTCGGGTTCGAATGGAACGGCAGGCAGCCTGACCGTGGGCGACATCAGCCTGTCGGGCGGCGACAACGTCGACATCAGTGCGACGGTGGAGTTCTCGAACAACACGACCGGAAGCATGGGCAATCTCGCGATCGGCAATGTGACGATTGTCGAGGGCGCCGATTCGTCGGCCGACTTCCTGGTCGCGATCGACATGAACGAGTACAGCATCGACATGGGCTCGGTCAGCGTCGGCGATGTGTCGCTGACGGCGGGTGATAGCTCGTCGATCCAGGTGACGCTGTCCGCGTCGTCCCCGTCGTCCGGTGCAGTCACCATTGGTGACGTGACGGTCGGCGACGTGACCGCTTCGGTCGGTGCCGGCGCTTCGGTCTCGGTGTCGATCGACTTCACGGAAGTGGGTTCGAGCACCAACGGCAACATCGGCGACATCGTCCTCGGTGACGTGTCGGCGGATGTCGGGGTGGGCGGTTCCTTCCAGTACTCGGCGTCCTTCTCGGCTGACGAGAGCGTCGGAACCACGACGGCTGGCGCCATCGACCTGTCCGTCGCGGAGAGCGGCGATGCCTCGTACAACCTGAACGTCAACAACTACCTCCTCACCGGCACGGTGGGTGACGTGGCGGTCGGCAACATCGACATCACGTCGATGGGCACGACGGACACGGCCGGTGGTGCTTCTGCGTCGGTTCAGGTCAGCGTGTCTGCCAATACGGGCAATGCGAACCTGTCGGTCGGCAATGTGACGGTCGATGTCCAGGGAACCGATGCGAACGACTATGCGCACATCACGCTGACGGCCGATGGCGACATCAGCATCGGTGATGTCACGGTGTCGGGTGCGAGCGAGTTCATCCTCGACGGCAACTTCCACGCGGGCACCAACGAGTCCTACCTCGACGTTAACGCCGGCGGCGATGTGTCGATCGGGAACGTGGACTTCAGCGGCTACAGCAGCGATGCGACGATCGACCTGACGTTTGCCCTGACGGGCGGCGCCAGCGTGATCGGATCGGCCAACGATGACACGATCACGGGCAACGCCGATGCCAACAACATCACCGGCGGCGCGGGTCAGGACACGATCAACATCGGCAGCGGCGGCACGGACACCGTGACCTTCGTGGACGGTGACTCGGCGGATACGACCGGCACGGCGGATCTGGTGGATGGCTTCACGGCTACCGACGGTCTGAACGGCGACCTGCTCGACTTCGGCCTCGTGGCCGGCACCGGTGCGAACACGGTGGTTCAGAGCGGTTTCTCGGGGGATTTCGTGGCTGCTGCCAACGACGCCCTGAACAACAGCGGTGGTGTGAAGTACTACATCGAGCAGTCGGGTAACGAGGCCTGGGTTGCCGTGAACTACGGTTCTGGCGATGCGGATCTGGTGTTGCACCTGACCAACGTGACGGGAACCTTGAGCGCGGCCGACATCATCGGCTGATAAACACTCAAGTACTGTAGGATTAGGGCCCCGACTTGTTCGGGGCCCTTTTTTTTGATGGTAATGAAAGCTATGAAGCAGTCCGTTGATGTCCAGGCGATCGCGCGTCGGGTTCTGGAGGTTGAGGGGAATCAGACGGTTGCAGCCGCGCTGGCCATTTTGAGGGAGGGTCTGAAGTCGCACCCGACCTCCGATCTCCTTCACTTCCACGCGGGGCGGCTGATCGAAAAGGCGCGCCAGTGGTCCACGGCCCTGGGGCATTACCAGCGCATCGCAGAAAACCACGAGTCCATTCCGCCCGACGTCGCACTTGGTATGGCGCGGTGCTACGTGGGGTTGAAACGCGTACCGCAGGCACTGCAACTCCTGAACGCCTTGAAAGGCAAGGATCCGGGTCAGGAAGGGGCGGTGCTGCTCGGGCTCGCTGCTTGTGAGCGGCTGGCCAGGAACCTGGAAGCCGGAAGGAAGTACGTCGAACAGGCACTCGCGCGCGACCCCGACAGCAAGGAAGCCCACCATGAGTTGGGTGAAATCCTGCTTGCGCTCGACCCCAAGGACGCGGACGGCAAGGCGCTGGCCGAATTCGAACGCAATGTCCTGCGCGAGGACCTGCACGGCGATTCGCTCGATCAGTGGATGCGCCTCCTCAAGGAGAAGAAGAGGGATCAGTACGCACAGGACAGACTGGAGGAGATGAGTCGGCGATTCCCGGAGAAACTCGAATTCGTGTTTGGGTACGGCGTGGCCTGCAATCGCGCCGGTGAGCTGAGTCTTGCGCGGCCCGCGCTGGAAAAGGCCAACCAGCTCATGCCGAACAACTCAAAGATTCTGTACGAACTGGGTCTGGTCGAGCGTGTTGCAGGACATATCGAAAAGTCCCGCGACTACATTCGTCAATCACTGCGACTCAATCCCGATCAGGCTGCTGCCCTCAGGACGCTGGGCACCGATCACAAGTACCAGTACGGTGACGAGGAATTCAAGCGCCTGAACCACGTTGCAGCCGCGTTGAGTGACGCGAAACTGGAGGACCAGGTTCAGCTGCATTTCGCACTGGGCAAGGCTTTCGATGACGTGGGCGAACTGGACGCGTCCTTCGCCCATTACGCCATCGGCGGCCGGAAGAAGCGCTCGCAGGAAACCTACAGCGACAAGAACAACAAGCGCATGTACCAGGTGCTGAGCCAGGTGTTCAATGGCAAGGTACTGCAGAATCCGGCGCAGAAAGGCTGTGACAGCGACGTGCCGGTGTTCATCCTGGGCATGCCGCGTTCCGGCACCTCGTTGATGGAGCAGATCCTGTCTTCCCACCCGGATGTGTTCGGGGCCGGCGAACTCAAGATCCTCACGGGTGTGGTCGAAAACATCGAAGTGGGCCAGAACCGGGTCCGGTTGGGGGACGTGGAGGCTGCTTTCCCTTACGAGGAAAACGCCAGCTATGAAGCCCGTGGCAAGCGCTATGTGGAACGGCTGCAGCGCCTGGCGCCCGCGGGCAGCCATTACAAACGCATCGTCGACAAGATGCCCGGCAATTTCAATTTCGTGGGCGCGATCAAGCTGATCATGCCAAATGCGAAGATCATCCACAGCCGCCGGCACCCGGTCGAAACCTGCCTGTCCTGCTACCGCATCCACTTTGCCGAGGGGCATCCGTGGACCTATAACCTGCGGGAGCTGGGACGTTATTACCGGTACTACTGGAACCTCATGAAGCACTGGCGGGACGCCATGCCCGGCGGAATGCTGGAGATCCGCTACGAGGAAAACGTCGCGGACGTTGAAGGCCAGGCGCGCCGCCTGATCGACTATCTCGGACTGCCGTGGAACGACAGCTGCCTCAACTTCCACGAGACCGACCGGCCGGTGAAGACCGCGAGCGCGAGCCAGGTCCGCAAGCCGATCTACAAGTCCTCCACGAACCGGTGGCGCAAGTACGAGGCCTATCTGGGCCCCCTGCTGGCGGAAATCGGCGATCTCGTCGAAGAGTACGAGTCGGAGATCGCCCACCTGATCGAGAAGTAGGCGATGGGTTCGGTCGCTGTCTGGCGTGCCGGAAAGGAGTTCAGCCATGCTGAATTCCGGGCGCATATCTCTTGGGTAAAGCATTGGCTGATCGAGCAGGGACTCGACGAAACGCATCCAACCGGAATCGTGATCGTCGACCCCTACATCAGCTGGGTGGTCATGCTCGCCCTGTTCGAACTGGGGGGCGTCTTCGCGGTCGTTGCCCTGGAACAGGTCGGCGACATCCGGGATAGGCTTGGCGTGCGGCAGTGGATCCGTCTGGACAGGGAACCTCCCATGACGGAGCGCGCCTGGGCCCTGCCTGCCAAGACCCTTCTCGAACAGCGCCCCGGGGAAGGCGAAGTCCTGGATGCGCTGCGACTCGATATGGTGGCGACAGCGACGTGCTGGTTCTTTACTTCCGGGACCACGGGCACGCCAAAAACCGTGGCGCTGGATGCTGGCCGACTGCAGGCGCGCATTACACCGTACAGGGAGGCGCTATCGGCTGAAACGCGCGCCTTGATGTTGACCGGTCGGGAAACGCTCGGTGGGTTCATGATTTCGCTGGTCACCTGGCTGCAGGGCGGCATGGTGATCTTTGGCGGAACGGCCAATGGACCTCACGCCGAAGGCGCCTTGTCGCGATGCAACCTCATCTCCGCTTCGCCGGCGCAGTTGCTGTCCTGGCTCAGTCGTTTTCGCGGGCAGTGGCCGGGAAAGGAGGGACGTTGCATCCGATCGGGTGGCGCACGACTGTCCCTCAAGCTCCGTAATGAGCTGCTGGCCCGGGCTTGTTCGCAGATCCAGACGACCTATGGCAGCACCGAACTGGGCGTGGTGGCGACCTGCGATGCGCTGTTGTTGGACCAGTATCCCGGTGCTGCCGGGCACATCTACCCCGGCGCGGAGGTCGAAGTGGTGGACAAGGAGGGCATGACCCTCCCGCCCGGACAGGAGGGGCTCCTGCGTTGCCGCGTGCCCGGCATGGCCGAGGGCTATCTGGGTGAGACGGATTCCGCCACTTTCCGGGGCGGTTGGTTCCTTTCCGGCGATCTGGGTGTGATGCACCCGGACGGTGTGCTGGAGGTGATCGGAAGGACCGGGGATGTCTTCAACCTTGGTGGCGTGAAACTCTCGGCGCTGGATCTGGATGCACGCATCCAGGCCGTGCCGGGCGTGGCCGATGGCTGCGCCGTGCAGTTGAACCTGAAGGGCTGGCCCGGCATCGGCGCATTGGTCGTGCCGGACAAGACGGTTCCCTGGGCGAGCCTGCGCCAGCAGGTCGCGGCCGCACTGAAGGGGCCCTATGCCATCAAGGCATTTCCTCTGAAGGCACTTCGCCGTAACGCGATGGGCAAGATACCGAGGGCGAAGCTGGCCAACCAGTTGGTCAACGCGCTCAAGAAATCGGCGAAATCCAGTTGAAAGTACAGCAGGCGTTTGCCACCCCCCTATACAGCTTCCAGATCAAGGAAGCGGCGTCCCTGAACGAGGCATTGATCCGGGACATCGCGGCACTGCGCGCTGCATCGCCCGGAATGGTCAAGAGCAACCGCAATGGCTGGCATTCCGAGGCGGACCTTTTCAGTCGCTCGGAAGAGTCCTTCAAGGCGCTGTGCAACGCGCTGCGCAGTGCAGTGGGGGAGGCGACGCGCCACGCGGCACCCCATGCGGACCTTGGCAAGCTCAGGACGACGGCGCATGGCTGGATCAACGTGAATCCCAAGGGCGCTTACAACGCGCCACATGAACATGGGGGGAATACCTGGTCAGGCGTCTACTTCGTGAAAACGACGCGTGATCCGGCGCAGAACAGCGGTCTGCTTGATTTCCTCGACCCCAGAACGGGAACGACCGTGCCGGAATACAGCTCGCTGCAGCTGTTCCCGAAGAAGATTTCCATCCGTCCCGTGCCGGGGGCGATTTTCATTTTCCCGGCCTACCTGATGCACTGGGTGCATCCCAACGAAGAAGACGAGGACCGCATTTCGATCGCGTTCAACGTGCGGTTCGAAGCGGCGACTTGACGACATTCACGCAAAGAGAAGACAGACGACATGAGCTTTAAACTTCGATACGACGCAAAGGCGGATCGCCTGCGGATGGTGGTGCAGGCGGACGGCAAGGCGACGCGCGTCTTCTGGCTGCAGCGGAACCAGGCGCTGGCCGCACTCGCTGCACTGTCCCGGGTAGCGCGCAAACTCGGCGTGAAGCCCGATGCGGTAACGCCGGTCAAGGCGCCTCCGGTCCGTCCGAAGCACGATCCCGCGGTCGACGATATCCCCCCCGAGTCGCTGGACGGCATGAGGGTGCGGCAGGCCGATGACGTCACGCAGTTGCTGCTGGTGCAGGGCGAGAAGGCCCTCTCATTCGGCTTCAAGGCAGAGGGACTCAAGCTCCTTCTGGATCGGCTTGCCATGCAGTGCGAACGGGCTGGCTGGGATCCGGTGGCCGGCCTGAAGCGGCTGCAGGCCATGGCACAGGTCCGTGCCGCCATCACCAAGGCCAAGAAGCGTTCCTGACGGAGACCGACGTGATGCCCCGACCCCGGTTCCTGCTCGCGCTGGCAACGGTCTTCATGCTGATGGCTCCGCGCGGCCAGGCTGCCGAGCCGGGCGTCGAGGACCCTTCGCCCGGCAAGTGGCCGCAGTCGGTCTATCGCTGGCACTACTTCGGTGGTGTACGCCCCGCCTGGCTCACCGCCGACGAGGCCAAGGTGATCTTCCTGGAGGCCGCCCACCGCTGGGAAAAATGTGGCGTGAAACTGGAGTACCTCGGTGACACGACCGTGCCGCCGGGGACGCAGGACGGAATCAACGTCGCGGGCTGGAGCCTGCAGATCCCGGCCAAGCTCCGTGGGCTTACGGTTGGTCGGTCCCGCGAGGGCAGGCTGGTCGAGCGCGATGTGTCCATCCGCGCGGACCGGCTCGAGTTCGAGCGCTCACGCCACCTGCTCGAGAAAGTCGTGACCCATGAACTCGGACATGCCATCGGCCTGACGCATTCGAGCCGCTGCGACGACGTGATGACGCTGGCGGCGTCCTGCCCCAAGGCAGACCCTGAAACCCTGCCGCTGGAGCCGACCCGGAACGACCTGCGCCGTTGCCTCGAGCTTTACGGCCCTGCGGAGCCCCATCAATGATGAGTCTGGAATCCGAGTCGATCGAAATCATCCGCGAGGCGGTGGCCACCGCCCACAACCCGGTGATGATGTATTCGATCGGCAAGGACAGTTCGGTGATGCTGCATCTGGCGCGCAAGGCCTTCCATCCGGCGCCGCCGCCTTTCCCGCTGCTGCATGTCGATACCGGCTGGAAGTTCAAGGCCATGTATGCCCATCGCGACCGCATGGTTGCGGAGAGTGGCGTCAAGCTGATCACGCACACCAATCCCGCGGGACTGGCCGAAGGCGTGGGTCCCTTCACGCACGGCAGCAGTTACCACACCGACGTCATGAAGACCCAGGCGCTGAAGCAGGCGCTGGATGCCCACGGCTTCGACGTGGTCTTTGGCGGCGCGCGCCGCGATGAGGAAAAGTCCCGCGCGAAGGAACGCGTGTTCAGTTTCCGCGCGCCCGGACATCGCTGGGATCCCAAGGCCCAGCGACCGGAATTGTGGAACCTCTACAACTCGCGGATCAAGCCGGGTGAAACCATCCGCGTCTTCCCGATCAGCAACTGGACCGAACTTGATATCTGGCAGTACATCCACCAGGAGAACATTCCCATCGTGCCGCTGTACCTGGCCGCGGAGCGGCCCGTGGTGCAGCGGGGCGGGCAGTGGATCATGGTGGACGACGAGCGCATTCCGCTCGAGCCGGGTGAGACGCCCGAGATGCGTCGGGTCCGTTTCCGCACGCTGGGGTGCTGGCCGCTGACCGCGGCGATCGACAGCGATGCCGACACGCTGGAGGCGGTCATCGCCGAGACCTTCAACGCCCGCAGTTCCGAACGCCAGGGCCGGCTGATCGACAGCGATTCGCCCGGTTCGATGGAAAAGAAGAAGCAGGAGGGCTATTTCTGATGGATACCCTCCAGGCCAAGGACATCGCCAGCTTCCTCGACAGCCAGAGCCACAAGCCGACGCTGCGCTTCATCACCTGCGGCAGCGTGGACGATGGCAAGAGCACCCTGATCGGTCGCCTCCTTTACGAGAGCAAGGCGATCTTCGACGACCAGTTGGCCAGTCTCGAGTCGGATTCCCGGCGCTTCGGTACGCAGGGCGAGAAGATGGATCTCGCACTGCTGGTCGACGGCCTGCAGGCCGAGCGGGAACAGGGCATCACGATCGACGTGGCCTACCGCTTCTTCGCCACGGAACGGCGTCGCTACATCGTTGCCGACACGCCGGGCCACGAACAGTACACGCGCAACATGGCGACCGGCGCTTCCACCGCGGACCTCGCCGTCATCCTCGTCGATGCCCGCAAGGGCGTGCTGACGCAGACCCGTCGGCACAGCCGGATCGTGGCGATGATGGGCATCCGTCATGTCGTGCTGGCGGTCAACAAGCTGGACCTGATGGATTACAGCGAGACGACCTTCAACGACATCGCCGAGGGTTACAGGTCCTTCGCCGCGGGCTTTGGTTTCGACAGCATCCAGGCAATTCCGCTGTCGGGTCTGGATGGCGACAACGTGCTGGTCAAGAGCGCCCGGACGCCCTGGTACCTGGGCCCCAGCCTGATGTCCTATCTGGATACGGTCGATGTGGGGGACGCACGGGAACGCCATGCTTTCCGCATGCCCGTGCAGTGGGTCAATCGTCCGAACCTTGATTTCCGCGGATTCTGTGGACGCCTGGCCGAAGGCAGCGTCCGTCCGGGAGACGCCGTGCGCGTCATGCCCTCGGGCGTGCAGACCACCATCAAGGCCGTGTTGTCGGGCTTCGACGAGGTGGAAGCTGCGCAGAGTGGCGAGGCTGTCACGCTGACGCTGGCGGATGAAGTGGACGCCAGCCGCGGCGACGTACTGGTCGCTGCCGATGCGGCGCCGGACGTGGCGGACCAGTTCGACGTCAAGCTGCTGTGGATGAGCGAACACGCCATGTTCCCGGGTCGACAGTACCTGATGAAGCTGGCGACGAAGGAAGTGACGGCAACCGTCACGGAGATCAAGTACCGCGAGGACGTGAATACCGGCGCCCATCTGGCGGCGCGGGAACTCGGCCTCAACGAGATCGCCACGGTCAACCTGTCGACCAGCGCGCCGGTGGTGTTCGAGCCGTATGGCGTCAATCGCGTGCTCGGCAGCTTCATCCTGATTGACAAACTGACCTTCGAGACGGTTGGCGCCGGGATGATCGACTTCGCCTTGCGGCGCGCCAGCACCATTCCCTGGCAGGCAGTGGAACTCGACAAGTCCCTCCGCTCGGCGCAGAAGCACCAGCGTCCACGATGCATCTGGTTCACGGGCCTGCCCGGTGCGGGAAAGTCCACGATCGCCAACCTGCTGGACAAGCGGCTCTACGCGGAAGGCAGGCATACCTATCTCCTCGATGGCGACAACGTGCGCCACGGCCTCAATCGCGACCTGGGCTTCACCGAAGCAGGCCGCGTGGAAAACATCCGCCGCGTCGCCGAGGTGGCCAAGCTGATGGTGGATGCCGGCCTGATCGTGCTCGTGAGTTTCATCTCGCCGTTCAGGACCGAACGGCGCATGGCGCGCGAGCTGTTCGCCGAGGGTGAGTTCTTGGAGGTCTTCGTCGATGCGCCGATCGAGGAGTGCGAGCGGCGCGATCGCAAGGGGCTTTACGCCAAGGCCCGTCGGGGCGAGCTGCAGCACGTCACCGGGATAGACAGTCCCTACGAGGTCCCGGAATCACCGGATGTCCATCTCGATGCCGTCCATCGCGATCCGCAGGCCTGTGTCGAACAGGTCCTTGATGCGCTGAGCCGGCTGTAGCATCCGGGCCCGCCACCACGGGGTGGGGCGGGATCAGGCCCAGGGTCGCTCGCGGATCCACTTCGTTGCGATCCACTTTTCGCCCTCGATGACCGGTGTGCCGGCATGCAGCGAAGCCGGATCCAGCTGCCCGTAGCAATTGAGATAGGCGAAATACACGGCGGCGCCCTTGCGCGGTGTCACGCGCAGGTTGCCCGCGCTCGGGAAGGACGTCGCGCCCCCGTTTTCGACGTCATTGAGGTACATCACGACCGTGGCGACTCGCTGCCCACCCCGCGACAGGTGCGGGGCGCTGCCATTTTCCTTGGGCGGGAAATAGTCATGGTGCGGCAGGTATTCCTTGCCGGGCAGGTAATGCAGGATCTGGATCCCCTCGCCATGGTTCGCCGGCAGACCGGTCAGCGCCGCGATGCGCGCATCGATGATCGGGACAAGCGGGTTTTCGCCGGGCTTGAAGTAGGTGCCGGAGCTCGTGCGCGCCGGATTGACATCGCCCTTGCCCGTCTCCGGGTTCACCACGGTGGAGCGCTCGGTCTTGTGGCGCGAGGCCGCGACCAGCGCATCGCATTCCTCCTCGCTGAGCAGGTTGTCGAAGGCCACGACATCGGGCTGGTCCGAGCGGGCCGTCACCCTGACCGTGCGGTCCGGCAGGACGATGGTGTTCTGCTGCGGGATGCGGCTCGGTTCATACAGGTAGCCTGTACTGGGCACGGGCGGAGGCGGGACGTTGGCCGGCAGGACAGGCAGCGTCTGCCGGGCGAAGAATTCCAGCGTGCCCGTGATCCGGGCCTCGCCGAAGCCGTGCTGCCGAAGCTGGGTCACCAGATCGGAAGTCCGGCAGCCGCGCTGCAGGTTCACGCGCACCCAGTCCATCCAGGTGTCGGGCAGCGGGCTGGCGGGAAGGGTTGCGTCGTTCATGGTCCACTCAATGCAGGAATTGTCCAGCCTGTCTCGCGAACCGGCCCCGTTCGCCAGGTCCGTCCCAGTGTGACAGGGGCCAGCCGGCGGCAACGTAGAGGGTCTTCAGGCCACCCAGCCACTGTCGGAGTGACCTGCGGTCCAGTACCAGCTGGGCGATATGGTGCGACCCATCCGCGGACGGAGCCGAGCGGCGCTACGAGTCGGTCCATCAGGGGCCGCGTGATCCAGAACACGAGGGAATTGCCGTAGGCAAAGCGCCCCCCGAGGCGGATGCGGTCCTCACTTTCAACGTAATCAGTGGAGAGCTTGTTCATCTCTGTCATGTTCGCATGCGATATTAAACGCTTGCACCGCGCCAGAGCGGTGGTTTTCCGGTCTGTTCAGAGGTCGTTCAATGCGTGTAACAGTATTCGGTTCGGGTTACGTGGGTCTGGTCACCGGGGCCTGTCTCGCCGATGCGGGCAACCACGTCATCTGCGTGGACGTGGACGCCGCCAAGATCGAACGGCTGAACCAGGGCGAGATCCCGATCCACGAACCGGGACTGGACTCGCTGATCGAGCGCAACGTCAAGGCCGGCCGCCTCGAATTCACGACCGACGCGGTGAAGGCTGTCCGGCACGGCCTGTTCCAGCTGATCGCCGTGGGCACCCCGCCCGACGAGGACGGCTCGGCCGACCTCAAGTACGTGCTGGCCGTGGCGAACACCATCGGCACCCACCTGGACCGCTATGCGGTGGTCATCACGAAGTCCACCGTGCCCGTCGGCACGGCGGACAGGGTCCGTGCGCAGGTGTCCACCGCGCTGGCCGCCCGCGGTGCGGCGGTGGAGTTCGATATCGTTTCGAACCCGGAATTCCTGAAGGAAGGCGCGGCGATCGCGGATTTCATGCGGCCGGACCGCGTCGTGGTGGGAACCGACAACCCGCGGACCGTCGAACTGATGCGGGCGCTGTACGAGCCCTTCACGCGCAACCACGACCGACTGGTCGTCATGGACATCCGCTCCTCCGAACTGACAAAGTACGCCGCCAACGCGATGCTGGCGACCAAGATCAGCTTCATGAACGAGCTGGCGAACATCGCGGAGCGGGTCGGCGCGGATATCGAGAACGTACGCCTGGGAATCGGTTCCGATCCCCGCATTGGCTACCACTTCATCTATCCGGGCACCGGGTACGGCGGGTCCTGCTTCCCGAAGGACGTGCAGGCGCTGGTGCGCTCGGCCAAGGAAGTGGGGTACGAGCCGGAAGTGCTGGAGGCCGTCGAGTCCGTCAATTACGCGCAGAAGTCGGTGCTGGCCAGGAAGATCCGCGACCACTTCAAGGGCGAGCTCGAGGGCCGGACCGCCGCGATCTGGGGGCTGTCCTTCAAGCCGAACACGGACGACATGCGCGAGGCACCGGCCCTGACGGTGATCCGCGAGCTGCTGGACGCGGGACTGTCCATTCGTGCCTACGATCCGGTGGCCATGCCCGAGGCCAGGCGTGTGCTGGGTGACCTGCCGGGCCTGAGTTACGTGGAGGGCGCCTACGAAGCGGCAGCCGGGGC
>JBEEKA010000185.1:0-2883 GCA_041168985.1 Pseudomonadota bacterium | reverse complement strand
ACTCCGGGTCGCTGTAGTCCTTGCCTCGTGGCTGCGTCACGGTCGTCCCTCCCCCGGCGCCCCCGGTGTCCCCCGGATAGGGGTTGTTCCCCAGCGCCCCGAACTTCACGCCGTTGTTCGTCGTGCCCTCGCCCCACGCGCCAAAGTTTCCGCTCGCGCCGCCAAGCTGCTCGGCCGCATAGCGGATGTTGTTCTCCGGGTTGTCAAGGTAGTCGGCGTCCGGGCGGTTCGCGAAGTTGCGCTTATCCTGAATCTGGAAAAGGCCACGCGCCGCCCCGCCGTCCCCCACGGCACCGGGGTTCCCGCCGCTCTCGTGCTGGATGACGTAGAGCGCCTTGTCGACCAGCTCGGGCGGGAAGTATTTCGCGACGGTCGCGCGCCAGCGTTCGACTTCAGGCGGGAACTGCATCGCTGGCCCCCTTCATCTTCGCGATGGCCTCTTGCCACTTCGGGTTTTGCGGGCTCATCTCGGGCGGCGGGAGCGCGTCCTTTCGCGCCTTCGCCTCCTTCGCGAACTCCAGCAACTGCTTGTCGTCGCGGCCGGTGAACTGCTTTTTCAGCCGGTAGAGGTCTTCCAAAGCGTTCGGGTCGTCCCAGTAGCCAGGTGAGAAGCTCACGGCCGCCGTCTGGAGGATCTGAAACTGGTCGAAGTCGTCGAGTGGCTCCGTGTCCGTCGGCCGCTCCGGCGCAAGCACCTCAGCCAACCGGTTCGCGCGCTCCCAGATTTCGTCGGCGATCATCTTCGCCCGGTCGTACATCGGGTTCGGCTGCTGCCGCTGCCCGCGGCGGTTCGCGCTTCTCACCCCGTTCATCCCGGTGCTCCGACCGGAACTTGGCGGGTGTCTTTGACCCCGCCGGGCAGCCCGGGCACTCCCATGTCCTCCATGCGCGGGCCCGCGGCGGGCCCGCCCTCTGGCGGCGCGGCCGGTGGCGGGTTCTGATCCATCGGCTGCCCGCCGGGGAGCGCGTTGGCCGGCGCGCCAGCCTGCGTCTGGAACTGGCCGCCGCCGCCCATGTACGTCTTCTTCGCCTGGTCCAGCGCCTGCCCGAACGGGGTCGACGCTTGCTGGCGCGTGGCTGCGAGCCGCTCGGTGACGATTTCCGCCGCCATCTGGATGATGATCTGGTCCGAGGCGGGGCTGTTGAGCGCCCGGTCGGTGTCGATCTCCTGGCTTTCGGCGTGCGGGTCTTCCACCCCGGTCTTCTCCATAACGCGGCGGCGGCTCCAGACGCCGGCCTCCTTCATCTCCAGCGCACTCTTGCGTTCGGCCATCTCGTCCTGGGCGATGCCCTGCTTGATCTTGACGGCGATCGAGAACTCGGTGCAGTCGCCCTTGGCGTATTCGAGGATCGGCCGGAACTGTGCCCCTTCGTCGTTCTCTTCGACCGCCCCTCGCAGGAACAGACCCGCGGGGAAGGTCGTCTTCACGATGTGCCGGAGGAAGTAGTAAATCTTCCGCCATTGGCGCTCGGCGTTCTTGTAGATCGGCGCCAGCACGGAGAGCTGCATCGACCGGATCTGGGCGATCGCGTAGCCCGCGATGTCGCTCCCGATCGCCTTCCCGAAGTTCGAGAGGGTCGACGCCTCCATGACCCCGTTCAGGTAGTCCATGTACTGGAAAAACTGGGGCATCTGGGCGCCTTCGAGGAACGGGAAGACGATCTCTTCTTGCGCGCCAAGCAGGTTCATCTCCCCGAACTTCACCGCCCGGGTGAGGGGCTGGCCGTGCGGATCAACGAGGCCGTGCTGGGGGTTCTTGAGGAACGGGGTCGCGAAGCCGTGCTGCATCGCATTGCTGGCGATGATCGCGCTGAACATCACCACCTGCTTCGCGATTGCGAGCGCGGGGTCGATGATGCTGTGGCTCTGCCAGCCGGGGTCGCGGTCGCTCGTTTGCTCGCCGTAGGCCGGGAACATCGGGACGATGCCGAAATTGTGCTCCCACTCCTCCACCTTCACGCCATCGAGGTAACACTGGTAGACCCACGGGTCGAAGTACATGATCTTGCGGATCGCCCGGTCCAGCGCGGTCGCGCCGGCCGTCGTCCCCCGGTCGTGCGTGGTGTCGATCGCCCGGCCGTCGCCGCCGGCGCGCGCGTCGCTCGCCACGTAGGGCTCTGAGAGCGTGTGGCCGTGCTTCAACCACTCGACGGTTTTCCCGTCTTCGCCCTTGACCGGGTGGTAGCCCATGCCCACCTCGATGTCGAGGCCAAGGTGCTCGCTCTCGATGATGTCCACGGCCAGGCGGGAGCGGTCGGACCAGACGGGGAAGTTCGTCTGCGGGTCGAAGTCGTCGATGCAGATCGGCACGCCGCCGTCGGCCATGAGGTTCTTGTAGCGGCTCTTGTAGGTGTCGGCGTCTTCATCCTTGCCGCGCTGGTAGTCCGGGTCGTCCAGGCGGCGCGGGTCGGGGTAGACACCGATCCACGACTCGCCCCACGAAATCTGGGCGTCGATCCCCATCGCATACGGGTCGCGATCCTGCTGATCGGCGATCTGCTGGCGCATCGCGAACAGCCGCGCCTCTTCTTTCGAAGCCTTCTCGACGTCGGCCGGCGAACCGCTCGGCGGCATCACCTCGACGTTGGGCTCTTCTTTGGCGACGAGGCCCGCCACGCGGTTGATCATGTCCCGGAGCTGCGGCAGGTCGGGCGGGAGGAGCATCTTCCGGTAGGCGGAGGGAATGTGCCGGAGCACTTCGTCCCACTGGCCGCGCCGCGCCCGCTTCATGTCCCAGATCCGGTCGATCACCGGCTGCCGCTGCTTTTTCACGGTGGCGAGGATGGCGTTCACGTCCTCGAAAGAGGGCGGCTTGTAGTCGTCGGGCCGTGTCACGGGCTTGAGAACGGCGTCACGAGCCATGGAGCGGCAGCCTCCGTACA
>JBEEKA010000184.1:0-3068 GCA_041168985.1 Pseudomonadota bacterium | reverse complement strand
CTCGCCGCGGCCGTGATGTTCCCCGTGACGTTCAGCGTGCCGGTGTTCGTGGTGATCGATTCGAGCGTGTTGACCACCAGCTTGTCGGCGTTGATCGTGCCGTCGACCACGGAAGCGCCGGAGAGCCACAGCGGGCCGTTCAGGATGCGTCCGAGGCTCCGGTCCTGGAGCATCGAATTGACCTGCGCGTCGAGCGAGTCGAGAAGATCCGCGCGCTCCGGGGTGAACGGCACCCCGCCGCGCTGGGCGAGGATCGCCGCTACCTGGTCTTCGACGGCCCGCGCCAGATCGTCGCTCAGCACGGCGGTCACGCGTACGCCAGCTTTCGGATGACGACGATCGCCGTCATCTGCGGGTCCTCGCCGCGGAACTGCTCCGTCACCACGTCCTGCGAGATGCCGTACTGCCGGTAGTTGTAGAAGCGTGCCGGGTACGTCTCGCCCCAGGGGTCCGTGACCTCCACGATTGGCCCGTCGAAGTAACCCTCCAGCAGCCGGTATTGCTCGATGGCTGTGTTCCGCGAAGACACGTCACCTTCGCTGTCGAAGTCGCGGAAGCGCAGGCCGACCACGGCGCCGGAAACCATCGCTGGCCGCTCTTCGTAGTCGACCACCACGTCGCGGATCTCCACCGGCACGGTCGGACTATCGGTCGTCATCTCGGCGATCAGTTGAAACACGCGGCCGGAATCGTTCACTCCCCGCGTCCAGAAGCGTTGGGCATACTGGGCCGCGAACGCCTCGATTGCGTTCCCGACGGCGTTCTCCGCGCCGCCGTCGAAGCCCGCCTTGAAGGTGACCGCCTGGTTCGCCGTCGCGTTCCGCCCTTTGCACTCGATCGACCGAAACTGCTTGATCGTCATCGGCGAGTCGAAATCGGTGGGCGAGAAGCGCACGATCGCCGTGTGATCGGTCTGGTAGGTGTAGGGCTGGCCGTCGGCCGCCAGGGGAAAGTAGCGCACGTTCACGCCGGCGCCGTAGAAGAGTTCCGTGCGCGTCGGGAGGTCGCTAATCTTCATCGCGCGGCACTCGCCCGTGAACTTGTCGATCACGCTCGTAATCGTGAACGGGCTGCCCCCGCTGGCGTCGCCGTCTGCGGCGCGCCGGCCGACGCAGATCCACGTCGTCGTCCCGTTGAAGTACGCCACGTAGAACTGGCTTCCGAAGGCTGCGAACGCCGTGGGGTAGACGTCGGCCAGTTCGCTTTCGTTCAGCCCCAGTTCCTCGATGCCCACCGTCCGCGCCGCGCCTTGCTGGACGAAACGGTAGAGCCCCGCCAGCGAGCACACAAAGATGTGCGAGTACCACTTGCCGAAGGCCCGGTTCTCCGCGCTTTTGAACGCTTCGAGGTCCGTCAGGACGTTCGCCTCTTCGCTCGTCGCCTGGTCGAAGGTGTAGAGCCCCTCGTCCTTGAGCGCGTAGTCCCAGCGGTTGTGGGAGAAGACCTGGTTCACCTTCCCCGAGAGGTCGCCGATGCCGTACTCGGTGCCCCAGTTGTTGACGGACGTGATGTTCGGGGTGTCCGCCGAGCACTTCGACCAGGTGTTGTCGAAGCCCCGCACGAGATCGGGCCCGGAGAGGCCGAAACACCGCGCCTTCTTGCTGATCGTGTTCTGGACGTAGGTCCCGTCCGCCTTCCGGATGTAGTAGTCCGTCGTGTCGCCCACCGCGATCGCGAGCTGGTCGTCGAAGAGTTGCCCCGACAGCGCGCCACCGGTCAGCGTACCCGTCGCCGCCACCGTGTGGTCCAACGGGTTGATCTCTTTCGCCGTCGTCCCGCCCAGCGAGATGATCCGGTTCGCCGGGACGGTCACTTCCACGATGTCCATAACCGTCGAGGAGTGCCCCGTCACGATCTCCGTGATCAGCGGCGCCGGCAGGATGCGCCCTTGCACCCCGAGGTAGGCGTATTCGGCGTACTCGACCGCGCCCCGGTACACCCCCCGTGAGTCGCCAAGGCCGCGCGACCAGTCGTTGAACCGCTTCCGCTGCGCGACCATTGGGTCGCCCTCCTGCGTCGGCTCTTGCCGCGGCTTCCAGAAGGGAACCGCCTTCTCGTCCGTTGCGAGAAAGAAGGGCTCCCCATCGATGGTGATGACACCGCTGGGCGCCCGGCTCGTCGCCACGCTCACCGCGGGACCACCGTCATGATGGTCGCCGGGGGCATACAGCGGGCCCGGTAGAAGTCGAGCTTGCGCTGCAGGTTGGCCTTGGCCCGTTCCGCGTCGATCACCTGTTCGAGCCCGCCCGAGGGTGTGCCGATGCTCTCGAGGAAGGCCATCGCCGCCTCGGCGACGGCCCAGGGGAGCGCCACGGCGAGGGGCTGCGGGATCGCCCAGTAGTCCGCGTCCGAATCCATGACGTCGGGGAAGGCCACGTAGCGGATGCGGATGATGTCGCCCTGGCTGTAATACACCGTGCCGAGCGTCTCCCGCAGGATCGTGATGATGTTGTTGCCCCCGTCCACGCCGAACCGCGCGTAGCCCACCGTCCGCCAGTCAGGCTTGCTCGGATAGCTGTCCTGAGCCCAGTCGACCGCGAGCGCGGTCAGTTCGTTCACCCCCGACGGCAGGTAGTATTCGCTCACGTTCTCGTCGATGGTCAGGTAGAAGGTGTCCTCCCAGCAGATCGCCGTCGCTGCATCGTTGATCGCCTGGTCCACCAGCGCCGATGTGTCCTCGTCCCCCTTCGCGCGCCAGATTTCCACCGAGTCGGCCGCAACCCACGCCGGACTCGTCGCCCGGTTCACGTTCAACGTCCCCGAAGCCGGCACGTAGCCCGCCGGCGAGCTGTTCGCCGCCCGCGTCCGCCGCGTCTGCCCGATGGCCGTTCCCGCGCTCACACGAGCGAACCGGTTGGCGTAGCGATGCGCGCTGGCGTCCGGGTCGATGAGATCCGAGATGATGATGGTGTCGGCGTCCGTCGCGGTGGCGATGGAGAACGGGCCATCCATCATCCTCATCAGCTTGCCCACACCCTGGCGCACCGCGAGGCGCGTGACGCGCGTAGGCCCCATCGGCGTCGGCTCGCTCGGCCCACTTTCGCCCGGCGTGACGCCGTACCAGGTGT
>JBEEKA010000183.1:0-7937 GCA_041168985.1 Pseudomonadota bacterium | reverse complement strand
CGTAGGGCGTTCCGGCCATGGCCTCGCGGGCGGCCAGGAACTGCCGCTGCATGGCGATCGGGTAGTACGTCACGGGCACCAAAGTAGACACCGCAGAACCCCCACTCCAACGGTTTCAATTTTTTGAGACTACTCTCAAAATATCGCCATGCCCAGTCCAACGCAAAAGAAGCAGGCACTGTCTCCCACCCGCCTGCGCACCCGTCGCAAGCTGGTCGAGGCGGCCCTGCGTGTCATGGGCCAGAAGGGCGTCGAGGGCACCTCGATCGCGGAGATACGTGCCGAGGCGGGGGTGAGTTTCGGCTCCTTCTACAACAACTTCGGTTCGCTGGAGGAACTGGCGCAGGAAGTCTTCGCCGAGCGCGCGATGGGCGTCGCCACCGAACTGGATGCCATCCCTCCTGCTGAGTCGGACCCCGCCATCGCCGCCGCCCGGGTCCAGCGTCGATTCGTCGAACTGGCCATCAGCGACCCGGTGTGGGGCTGGTTCCTGCTGCACGCGGACGCCGCGCTGCCACAGGTCGAAGCGACCTTCCGGAAACGCGTCCGACACGACCTTGACCGCGGACGCGCATCGGGCCGGTTCATTTTCCGGTCGCTGGATACCACCGTGACGATGACGCTGGCCGCGCTCATGGCCGTGATGCGCCGGATACTGGAAGGTCGGGAACCGCGATCCGCCGCAGCGGACATGGTGGAACTCCTCCTGCGCCAGTACGGCATCGACCGGGAGGAGGCCGCGCGCATCGCCCACCCCCGGCGGCGCGCTACACTCAGAGGATGAAACAGCGAATCGCGCCGTGGCTTGCCGCCGCTGCCATGGGGCTCGTGGCCTTCGTTCCCGTCGCCCGTTCCGCGTCGCCGGTTTGCGCACGCCTGTGTGCCAACGCATGGACGCTCGATGCCGAAGCCAGTACCGACGCGGAAGAGGCGCTGGAGGACGCGCTGGACGAGTACAAGGAAGAAGAGCTCCGCCTGAGGGGGCCGCGCGGCAGCGATATGGCCTCGATTGAAAAGGCCGAGATGGAAGAGTCGCTTGGCCCCCTGCAGCGTCGGCCTCGGCGCGAGGAACTGCACGCAGAGCTCAAACAGCGTCTGGTCATCCCTGCCTCGCTCCGCATCAGCCAGGACGGACAGGAGTTCCGCATTGACGAGGGGCGCGGCGGGCCCCGACGCTTCGATCTCGAGGAGCCCTATTCACGGGTGGACTCCTTCGGCACGGCCAGGATCAGTGCGCGGCTCAGCGGCAACAGCTTCACCGTGGCCGAGAAATACCGGCGGGGCAGAAGCAATACCGAAGCCTATGCGGTGGATGCGAAATCCGGAATGCTGGTCGTAACCCGGACCCTGACCCGACAGTCCATGCCCCACCTGGTGGTTCGCAGCGTGTACCGACCCGCACCCTGACCTGTTTTGAGCTCGCCCGTCCGTTGTGGCATCGTCTTGCGATCACAAGACCGGGGGAATCATGATCTACAAGCATCGCCGCGCCCTGGCAGCCGTCACGGCGCTGGGTCTGCTGGCCGCCTCGGGCCAAGCCCTGGCCCACCATTCCTTTGCCATGTTCGAACCCACGAAGCAGATACGCATGACCGGCAAGGTCAAGGATTTCCGCTGGCAGAACCCGCACGTCTACATCGAACTCACGGCGGCCGACGCATCCGGTGAATCGCGCAACTGGACCATCGAATGCGCGAATCCCGGGATACTCAATCGGGTCGGCTGGAAGTTCAACATGATCAAACCCGACGACACGATCACGGTCATCGTGGCGCCGCTGCGCACCGGCGAACCCGGTGCCCTGCTCAAACAGATCAAGATCGCGGACGGCCGCATCTTCGGCAATGGCGGCCCGGCCGGCCTGCCGAACATTCCCATCGAGTGAACCGCATGCAGACACTCACCCGTCGACTGCTCTGCGCCACGCTGCTACTCGGCGTCTCGGCGCTGCCGGCGCAGGAAGTCCGCGACCCGCCGAAGACCAGGGTGGCGAATTTCGATCGCCGCGACCTGTCAGGCACCTGGGATCGCTATCCGCTGCCGCTGGACGCCCACCAGGACACATCGGTCGTGCCGCCACCGCCGGACATTCCGCCGCCCCCACTGAAGCCCGAGTTCAAGGCTGCCTGGGAAGCCCACCAGAAGAAAGTCGACGAAGCCAACAAGCGCGGAGAGCCCATCGCCACCGGCTACACGCACTGCATCCCGGACGGCATGCCCGCGATGATGATGGCGATGTTTCCGATGGAGGTGCTGCAGACTAAGCGACAGGTGACGATCATCCAGGAGGCCTACAACCAGATTCGTCGCATCTACCTCAACGACACGCTGCCGGCCGTCGAGGATGCAGAACCCGGATTCTGGGGACACTCTGCCGGTCGCTGGGAAGGCGACACTTTCGTCGTCGAAACGGTCGGCATCAAGCCGCACGTTCAGTTCCGCAATACGCCCCACTCGGCGGACATGCGCATCCATGAGCGCATGCGCCGCATCACCCCAGACCACTTCGAGAACATGGTGACCGTGACGGATCCCGCCTACCTGGCGAAGCCCTGGCAATGGAAGTGGGTGTACCAGCGCCGCCCGAACTACAAGATGTTCGAGTACGTCTGCGAGGACAACCGGGAGTACGCCGACCCCGAGACGGGCGCCGCGCGCATGCGACTGGGCAGCAAGCCCTGACCCACCCTGCCGGGCCGCCTCGCGGCGGTCCGGCAAGTCCCTTGGCGATCAGGGAATCGGCTTGCCCGTCACCGGATTGGCGTAGTGGAAGGGCGGGATGTAATAGGCCGGGAAGGCCTCGTACTTCTCGGTCGGTGCGCGATCGGCAGGGAATTCCCTGCTCGGCCCCGCGGCCGGCATCGCCCCCTTGGACCAGCCCTTCGTGTAATCCGCCCAGAACGTCGTGTACTGGTGCTCAGACTGCAGCTTCCAGACACCGCTCTCCTTCACGAAGCGGTTTTCCGCAACCTCGCCGCCCACTTCGGCCTTGGTGCCGAAGCCGCCGGCGAAGGTGAGTTCACGGACACGCGCCTTCGCACCGCGTCCGTCGTCGTCGACATGGATCACATGCTGGTAGAGGTAGTGCTGCGCGACCTCGCCCTGCCTGACGCCGGCAGGACCCTCGACATTGAAGCTGCGGCGGACGCTGTCCTTGCCCACGTACACGCCGCGCTGGGCGATCTCGCGAGTGCCGTCGGCGGCAAACAGGTTCGCGGCGTCATCCCACTGCCACTTCTCCCGGTAGAAGCCATAGGCGTTCTGCAGGTTCTCGATCGAGTCGACGTCCTCGAGCCGCGTGATCTCGCGCTCGAGCCTTGACCGCTCGGCACCCACCTCCCGCTTCGCCACCGCCGTGACGGCAGGCAGCGCCGCCCGTGCGCCGCTCACCGGGTTCGCATAGTGGTAGGGCACGAACGTGTTTCCCGGATAGATCTCGTAGCGGCCGCTTGGTTTGCGGTCCGGCGGCATGTCCACTTCCGGCGCCGTCAGCGCCCAGAAAGTCACACCCCAGCCGCGCGAGAAGTCCGTGTAGAGCACGAAATAGGCATGGAGCTTCTTTATCTTCCAGACGCCGTTTTCCTTGCGGTATTCGTTCTCGTAGATGCAGTCGCCCAGGAAGTCCATGCCCTTGTCCTGGTCGGCACCGAAGATCAGCGCACGCCAGCGTCCCTTGCCCGTCTGGCCATCCGGCGAGACCGACACCACGGGCTGCATCTGCGTGTGGTCGTACAACTTGCCATGCTCAGGGTGGCCCAGCCACTTGAGGTACTGCAGCACGCGCGCCTTGCCGACGAAGACGCCGCGACCGCCGATCTCGAGTGTGCTGTCCTCGGTAAACAGGTCACCGATCTGGTCCCAGAGGTTCTTGTCGACGAGATAACCATAGGTCCGCTGCAGGACCTGGATCTGCTGCTCGTCGCGCACCAGCCCCATCAGCTGCCGGGCCTGTGCGAGTTTCTGTCCTTCATCGCCCGGCTTGCTCTTCAGCACCACCGGCGCAGCGGGCTTCGTGGACGCCGGATTCGCGTAGTGGAACGGCGCAAGCGTGACAGCGGGCCAGACCTTCGATGCACCCGCGAAACTCGGCGGCGCATCCGGCGGCGGAAACTTGCGATCCGCCACGTTGCTTTGGGTCATGGCCTTCGTCCATGCGCCCTCGTAGGGCACGGTGAAATCCTCGAACCAGTGGATGCGACTGATCTTCCAGCGCCCGTTTTCCTTGCGGTACTCGTTCTCGTAAGGACCGGTCTGCCAGCGGGCGTAGTCACCGAACTGGCCGAGGAAGACCAGCGCCTTCCAGCGGCCCTTCGCGCTCTGGCCATCCGCCGACAGGTTGATCACCGGCTGCAATTGCACGTGGTCGCGCAGCTGGCCGGGCCGGAGCCCCGACTTGCCGTACCCGATTCCGTACAACAGCGCCTTTACCTGCGCCTTGCCACGGTAGACGCCACTGGCACCGTATTCAGCTTGGACATCCTCCGTGAAGATGTCGAGCACGGCGTCCCAGTCCGACCGATCGAGGTAGTAACCATAGATCGCCTGCAGGCGCTTGATCTCGGCCGTATCGGCCAGTCGCTGCGCTCGTTCCAGCAGGACATCCGCAGCAGGGGCCGCCGCGCGGGCCTCTTGCGTAATGACGCCCGCGAGCAGGCATAGAAGTCCGGCGGCAAGGCCACCGAGGGCACGTCGGATCATGGTTCCCCCCAAGGTCGATCGAAAGGTTGCGATCGCATCAAAGATAGCCCAGTCGCGACGGCAGGGGCAGCAAAAAAACGGGGGGCTTGAAGCCCCCCGTCTGTCATCCGCCTTGCGGCTTCAGACTGCGGTCATCAGAAGCGCTTCTTGAACTGGACGCCGAATTCGCGCGGACGGTCGACCGTCGCGAAGTCGAACTGCCAGATGAAGTGCATGAAGCCCGAGTTGTAGTTGTACGTGTCGGTGATGTTGTTCATCCACAGGGCGACTTCGTACTTCTTGTCGTTCGGCTCCCAGGTCACGCGGGCGTTGTGGAACCACACGTCGCCGGCCTCGCCGCACTTCGCCACGCGGCCGTCGAAGTCCTGGCGCAGTTCAAGCGTGCTGGCACGCCAGTAGCAACCGAAGTAGTTCGACGTCAGGCGAGCGGTGAGTTCACCACCGACGACGTTGCTCCAGCTGTACGACGCATTGAACGACGCAGTCTTGCTCGGGGCACGCGCGAATTCCGAGTTCTTCGGAATGATCGAGCCCGGGTAGATGCTGGTGTAACCCGTCTTCAGGTAACCCAGGTTCGCACCCAGCTGCAGGCGGTCCGTGGCAAGCCAGGTGGACTCGAGCTCGACGCCCTTGGCCTCGCCGTCAGCCGAGTTCTGCAGGATCAGCTCGGTGGCCTGCTGTCCCGTGCCGCGGTCGACCACGGTGCCGAGGTACTGGATGCCGTTCCACTCGGTCTTGAACACCGTCAGGTTGGTACGCAGCGTACGGTTCAGCCAGTCGGCACGAAGACCCGCTTCGTAGTTCTTGATGAGCTCAGGCGAGTAGTTCAGGCGGACCGCGCCCACCGAGTCCGAGTACTGCGACACGCCACCCGAGTTGAAGCCTTCGCTGTAGGACGCGTAGGCCATCATGCCCGGCTGGATGTTGTACTTGACCGCGAAGTGCTTGGTGTTGGCGCTGAAGCTCGTCGGCGACGGGTTGATCAGCTTGCCGGCAACGGCCTTCGTGCGGCTCGCGAACAGCGTGTCCAGCGGCAGCGGACGCGCTTCCGTGATGCCCGCGGCGATGTCGGCCGCCAGGTTCGTGCCATAGGCAACGTTGTCCTGCTTGTGGCGGCGATAGCCCGCTTCCACCTGCAGGTCGTCCGTGACGTGCCAGGTCACCTGGCCGAAGTACGCGCGGCCGTCCTGCGTCGCGGCGTTCAGGCGGTCGGAGAAGTTGCCGGCCACGATGTTGCCGAACAGCCCGATCCAGCCATTGCCACCGAATGCGTTGCAGGGCACCGGCCACACGTCGCCAGGGAAGCTCACGCCCTTGTCGGACGGCTTCGTCTGGCAGGCCGCGCTGTTGAGCACGGTCTGGTAGTTGAGCGTCTGGAGCGTGCCGACGTTGCCCGTCGAGACCCAGTCGTTCATCGACCATTCCACGCCGCGGTTACGGTTTTCCTGCTGCCAGTCGTAGGCGCCAACGACGTAGTCGATCTTGTCCTTCCACACTTTGCCGGTCAGCTGCAACTCGTGGCTGCGCAATTCAACGCGCGACGTGTCGTAGTTGACGAAGAAGTTGTACTCGGAACCGCCCCAGTCGTTGTACACGCCGGCGTCGACGAGCGAGTCGCCGAACATGTACTTCACATGCATCGCATCGCTGATGTCCCAGTCGACATGCACGGTGTCCTGCTTCGAATTCTGGATGTTCGGCGAGCGCGACGAGGAACGGCTCTCGAACTTGCCCAGCGTGCCACCCGGGTAACCGGCCACGGCGTACATCGGGTTGAACTTGCCGCCGCTGGCGATGTCATGGGCCTCGGCGATACCGACTTGGTAGCCGTGGATGTAGGCGGTCTGGAAGTCGATACGGGCCTGTACGCGGGCCTGACGACCGACCTGGTTGTCTTCCTGGTGGATGAAGCGGACGTCGAGGTTGTCCAGCGCCTTCCACAGGACATCGGTGCGGAGCACCTTGCTGTCCATGTAGCCGTCGTTGATGCCGGTGACCTTGCTGTGCACCCAGCCGTCGACGTGGTAGTCGCCGTAGGAAATCTTCGTCAGCAGCTTGTCGGTGATCGGGAAGTCGACCGAGACCGCGATGTCGCGGCGATCGAGGTTGCCGATGCCGACGTTCAGCACGCCGCCGAACTCGGTGCCCGGCTTCTTGGAGTGGATCTGGATCGCGCCGCCGGTGGAGTCACGGCCGTACAGGGTACCCTGCGGACCACGCAGGACTTCCAGTCGGTCGAGTTCGATGAAGTCGCGGGTCAGCAGGCCGTTGTTCGACACCTGCCAGATGCCGTCGACGTAAACGCCGACGTTCGGGATGCCGCGCATGTAGAGGCTGGCGCCCGTGGTGCCGCCGTTGTCACCGGCGATGAGGACGTTCGGCACGACGCCGGTCAGGCCCTGGATGCCTTCGATGTTCTGCTTTTCGAGCGAGTCGCCCGACATGGCAGTGATGGCGGCAGCAACCTGCTGCACGCTCAACGCCTGGCGCGTCGCCGTCACGACGACTTCGCTCAGCTCATTGTTTTCGGCGGCAAACGCCGTCTGTCCGATCAGGCCGCCCTGCGCGGCGATCGCCGTGAGGACTCCCAGTCGCACTTTCCAATTACGCATTGACCTCTCCCTTCCTTCGAAGTCCGGAGTGAATATGGATTCCCCCGGCCCGTGGTTATCAAATATTTGACTCATCAAGTCCGCCGCCGGTCCCGGAAAAGTCCCCCCAACACCGCGCGGCCCGACCGACCATGCCCCAGAGGGCTGGTCGGGTGCCGGTCGATGATACCGAATAACATGCCGCCGCAACAGTTTTGCGAAAAAGCAACATTTCTTAAGAAGTCGGAACCTGGTCTGACCCCGGTCCGACGCTTGCCAGATGTCCCGGTTACCGGTATCACCACTCGGCATGAACTCACAGGACGCGCTTGACCACTATTTCCCCAGAGGTTTTTCCTGGGGAGTCTCCACGTCGTCGTACCAGATCGAAGGCGCGACAGACGTCGCGGGGCGAGGGCCTTCGATCTGGGACCGCTTCTGCGCCGACCCGGGGAAAGTGTTTCATGGTGACAACGGCCATACCGCCTGTGATCACTACCATCGGCTCGAGGAGGACCTCGAACTGCTGCGCCGACTCGGCGTAACGGTCTACCGTTTTTCCATCGCCTGGCCCCGTATCCAGCCGACGGGAACCGGCCCTGCCTGCGCGGAAGGCCTCTCCTTTTACGATCGCCTGGTTGATGGGCT
>JBEEKA010000182.1:0-2712 GCA_041168985.1 Pseudomonadota bacterium | reverse complement strand
AAGGGCGACGATCATCGGTTGATGATCGTCGCCAACAAGTTCCAGACCGGGTTCGATCAGCCCCTGCTGGCCGGGATGTTCCTCGACAAGCCGGTGGTCGACCGCCACGCGGTGCAGACCGTGTCGCGCCTGAACCGAAGCCACGAAAGCAAGAAGGATGTCGTGGTTGTCGACTTCACCAATAATGCGTCGGCCATCCTCAAAGCGTTCGCCAAGTACCGTAAGGGCACGCCCTTCGAGCCTGACGAGCCCGACCCCGAGCTGTGCACCAGGCTTCTCGTCAAAATCCTCGCAGCAGGTGTCTTCACGCAGAGCGATGCCCGCGATTTCATGGAGCTGGCGGTTACGGGTACGGACGCGCGGATACAGTTTGCTATCAACGGCCTGCGGGTGCGCTTCCATGCGAGGCTCACCTCTCCGGACGATCGCAAGGACTTCGTCTACCTGCTCGCACGGCTGGTGAAGAGCTTTCACTTCCTGACCTGCTTCTTCACCTACGCCGACGAGGTCAAGGAGTTCGTCACCTTCGCGGAGTACGTGGGTCCGCAGCTCATCAAGCAAGGCAGCGTTTCCGAACTGATGAAGCAGATCCGTCAGACCGAGGTCGTAAAAGCGGCTGTCCAGTATCAGGGCGAGGTGCGGAGCGCGGGCGGTGAAGTGAAACTCAGGCTTGGTGGGGGCAAGAAGGGTGTGGGGCCGCCGCCGAAGAAGGTCTCGGTCCAAGACATGATCGATAAGATTCGCGCCACGTACGACATTAGCGACGAGGAGGCCCTCTACATCAAACAGGTCACGGAAGAGAAGGTTGCAGATCCGAGCATCCGCAGTACTGTTCAGGCCCACCGCGCGGATGTCATGTATCTGGAAGGCGCGTACCGTGGCCAGGTGAACGGCGAGATACAGGTCACCTACAACAATCTCGCCCGCTTCGACGAGCTGGCGGACCCCAAGTACACTGACACCGGCGGGATCTTCGACAGCATGGCCATGACAGTAATCGAGACCCATCTGACGGCTGCGGCGTGACGCCATGAGCAAGCGCATCAGTGACATCCCGGAGCAGGATCGCCCGCGTGAAAAGCTGCTTCGCAAAGGAGCCGCGGCCTTGAGCGATCAAGAACTGCTTGCGGTGCTGCTTGGCAAAGGCACGCCGGGGATGGACGTGATGACGCTCGCGAGTAAGCTGGCGAGAGTGGTCGACGAGAAGGGGCTGCGCGTTCAGACCGAGGATCTCACCCAGTACGCGGGCGTGGGGAATGCGAAAGCCGCGCTGATCCTCGCGGCTATCGAGTTCGCGCGGCGCCGCATCAAGCCGGAAGGCGCGAAGATCGAGACGCCGGCTGACCTACTACCCCATGTGCGCCACTACGCCGACCGAAGACAGGAGCATTTCTTGTGCGCCAGCATCAACGGCGCGAATGAGATCCTGAACATCCGGGTCGTCTCCATCGGCCTGATCGACCGGAGCCCGGTTCACCCGCGCGAGGTGTTCGCGGACGCGTTGACAGACCGAGCCTCGGCCATCATCGTCGCGCACAATCATCCATCTGGCAGCCTTGAGCCGTCGGCATCCGACATTGACGTGACGATGCAACTCAAAGCGGCGGGGGGTGTGATGGGTATCGCTCTGCTGGATCACATCATTTTCAACCGGAGCGGCTACTTCAGCTTTCTGGAAGCGGGGCGACTGTAACCGATGGCTTCTGCGAACCGAGAAGCTTGTATGTCGGTGAAAACGGCTCTGCGCCAGTCGAGTGGCCAGACGCCTAGCCAACTACCGCCGTGCAGCGACTCCAGCCTCCGTCATGCCGATTAAGGGCATCAACAACCCCTGTCAGGTCCTGTTTGCCAGCCTGATCGGCACCACTATCGAATTCTTTGACTTCTACATCTACGCCACGGCCGCAGTGCTCGTGTTTCCACGACTGTTCTTTCCGACGTCCGATCCGGCGTCCGCCATGCTCGCCTCACTGGCGACTTTCGGTATCGCCTTTCTTGCGCGGCCGGTTGGGTCCGCGCTCTTCGGCCACTTCGGCGATCGCGTCGGCCGCAAGACGACGCTGGTTGCCGCGCTGCTGACGATGGGCGTGTCGACGGTGACCATCGGAGCGCTGCCGACGTACGCGACGATCGGCGTCGCGGCGCCGCTACTGCTGGCGATTTGTCGCTTCGGCCAGGGCCTGGGGCTAGGCGGAGAGTGGGGCGGCGCCGTGCTGTTGGCGATCGAGAACGCGCCGCCCGGAAAGCGCGCGTGGTACGGCATGTTCCCGCAGTTCGGCGCGCCGATCGGGTTTCTGTTCTCCGGCGGCATCTTTCTCGCGCTCTCCGCGTGGTTTACCGATAATCAGTTTTTTGCGTATGGCTGGCGCATTCCGTTTCTCTCCAGCGCCGCGCTGGTGCTCGTCGGCCTCTACGTGCGGCTGACGATTACCGAGACGCCCGTCTTCCGCGACGCGTTGAAGGGCCGCGAGCCGGTGAAGGTGCCGATGCTGGCGGTGCTCCGCGATCACAGCAAGGTGCTCGTCGTGGGTGTCGTCGTGTCGCTCACGGCCTTCGTGCTGTTCTACCTGATGACCGTCTTCGCGCTCTCGTGGGGGACCAGCGCGCTTGGCTTCACCCGCGAGAAGTTCCTTATCATCCAACTGTTCGGCATCCTGTTCTTTGCACTGACGATCCCGCTCGCCGCCGTCATGGCGGAGCGGGGGCGCCGCC
>JBEEKA010000181.1:0-5490 GCA_041168985.1 Pseudomonadota bacterium | reverse complement strand
CAACGCCGGCGGCTCCAACACGTCCAAGGCGGCCGCGATCCAGATTTCCACGTCCACGGACAGCCTTCCCTCGGACGGCTCCGGCACCGTGGACATCAAGGTCACCGTCCGCGATGCCAACAACGTCCTGCTGCCCAATGCCGCAGTGACGTTCACCGCGACGTCCGGTGGCCTGTCGGCCGGTCAGGTGATCTCCGATGCCTCCGGCATAGCGGCGGTCACCCTGACGACCGCGGGTGATACGTCGGTACGGACCATCACCGTGACGGCCCGGATCGGAACGACGCTGACGAGCACCGCGAACGTGACGGTGTACACCAGCGTTTCCCGGGTCACGCTGACCAGCGAGGCCCCGGCCATTGCCGGAGACGGGTCTGCCGGGACGACGCTTTCCGCGCGCGTCCTGAACATGAACAACCAGGCTGCCGTCGGCGCGACGGTCACGTTTACCGCCACGGCGGGCGGCATCGTGCTGATCACGCAGGGCGTGACGGACGACACCGGCGTCGCGAAGGCCACCATCACGTCGGACAAGAACAACGTGAAGGTGAGTGTCGACGCGACCGCCAGTTCGGGCGGCGTACCGAGCAACACGATCACCCTGAAGGTCGTCAACTCGATCGACTTCACGCGCAGCCAGACCTCATTGCCGTCTGACGGCACCCGAACCTCGACGCTGACCGCGACCGTGAAGGACGTCGCGGGCAATGCGATCGCGGGACTGCCTGTCACCTTCACGGCTCCCACGGCCGTCCTGTCGGTCAGCCAGGCCACGACGAATGCCAGTGGTGTCGCGACGACCGTCCTGTCGGTCGGAACCGATACCTCGGATCGCATCGTTTCCGCGACCGCGACGGCGGGCGGGCTGGTCGCCACCACGACGGTGACGATTGCCGCACCGGTGTCCTTCGTCAGCGTGTCCAGCAACGTGGCCAGCATCCCGACGGACGGGTCGTCGACGGCCACCATCACGGCCACGGTCCGCAATGCCAACAACCAGTTCGTGGCCGGCGTGCCGGTCGCGTTTACGGCGAGCTCCGGCGGCATCGCGGTGACGCAGGCCGTGACGGATTCGAACGGCGTCGCGACGGCCGTCCTGTCCACCGCAAACAATTCGACGCCGCGCACGATTTCGGTGACGGCGATCGCGGGTGGCATCACCAGTTCGCCGGTCACCGTGCAGGTTGCGGGTTCCGGCCCGAACTCCGTCGCATCGGTCATCGTTGCCTCCAGCATGTCGGCCCTGCCGACCGATGGATCGGCCACCGCGACCATCACGGCAACGGTTCGCAACTCGAGCAATGTGGGCGTTTCCGGCGTGCCGGTGAGCTTCAGCGCGACCTCCGGCAGCCTGGCCGTGGTCACCGCCGTCTCGGACTCGAGCGGCAACGTCACTGCAACGCTGTCGATCGGCACCGACCACACCGCCCGCAACATCACCGTCAGCGCGACTGCCGGTGGGGTGACGGGCTCGACGGTGGTATCGGTTGGCGGTCTCTATGTCGTGACCGCCACGACGAGCGCCCCCAGCATCCCGTCCGACGGCTCCGTGCCGGCGGAGATCAGGGCCTATGTCCGCAATGCCAGCAACCAGCTCGTGCAGGGCGTGACGGTTACGTTCACGGCCTCGTCAGGCGGCCTGACTGTGACGCAGGCTGTCACGGACAGCACGGGCACGGCAGTTGCGCGACTGACGCCGGCAGGCGACCCCACCAATCGCACGATCACGGTCACCGCCAACGCCAACAGCGTTTCGGCGCAGGTCAGTGTCGATGTCATCGGGACGACCATCTCGATCCAGGGACCGGACTCGCTGGGTACGACCCAGGCCGGGACCTACAGTGCGCAGCTGGTCGACTCCAGCGCCCATCCGATCGTCGGCAAGACGGTAACCGTCACGACGTCACGCGGAACGCTGAGCGGGTCGAGCTTCACGACCGATGCCACGGGTCGCATCAGCTTCAACCTGACGGCGCCCGCGACCGCGGGAACATCCACGCTGACCGTCACCGGTGCCGGTGCGACCGGGACCAAGGATGTGACCGTCAGCGCAGAGACGTTCATCCTGACGATCACGGGCTCCACGGACATCAATCTGGGTGCCTCGCGTACGGTGACGCTGACCTGGATGAACGGGGCCAGCCCGGTGGCGGGCAGCGCGGTGACGTTCTCGACGACGCGAGGAACGATCACGGCGCATGCGGCCACCACGAATGGTTCCGGCGTGGTCACGGCGACGCTGACTTCGGCAACGGAGGCGGGCGGGGCAGTGGTGACGGCCGTCGCCGGTACGCCGCCCAACACGAAGAACGCGCAGCTCGTGGTCCAGTTCCTGGCGACGACGCCGGCAGCCATCAGCCTGCAGCCGGATTCCTCGACGATCGGACCCACGCAGTCGACCAACGTGACGGCCACGGTCCGCGACGTGAATGGCAACGTGATCAAGGACCAGGTGGTCCTGTTCACGCTGAGCGACCTGTCCGGCGGCACGCTGTCGACCGGCGTCGCGACAACGGACAGCTCGGGTCGTGCGAAGACGGTTTACACCGCCAGCACGACCACCAATCCGAACGTGCGCATCACGGGCACGCTCCAGAGCAACGGGACCATCACGTCCACGACGCAGATCGCCGTGGGTCAGCAGGCGCTGTTCCTGGCGCTGGGTACCGGCAATTCGATCGATGAGCCGAACACGACCCAGTACCACATCCGTTATCAGGCGCAGGTGACGGACGCGAACGGCCACGGCGTGGCCAACGTGCCGCTGACCGTCAAGGTCTGGTCAGTCAGCTATGTGAAGGGTACCCGCGTCATTTCGGGCGCCAAGTGGGGCACCCAGACCTCGACGTTGCCGGGCGAAACCAATTGCACCGACGAGGACACGAACCGGAACGGCGTGCTCGACATGAATCCGGGTCCCGGCACGGGCGAGGACTACAACAGCAACGGCCGGCTCGACGCGGGCAACATCGTCACCGTAACGCCCACGAGCATCTCGACCGACGCCAATGGGTTCGCGAACCTGGACCTGTACTACCCGCAGGAGTACGCGTACTACCTGACCGTTGACCTGATCGTGTCGGCCAACGTGCAGGGGACGGAGTACACGCGTACGGCCCGCTTCCTGATCCCCGGGATCTCGACGGACTTCTCGGACATCAGCGTAGCGCCGCCGGGCCTGGTCAGTCCCTTCGGCGAGGGTGCGACCTGTTCCGCTCCGGACTGATCGCCGCCCACGGAAGAGGCACACGGAGGCCGCCTTACGGCGGCCTCTTTGATTTTGAATCGAGGAAAGAATGTCTATTCGCGCATTACTTCTGACCGGGCTTGCTGTCGCCGGTGCCGGCATTTCAGGCTGTTCGAAGGTTCCGGCCTGTGGTGATCCGGAGGCGCTCGCCCTGGTCGGCGCACAGTTCAAGGACAATGCCACGGCGCAGCTCAAAACCCGCTTCGCCATTCCCTTCCTGAATGAAGAAGCACGCCAGACCCTCGCGCGGCTGTTCGCCCCTGACGCCGTGAAGCTGTCCGAGATGCGTTCGGTGTCCGTGGACGGGGACCTGAAGCTGCGCCAGTGCACCGCCAGGGCCGAACTGACCTATGCCATGGAAGGTCGCGTCGAGAAGGCCAAGGCGGAACTCCAGCACGGCGCGATATCGGGCCAGAGCGTGGCGTACATGCTGGATGGCGAGCCCTATCTGTCCGCCGTGAAGAAGATCGCACCGCAGGTTCTGACCGACCTGTCCTACTCCGTCCAGGCGACGGACGACGGCCATCTGCACGTCGAAACGCAGGTCAGGGACCTGCCGGTCTTCTGAAACCCGGCAGTTCACCTTGCTCGGCAAGCGCAACATCTACCTCATCGGACCGATGGGGTCTGGCAAGACGGCCGTGGGCCGGCAACTCTCGAAGCTGCTGGGCCTGCCGTTCTATGACAGCGACGTGGAAGTCGAGCGCCGCACGGGCGTAGACATCCCCTTCATCTTTGAACGGGAAGGAGAGGCCGGGTTCCGGGCGCGCGAGCGCGAGGCCATCGAGGCACTGGTCCAGATGGAGCCCATCGTGATGGCCACCGGCGGCGGCGCCATCCTCAACGAGGAAAATCGCCGACTGCTCGCGGAGCATGGCACGGTGATCTACCTCGAAACTTCCCTCTCCCAGCAGCTCCAGCGCGTGGGGTCCGGGCGCGGCCGTCCCTTGCTCAAGGATGGCGACCTCGCCGAACGCCTGCGCAAGTTGCGGGAAGTGCGCGACCCGATCTACAACTCGCTTGCCGACCATATCGTCCTCACCGACCACCGTCGCGTGAACAAGGTGGCCGAAGACATCGTCCATATAGTCCGTGGGCCGGACGCCGCGGAGTCCCCCGGACCCGTATAATCGGTCCGTGCTGAACCTCCACGTCGAACTGGGCGAGCGCTCCTACCCGATCCTCATCGGGGAGTCGCTCCTTTCCGATACGCCGCTGCTGCAGGAACACCTGTCCGCGAAGGACATCCTGCTTGTCACGAACACGACCGTTGGCCCGCTCTATGCGGACCGCGTGATGAAGGCGCTGGAGGGCAAGCGCGTCCTGGATGTGCGCCTGCCCGATGGCGAGCAGCACAAGACGCTGGACAACGTATCCCGCGTACTCGATGTCCTCGTGGCAAACCGATTCGGCCGCGACAGCCTCGTCATCGCGCTGGGAGGTGGCGTGGTCGGGGACCTCTCCGGATTTACGTCAGCCTGTTACCAGCGCGGCATTGCCTTCGCGCAGATGCCGACCACGCTCCTGTCGCAGGTGGACTCGTCCGTCGGCGGAAAGACCGGCGTCAACCACCCGGGTGGAAAGAACCTCATCGGCGCCTTCCACCAGCCCTCCGTGGTGCTCTCTGATACCGCCACGCTCCGCACGCTCCCGGTCCGTGAACTGCGCGCCGGCCTTGCGGAAGTCATCAAGTACGCCTTCGTCTTCGACCTTACCTTCCTGGAATGGTTGGAAACGCATCTTGATGCGCTGCTCGGACTGGATCCGTCGGCGCTGGCCCATGCGATCTACCGTTCCTGCGAACTGAAAGCAGAGGTAGTGCGTCGCGACGAGCACGAGCGTGGCGACAGGGCCCTGCTGAATTTCGGACATACGTTCGGACATGCGATCGAAGCTGCCACGGGCTACACCCAATGGCTGCATGGCGAGGCAGTTGGAGCGGGCATGTTCATCGCGGCCGACATGTCCGCGCGCATCGGACTGCTGCCGCGGGAAGACGTCGAACGGGTCAAGGCACTGCTGCTGCGAGCGGGGCTTGAAATCCATGCGCCACGCTTCGGTGCGGACAAGGCGCGCGACTACATGCGCGTCGACAAAAAGGTGAAATCCGGTCGGATCCGGCTGGTGTTGCTCGAGGCACTGGGTCGGGCGCGGTTCACCGCCGACTACCCGGACGATGCCCTGGATGCCACCCTGATGAGTCATTTCGGCTGATGTACACATGAACGCGGCACCGGAAAGCG
>JBEEKA010000180.1:0-2822 GCA_041168985.1 Pseudomonadota bacterium | reverse complement strand
GGGCGCGAACATCACCGACGCTCAGTTCCTGGAGAAATTCGGATTCCGCGGCGTCGACTTCGGCAACTGGATGACGGTCGATGAGCGCCAAGCGGGCCTGAACTATGCCTACGACGCGGCGATGGATCTGACCGAACTCACCGGTCTGCCGCCGAAAGTGATCGGCCTGGGCGGGACACTCGGGTTCGGAATCGGATCGCGCGGCAAGGGCGGCAAGGCTGCGGCGACGTATCACCCGGACAACCGGGTCATCAACCTGACCAAGACCAAGGGCAACGGCACGTTCTTCCACGAGTGGCTGCATGCGCTGGAGGATTACCTGCGCAGGTACGCCGAAGGCGGTGGAGGGACGATGCACACGGATTCCGTGCGCAATGCGCTGCGCAACAAGCCGAAGCTGGAAAAGCTGGAGCCGCTGTTCCGCGCCAAGCTCTCCGAGGACGCATCGACAGGGCGCGACCGCAATGTGCCGCCGAAAGAGCGCGCGATCAAGTGGGCGCAGAACGAGAACCCGGGACACGGCGAGGGATGGTGGACGCACCACTACGGGATCCTGTCGCAGACCAATTTCTACGGCAACGCCCTCACCATGGACGGCGGGCAGCCGAAATACTGGGCCACCGGGCACGAGATGTTCGCGCGCGGGTGGGAAGCGTACGGCTATGACGGCACGAAGGGGCGCTCGCCCTACGGCGTCGGGCCGCACGTTGCCGATGGCTACTGGTCGCCGAAGAACGGATTCAAGGGCACCGCCTATCCGGAAAAGTCCGAACGCGAGTACGTGACGCAGGTGATGAAGTGGTTCCTCGATGCCTTGGAGGTGAGCGACACGGGCGCCGTTAGCATCAAGCCTGCCGCGATTACCGTCACCGACAGGCAGATCGAACAAGCGAAGAAGGAACTCGAGCGCCTGGTCGGCGACGTCGACAAGATCATGGAGGAAATGGGTATTCGCCAGTACCCGGAACTGAAAGACGGGTCGATGGTGGAGTCCATGTTCTACCACATGCGATTCGGCTGGTGGCCGAAGGACAAGCATGCCCTGAAGCAGTTCGTCGCGCAGGCGCACAAGAAATCCACCGCCGAGGTCGATGACCTGATGCTGCGAACCGGCGTCGAGGATTTCGAGGCCGCGATGGCGCGCTACGCCGGCCAACTCATCCAGGACTGGAAAAAGCAGGGCCTGGACGATCGCCAGGTCTACGACAAGTTGTTCGAGATGTACCTCACGCAGCCGCGCCTGGACGTGCGAACTTCCAGCGTGGTGATGAACCAGCAATACTCGACGCCGCTGCCGGTGGCCTACATCACCGGCCTGCTGACGCACACCGATTCCAAGACCGTCGGCTACGATCCGACCGGCGGCAATGGCATCCTGGGGATCACGTTCAATCCGAAGAAGTTCATTGCGAACGAGCTCGACGATCGGCGCTACAAGAACCTGACCATCCTGGAGGTGCGCGCCTATCACGGTGATGCGCTGACGGCGCGCGAGCGCGGCGTGTATAAGGTGCAGGAAGCGGATGCCGTGCACATGAATCCGCCGTTCGGCCTGATGACGGATCCGCAAAAGACGGAGCAGGGCCACATCATCAAGCGGATCGACCAGTGGATCGCCGTCAACAACATGGACGCGATGGCCGACAAGGGTCGTGCGGTGCTCATCATGGGCGCGGCGCGCGATGCCGGCGTCATCAACCAGAACGAACTGGACTTCTTCCACTGGCTGTGGACCAACTACAACGTCGTCGATCACTTCGAGATCACCGGGAAGCTGTACGAGCGCCAGGGCGCGAGCTGGCCCATCCGTGTGATCGTGATCTCCGGGCGTTCCCCTTCAAAACTCCCGCGGCCGGTCAGCGGGCAGGTAGACAGACTGGAGAATCGTGATGAGCTTTGGGCCCGTGTCGTTGAAGCAAGAGAAAAGTCCAGAACCCCGGTTGCAGGAGGGGTATCCCCAAGGGTGGTGGGTCCCGGCCAGAAACCCGGCCGCGATGGCGGTAAAGGGAAGCCCGGAAATGTCGGCGTCGATGTATCACCAGGCCCTGCTGGACAAGTTGGTGGAGTTGATGGACAAGCAGGGGCGGGACTCGGCGCGAACGACAATACTGGCGGCACTGGAACCGTTCCACCGGGAGGAATACTTCCCGGAGGAAGCGGATCTACAGACCTGGGCGCGCAACCTCGAGGGCCTTCTGGCATTCCCATTGGCCAGCCCGGAGGCGTCACCACCGGCGACGGCGGAGCGGGCGCAACGGGCGGTGAAGGCACAGGCCGAACTCAGCCTGTCGGAAATGATCTCAGCGGGGCAGGCATAACCGAGCAGGACCTCGAAGATATTTTCGGCGGCGACACGCCGGATAGCCCGAAGAAACCGAAAATCAGGACCAGGCGCGTCGGCGGTGAGCAGAAGCCGAAGGCCCCGAAGAAAGCAAAGGGCGAGGTTGAGCACAGTGGCGACGATACCTCGCGCGTGGGTGAACCCATGGGCCCGGCGCCCGCGACCGATGACGGGGATTTGATCGCGGCCCTAGATGCAATCGACGCCATTCTCGGTGGTCGAGCAGAGGCACCGAAGCCGTTTCCGGATGGAGCGGTAAAAAAAAGTGGAAATTCTACTCAGGACCTGGTAGCCGGTCAGCATAAGACGATCGAGTCGAAAGTCGCCGCCGAAGGCGAGTGGTGGATCAGCGATCTTGTTGACCAGACCTTGGCTGATGAGCATTCGGCAGCCAACACGATCGACTACTCCGACATCGTGTTCATGGCGAAGGAAAAGCCTGGGGCGCAGCTTGACGGCACCAGGATGAAAGCGCTGTGGC
>JBEEKA010000179.1:0-4875 GCA_041168985.1 Pseudomonadota bacterium | reverse complement strand
GCGGCGGCGGCGGCGGCGGCGGCGGCGGCGTCGGGACCGGCACCGGAACCGGGACCGTGTCCGTTCCGCCACCACCCGAGGCGCCCGCAGCAGCGGCGCCGGCGATCAGCACGCCGCCGATGATGAGGCCCGTGGACGAGATGCCACCGGCAGCGGCAGCGCCACCGCCAGCGGAGGCGCCGGCAGCAGCCGCGCCCTCGCCAGCCAGCGTCAGCGACTGCGCAGCAGCGCCGACGTCTTCAAAGCCCATGCCACCCGCGGCGCCATCAACGCCCGGCAGCTCGATGGAGGCACTGGCGCCCGATTCGCCGGCGGCATAGAAGCCTTCCAGCTCGGCACGGATGCCCTCAGAAGGAATTTCGATGATCAGCGTATCGCCGGCGCGCTGCATCACGGCGTCGGCCGGAGCATGCTTCGAAACCGTATCGATCAACTGCAGGGCCTCGCCAGAGGCCACGTGGAACTTGTTAACGCCCTTCTGCAGCTCCACAGCCTTGGCCTTGGAGGTGCCGCTCGCAGGCTTAACGTTGATTGCGATTGCCATATTTCAGATCTTCCTTCAGGAAAAAAATTTTGTTCCAGATCCAGCGAGAAGTCTCGCCTTGCCGATTCGACCCAAACGTAACGACATTGACCCTTACCGGTACGCCAGGTCGCCAAGACGAGCTCGGCACCCAACTCCCTTCGGACCTTTTACGGTCTCCTGCGGGATACTAGCCGCAAGGATTTGGTGTCGCAACATTCCAAATAAAAAAAGATTGTTCGCTTCGTCCTTAGCGTTCCCCCAGTGACTCGCCAAGGGTCTTGACAAGTGGCTTGAGCAGGTAATGCATGACCGTGCTTTCGCTGGTCTTGATCTCGACCGTAGCCACCATTCCGGGCTGGATCTCGATCTTTTCACCCTTGCTGCGCGGCCGCATCGGGGTCACGTCCACCTGGACGTGCACCCGGTAATAGGTCTGTTCGGCGCCCCTATCCCCTTGTTCGGAAAGGGTATCGGGGCTTATGTAGGTCACTTTGCCGAGGGCCCGGCCGTAGATGGAGTAGTCATAGGCGTCGAATTTGACGCCGGCGGGCTGTCCGGGGTGGATGAAACCGATGTCGGCCGGCTTCACTTTCGCCTCCACGATGAGCTCGTCATCGGTCGGCACGATCTGCAGCATTTCGTCGCCTGCGCGCAACACCGCCCCGAGCGTCGTCAGTCGCACGTTCTTGACGATGCCGTCGGCCGGGGCCGTCAGATCCGTGTAGGCCAGCTGGTCCAGCCGCTGGCGGCGGGTCTGGCTGACGCTGTTGAGCTCTTCCTGGGCCTTGGCCATGTCCGTCTGCAGTTCCTGCAGGTAGCGGTTGCGCTTGGTGCTCATCTGGCCCTCCAGGTCCGCGACCTGGCGCTTCAGGCGCAGCACTTCCGCCCGGCTGACGTCACCGGTCTTGAGCAGGGGTTCGTTTAACTTAAGTTCTTCGTTCGCCAGTTTGTAGAGGTTTTCGATGGCGTGGAGTTCGCCCTGCAGCGCGGCGCGGCGCTTTTCATAGAGCCGGGACTGGTTGTTCGTGAGCTCCGGGTAATCCTTGAGCTCGGCAGGGAAAACCAGGGGCCGATCGAAAAGCTCCGCGTCGAGACGCGCGAGCTGCGCCCGCAGGGCCGCCTCCTTTGAGCTGCTCTCTTCCACGGCAGCGGCGATCTTCACCCGATCGAGCCGCACCAGCAGCTGGCCCTTCGTCACCTTGTCGCCGGCCCGCACCAGGATTTCGCGCACGACGCCGCCGTCGGCGCTCTGCACAATCTGGACGCGATCACTGGGGATGACCGAACCCGGGGCGCGACTGACCTGGTCGATGGTGGCCCAATTGGCCCAGCCCACGAAGGCCGCCACGAAAAACAGGCTGATGTAGAACGTCCAGCGGATCGATCGCCCGCCGGAATGCTGCGGTTCGAAATGGGAATAGCCGCCGCTGGAAATCGCGGGCAGGCCGGAATAGGGGCGCAGGTCGTTGCTCACCGGGAACCTCCGGCGTTGGCTGGCACCACGGCGGCCTTGCCGGCCTGCGGGTTCTTGAGGCGTTCCAGCACCGCGCGGGTCGGACCGTCAAGCGCCACGCGTCCATTGATGACAAGGATGACGCGCTGGACGTGCTGCAGCAGCTCGAGCTTGTGCGTGATCATCACCAGCGTGCCGTCCGAACCGAGTTCCCGATTCAGCGTCGCCATGACGCGGCCTTCACTTTCCGGGTCCAGGGCGGCAGTCGGTTCGTCGAGCAGCAGGAGGCTCGGTTTGCCGAGCAGCAGGCGCGTCATGCCGGCCAGCTGACGCTGGCCATCCGACAGGCCGCGGCCGCCTTCGGCAATGGGCAGCTGCAGCCCCTTCGGATGCGAGGCGATCAGGCGGTCCAGTCCGACCGCCGTGGCGACGGCCATCAGCGCTTCGTCGCCCGGGTCGGAACGGCCAAGCAGGAGGTTTTCACGCAGGGTGCCATTGATGAGGCGGTAGTCCTGCGGCAGGTATCCCACTTCGCGACGCAGGACGTCATCCGCGACCTGGTTCATGTCGAGACCTGAGATCAGCACCGTACCGGCCTGTGGCCGGAACACGCCGGCCAGGATCTTGAGCAGCGTGCTCTTGCCGGATCCGACGGGCCCGATGATCGCCACGCGTTCACCGGGATTGATCTGCAGTTGGGGCACTTCGATTCCGGAACGCGAGCCGGCATATCCGAAACGGATGCCTTCGACGCGCAGGGAGCCCTTGAGCGATTCAGGCCGCAGGTATTCGACATCCGCCTCGCGATCCAGAGGCATGGCCAGGATCTGGTCGAGGCCGTCGAGCGCTGCGCGCGCATAGCTCCACTGGACGATCAGCGAGGGCAGCGAACTGATGAGCGGCCCGGTGATCCGGTTCGAGAGAATCGAACAGGCCACCATCGCACCGGTGGTCATGTTCCCCTGGATCACCTCAAGGGCGCCCACCACGACCATCGCCACGTAGGTGAGCTGCGATATCGCGTTGACGCTGGCCTGGGACACCGCAGACCAGCGACGCACCCGCCGATCCTGGTGGTGGACGTCCGCGACCAGCTGGTTCCATCGCGCCAGCAATTCCCAGTGTCCGCGCGTCGCCTTGATCGTCTCGGCCGCATCGAGGGATTCCACGAGCTGGCCGTTCTTGCGATTCGCGCCGATCTGCGCCCGGTTGGAATTCTCGCGGATGCGGCTGGCCACGAAGAAGGCCATCGCCACCGAGAACGGGAAGGAGACCAGCGGCACAAGGGCCACGACGCCACCCAGCGTCCAGACGACCCAGATCAGGAAGAACGCAAACGGCAGATCCGCCAGCACCAGCAGCGAAGCGGAAGACATGATCTGCCGCACCTGTTCGAGGCCGCGCATCTGGGCAGCAAGGCTGCCGATCGAAGGCGGCCGCGCATCCAGGCGCACGGACTGCATGCGCGCGAAGAAATGTCCGGAGATCTCTGCGTCGATGGCAGTGGCTTCGTTGTCCAGCGTGATCGACCGGTTCAGGCGCAACACGAAGTCGATGACCTGCGCCACCAGGACGCCCACGGCCAGCACCGTCAGGGTCGAGATCCCGCTCTGGGGAATCACGCGATCGTAGACCTGCATCGAAAACAGCGACGTCGTGAGGCCGATCAGGCTCAGGACGGCGGTGGCGACGAAGCCTTCGACGAGCATGCGCTTTCGCGACGCAATGGCGCGGATGAAGATCGGCAGGGCACGCGAAGGAAGCCTGCGTCCTTTTTCGTTGGGCAACGACAGAACGAAGAACAGGATGGATTCCTGTTCGACACCCCACTCCTGCGGCCCATCCATCGTGAGCACGCGGACGAGCTGTGGATTCAGCCACTGTTCCGCAAGGCCCCAGCCGGTCGACTGACGCCAGACCATGAGGGGAAACTGTTCGGGGCGCGGCAGACGCCGAAGCGCCACCGGCGCCGCCCAGCCGAGCAGGTGGCAGGCACGCGCCAGCGCTTCGGCGCTCTGGTCATCGACATCGCCGGACTCGACGATGACGGCATCCACGACATTCTGCCAGCCTGGCGCCAGCTCGACGTTCCGCCGGCGCGCCATCGCATCAATCAGTGCCAGGACTGATTTCATCGTGCGGCCGCCTTTGCGGCTTCCGCCGGTCGCCATTCACCCGAACGCAGCTTGAGACGCAGCGACGAGGCCACGGCGCTGGCCATCGCATCGGCTTCGGTGATACGCGAATTGACGCCTTCACGCACGACGTTGAGCACTTCCGGCCAGGTCCGGCGACCCGCGGCGAACTGCCGCAGGTAGGACTCCGTCACGGTGCGAGCGGCGGCCACGGCGCGATTGCCGGTTTCGACGCGCGAGGCGGCCACGAGGTTCTCGCTCAGGTCGGCCGTGACCTGCTCGCGCACGTCCCGCACGCCACCTTCGATGGCGGCCTCCGCGGCGCTTTCCCGGTTCGCGGCGGCACGGACCGCAGCGACGCGCGAGAAGCCATTCGAGGTCTGGACCCGCATCACGAGGCCCACGCGATCCTTCTGGCCGGTGAAGTCGCCGCCGGAGTAGTGCGTAGCCTGCGCGTTGAGCTGGGGCCAGATCTGGGCCTTGGCCTGCTTGGTCTCGGCCTTCGCAGCATCCATCTCGGCACGCAGTCGGCGCGCGCTCGGGTTGTAGTCGATGGCTGCCCGAAGCCGCCCTTCTTCCGTGAGCTGGTGTTCTTCCGGCATGAAGCGCAGGAGCGCCTTGATGTCCAGACCCGTGTCTCCACTGAGTTCCCGCAGGCGGTTCAGGGCCAGCTGCGCACTGACGCGGTTCTGGATCTGCTCCTGCTGGATGGACAGAAGGCGCTGCACTGCGTAATCGGCATCGGATTCCGGGCTGATCTG
>JBEEKA010000178.1:0-15813 GCA_041168985.1 Pseudomonadota bacterium | reverse complement strand
CGATGACCTCGTGTTCCCGGAGATCCTGGCCCATGCACGACGCGCCCGCATCGTGAATGTGGGCAAGCGCGCCGGAAAGCCTTCCACGCCACAGGATCGCATCAACGGACTGCTGGTCCGCCTCGCACGCCGGGGCTGGAATGTCGTGCGCCTGAAGGGCGGCGACCCGATGGTGTTCGGCCGTGGCGGCGAGGAACTGCTTGCCCTGCGCCGCGCGGGCATCGAAGCCGACATCGTGCCCGGCATCACGAGCGGCGTCGCCGTGCCCGCCACGCTGGGCGTTCCGGTCACGCACCGGGGCCTGGTCACCGGCGTTGCCTTCATCACGGGACAGTGCCGCGACGACCGCGAACCGGACTGGGCAGCACTGGTCCGCAGCGGACTGACACTCGTCGTCTACATGGGGCTTGCCCGACTGCCACGCATCGTCGAGTCGCTGACACGGGCGGGCATGCCCGCGTCGCAGCCGGCGCTGGCGATCCAGGACGGCACGCGGCCGACGCAGCGGCACGTGTCCGCGCCCCTGTCGACGCTGGCCGGCGCCGTGAAGACCGCGGGCCTGGCCGGTCCCTGCCTCATCGTGATCGGTGAAGTCACCCGCCTCGCGGGAACCGATCTCTCAACGCTTTGCATCGGGGATGCCGCATGAATATCCAGTCCAAGCCGCGCCTCCTGGTCATCGGCAACGGCATGGCGGGAATCCGTGCCGTCGAGGAGCTGCTGAAGCTCGCGCCGGACCTGTACGACATCACCGTGCTGGGTGAAGAACCGCACCCGAACTACAACCGCATACTGCTGTCCCCCGTTCTGGCGGGCGAGATGACGGTGCAGGACATCGTCCTGAACGACCGCAACTGGTATGCGGAAAACGGCATCACGCTGCATACGGGCTGCAAGGCCTTGCGCATCGACCGCGCACGGCGCGAGGTCGAGGGCGCTGATGGCCGCCGTTTCCCTTATGACCGCCTGTTGCTGGCAACGGGCTCGCTGCCGTTCATGTTGCCGGTGCCGGGCAATACGTTGCCGGGCGTCATCGCCTACCGCGATATCGCGGATACCGATGCGATGATCGAGGCATCGAAGAACTACCGCCATGCGGTCGTGATCGGCGGAGGGTTGCTCGGACTGGAGGCCGCCAATGGCCTGTCCCTGCGCGGCATGGACGTGACCGTCGTCCACCTCGGCGCCTGGATCATGGAACGGCAGCTGGACCAGCAGGCCGCGGGCATGCTGAAGGATTCGCTCGAGAAGAAGGGGCTCAAGTTCCTCCTCGAGAAGCAGACCGAGAGCCTGCTGGCAGGTCCGGCTGGCCGCGTGGCGGCCGTGCGGTTCCGCAGCGGCGAGGAGATCCCGGCGGATCTGGTCGTCATGGCGGCAGGCATCCGCCCCAACACGAAGCTCGCTGAGTCGGCGGGACTGGCCTGCCATCGCGGCATCCTCGTCACCGACACCCTGCAGACCGTCACCGATCCGCGCATCTACGCGGTCGGCGAGTGCGCGAGCCACCGCGGCATTGCCTATGGCCTCGTGGCGCCGCTGTTCGACCAGGCGCGCGTCGCCGCGAACCACCTCGCGGAGTTCGGCATCTCGAGGTACCAGGGATCGCTGACGTCCACTAAGCTGAAGGTCACCGGCATCGATGTCTTCTCGGCCGGCAACTTCACGGGCGGCGAGGGCTGCGAACAGATCCTGCTGCATGACGCGGCAGGTGGCCTGTACAAGAAGCTCGTCCTGCAGGGCAACCGGCTCATCGGTGCCTGCCTGTACGGCGACACCGCCGACGGCGCCTGGTATTTCCAGCTGCTGCGCGAAGGCAAGGATGTCCACGACATCCGCGACAAGCTGATGTTCGGCCAGGACCAGCTGGGTGATGTCGGCCACAAGGGCCAGACCCAGGCGGCCGCCATGCCCGACACCGCCGAAGTCTGCGGCTGCAACGGCGTGACAAAGGGGACGATCGTCCGCTGCATCAAGGAAAAGGGCCTGTTCACGCTGGATGACGTGCGCAAGCACACGAAGGCATCCGGCTCCTGCGGGTCCTGCACCGGCCTTGTTGAACAGATCCTGTCCTCGACGGTGGGCGGTGCCTACCAGCCCGCCGACCGCGGGCAGAAGCCGGTCTGTGCCTGCACGGACCTGACGCACGGGGAAGTGCGGCAGGCGATCCGCGATCGCCACCTCATCGACATTCCCACCGTGCAGCGGACATTGCAGTGGCGCACGCCGAATGGCTGCGCGAGCTGCCGACCGGCATTGAATTACTACGTTACCAGCACCTGGCCGCACGAGGCGCAGGACGATCCGCAGAGCCGTTTCATCAACGAGCGCGTGCACGCCAACATCCAGAAGGATGGCAGCTACAGCGTGGTGCCGCGCATGTGGGGCGGACTCACGACGCCGAACGAACTGCGTGCCATTGCCGACGTCGCGGAACGCTATGCGATCCCGACCGTGAAGGTGACCGGCGGACAGCGCATCGACCTGCTCGGCGCGCGCAAGGAAGACCTGCCTGCGATCTGGGGCGACCTGGGCAAGGCGGGCATGGTTTCCGGGCACGCGTACGGCAAGAGTCTCCGCACCGTGAAAACCTGCGTCGGCGCCGAGCACTGCCGGTTCGGGACGCAGCTGTCGATGGGCATGGGCGTGCAGCTCGAAAAGATGCTCTTCGGCATGTGGAGTCCGCACAAGGTGAAGCTCGCCGTGTCCGGCTGCCCCCGGAACTGCGCCGAGGCGGGTATCAAGGACGTCGGAATCATCGGCGTCGAGTCCGGCTACGAGATCTATGTCGCCGGCAATGGCGGCATCAAGACCGAGGTCGCGCAGTTCCTGTGCAAGGTCACGAGCGACGAGGACGTCATGGAGTACACCGGCGCGTTCCTGCAGCTGTACCGCGAGGAAGCCTGGTACCTGGACCGCACGGTCCACTACGTGAACCGGGTGGGCCTCGACTACATCAAGTCGCGCGTCGTCGAGGACGCCGAGAACCGGAAGGCCCTCTACGAAAGGCTGCTGTACGCGCTGCAGGGTTACGTGGATCCGTGGCTGGAGCGTGCGGCGGCGGCGGCGGACTCCCCGCAAGGTCGTGAATTTCGCGGCATCGCGATCGTGCAGGCCATGGGACAGACGGTGGGAGGCGCGGTATGAGTGCAGGCAGTGAAATCGCTTGGATCGATCTTTGCGCCCTGGATGAGATCCCGCGCCTCGGGTCGCGCGTCGTGCTGCCCCCGGCCGGGCATCCCATTGCCGTGTTCCGCACGGCGGACGATGCCGTGCATGCGGTGGTCGACCGGTGCCCGCACAAGGGCGGGCCGCTGTCGCAGGGCATCGTCCACGGGGACCGCGTAACCTGCCCGCTGCACGGCTGGCAGGTCGAGCTGCGGAGCGGCGAGGTCGTCGCGCCGGACAAGGGTTGCGTGAAACGGCGCCCGGTCCGCGTACAGGATGGCCGCGTGCAGTTGCAGGCCTGATCATGGAGACGCGCAGCACCTGTGCCTACTGCGGCGTCGGCTGCGGCGTCATCATCGAGCACGACGACACGCGGATCACCGGCGTACGCGGCGATCCGGACCATCCGGCGAACCGTGGCAGGCTGTGCACGAAGGGGTCGACGCTGCACCTGACGGCACGCGGCAGCACCCGGCTGGAACAGCCGCGGCTGCGCGAGCATCGCGACGGCGAGCGCCGTGATGTCGACTGGGACAGCGCCCTGTCCGTGGCCGCCGACCGCCTTGCGGACATCATCCGCGAGCACGGGCCGGAGTCCGTGGCCTTCTACGTGTCGGGCCAGTTGCTCACCGAGGACTATTACGTCTTCAACAAGCTGGTCCGCACCGTCGTCGGCACGAACCAGATCGATACGAACTCCCGGCTTTGCATGAGCTCCGCGGTATCGGGCTACAAGCGCAGCCTGGGCTCGGACTGCGTGCCAGGCTGCTACGACGACATCGACCATGCAGACCTGCTGTTCATCGCCGGGGCGAATCCGGCCTGGGCGCATCCAGTGCTGTACCGGCGCATCGAGGCCGCGCGCGCCGCGAACCCCGGGCTGCGCACGATCGTCGTCGACCCGCGGCGCACCGATACCGCGCGCGATGCCGACCTCCACCTGCAGATCCTGCCCGGCACGGACATCGCGCTGTTCCTCGGCATGCTCCATGTACTGATCTGGGAAGGCTTCATCGATCGGCGGTTCATCGACGGACACACCGAAGGCTTCGAGGTCCTGCGCGAACGCGTCCGCGATTTCACGCCCGCCGTCGCAGCGGGACTGTGCGGCATCACGCCGGCACAGCTGGTCGAGGCGGCGCAGGCTTTCGGCAGGGCCCGTGCGGTGACTTCGCTGTGGTGCCAGGGGCTGAACCAGAGCTCGCACGGCACCGACGCGAACTGCGCGCTGCTCAACCTGCATCTCGCCACCGGGCAGATCGGCCGTCCGGGTGCGGGACCGTTGTCGCTCACCGGGCAGCCCAACGCGATGGGCGGTCGCGAAGTGGGCGCCATGGCAACGCTGCTCACCGGCCATCGGGACCTGGCCCGGTCAGAGGACCGCGAAGCGGTGGCGCGTTTCTGGGGCGTCGACTCGGTCCCGGACAAGCCGGGCCTCCCGGCCGTCGAACTCTTCGATGCCATGCACGAAGGCCGCATCAAGGCCGTCTGGATCGCCTGCACGAATCCGGCCCAGTCACTGCCCGACCAGCTGAAGGTCGAGGCGGCCCTGCGCAAGGCGGAATTCGTCGTCGTGCAGGAAGCCTTCGCGGATGCCGAAACGGCGGCCTTCGCGGACTTGCTGCTGCCGGCCGCCACCTGGGGCGAAAAGAGCGGCACCGTCACGAACAGCGAGCGCTGCATCAGTCGCGTGCGGCCCGCGGTGCCGCCTCCCGGCGCGGCCCGCGCGGACTGGTGGATCGCCACGTCCTTCGCGCGGGCTCTGGGGCGCGCGCTGGGACGGGAAGACGACATCCAGCGGCTCTTTCCCTGGCAGTCCGAGGCCGAGGTCTATGCGGAACACGCCGCCAGTACGCAGGGCCGTGACCTCGACATCGCCGGTCTCAGCCACCAGCGGCTGGACCAGGAAGGATCACTCCAGTGGCCCGTCCCGGACCCGCGCTCGAAAGGCACGGCCCGCCTCTTCACGGACCTTCGATTCGCGCATGCGGATGGCCGTGCGCGCTTCGTCGACACGCCGCACCGCATGCCGGCGGAACGTGTCGATGCGCGCCATCCCTTCTCGCTCAATACGGGCCGACTGCGCGATCAATGGCATGGCATGACGCGCACCGGCACGGTCGGGAGCCTGTTCCAGCACACGCCGGAGCCGGCCGTCCACGTACACCCGGCGGATCTGGCCCGCCGTCGCCTGGCATCCGGCGACATCGTCTCGCTGCGCAGCCGCCGTGGTGAGTTGCGCGTGCAGGTCGTCGCCAGCGATGAGCAGGCTCCCGGTCAGCTCTACATGCCCATGCACTGGGGACGGCGCAGCCTCGCCGGCGGCGGTGCCAACCGGCTGGTCGCGGGTCATGTCGATCCCGTCAGCCGCCAGCCGGAGTTCAAGCACACGGCCGTGCGCCTGGAACGTCTTGAACTGCCCTGGTCCCTTTACGCCTTGCTCGAAGGCGACGCAGCGCAACTGCGCCCCCGACTGCAGCCCTTCCTGGGCAGCTTCGACTGGGCGAGCGTGGTCCTCGTTTCAGGGCACTCCCTGCAAGGCGCCGCGCCACGCGAAGCCGTGGTCTTCCGCGCCCGCGCGGCGCTCGCGCCGGACCCTGCGCTGATCGAATCACTGGCTGCTGCACTGGGGCTGTCCGAGTCGCGGCCCGAGGCGGACGGCAAGGAACCGATGTTGCGCTACGTGGACGCCGGCAAGGGCGTCGTGAAACGGGCCCGCTTCGATGGCGGGCGCCTCGTCGCGCTGCTGCTGGCCGGTGAGTCGGCCGCCGCAGCCTGGATCCAGCCGCAGTGGGCATCGGGCGACCTGCTGGGGCCGCTGCGCCGTCGCCTGTTCGCGCCCAGCGCGCAGGCACCGGCCAGCCTCGTGCCGGCGTCACGCATGGTCTGCCTCTGCCACGGTGTGTCCGAAAGCCAGATCCGCGATGCCTGTGGGGCGGACCAGACGCTCGAGGGTCTGCAGGAGCGCCTGAAGTGCGGCACCTCCTGTGGTTCCTGCATGCCGGAACTGCGCCGCCTGCTGGCGGAAAGCGCGCCGGCGGCCTAGAGCCAGCCGCGGCGCTTGAACACCGCCCAGGGTATGACGGCGGAGGAAATCATCAGCATGATCGCCGAGTAGAAGCCCCATTCGCTGTCGAGGAAGGGGATGTGCCGGAAGTTCATGCCATAGATGCCGGCGATCACCGACGGCGGCAGCAGGAACACCGTCACGACCGAGAAGATCTTCAGGATGTTGTTCTGCTCGATGTTGACCATGCCCAGCGTGGCATCGAGCAGGAAGTTGAGGTTCGTCCCGAGGAAACTCGCGTGGTCGCTCATCGCGACGACGTCCTTGGACAGCGTGCGCAGCCGCGTGCGCACGTCCTGCGGCAGGGGAACGCTCGACTGCTGGACGAACGCGAGCAGCCGCGAAAGGCTCGCGAGACTCTCGCGCGCCTTGGAGATCAATTCGCCGCCCTGGCCGACCCGTTCCAGCACCTTGCTGAAATCGCGCTTGCCGGCGCCGCGGACCGCGCGCTGGCGCTGCGTGCCGAACACATCCGCCGACACGGCATCCATGTCGCCGCCCACGCGCTCGATCACGTCGGCGATGCGGTTGACGATCGATTCGATCAGCCCGACGAGGATCGCCGCCGCGCTGTTGCAGGTCGCGGGGTGGGATTCGGCATAGGAGATGAAACGCCTGAACGGCAGCGGATCCGTGTAGCGGTTCGTGACGAGGCGCGAACCCTGCAGGATGAACGTGACCTGCGCGTTGACCGGCAGTTCGGTGTCCAGCTTCGTGACGATGGTCGCCGTCAGGTACAGCGCGCCGCCTTCCTCATACAGTCGGTTCGATGATTCGATCTCGCGCATTTCCTCGCGGGTCGGGACATCGACGCCCAGCCTTGCCTCGACGAGCCGCTCTTCGTCCACGGACGGCTCGACCAGGTCGAGCCAGAGTGCTTCCTCGGGGATGGGCTCCGAGGCTGCGCGTTCGATTCGGCGCAGGCCATGGGGGGCGAGGGTGAAGACCGACAGCATTCGGAACCCCGCGCGCTCAGCGCTTCTTTTCCGCGGCGGCCAGATCGTCGACGATCTGCAGCGGCGAATCGCCAGTGCCCTCGGTGCCGGCCACGAGCAGGTACTTGCCGTTCACCACGATGCGCGGCACGCCATCGATGCCAAGACGGCGCGTGAATTCATCGGCCCTTTGCAGGGCGGCGAGTACGGCCGGGCTGTCCCAGGCCTTGCGGAAGTCCGCTTCGTCGATCCCCTGCGACCGGGCGAACTGCGCCTGGAGCTGCAGGGTCCTGGCGTCACTTTCGGCGACCAGTGGATTGCCGCCCTTCTGCACGGTGTCGAACACGGCGCCGTGCAGCGCGTCGAGCTTGCCGAGCGCCTCCAGCGTGTAATACAGCCGCGCATGGGCCTGCTGGGGGCCCTGTGACCAGACCACCGGCATACGGAGGAACTTGATCCAGGGCGCCTTCTGCGCCTGCCATGCCTCGATGGCCGGCTCCAGTCGGTAGCTGTTCTGGCTGCCGTACCAGAAGAACTCCAGGACCTCGACCTGTCCCGCCGGGGCGCTCGTGGGCTGTGCCGGCACGATGGGCTGGTAGTGAATGCCGGGCTTCCAGCGGCCGGCCGGCAGCTGCGCGGATTCCGGCAGCGTGGCCATGCGTTCGAGCGAGACGTCGCCGCGGTCGGCGCCGGGCTCGCTGGCGGATATCGATTCCTGGGTGCGGGTCGCCGCCTGCTGGATCGCAGGCGCCGATGCGGCGTCCGGCTCGCCACGTTTCTGGCAGGCCGTTACCGTCAGGGAGAGGAGGGGAACGAGGACCGACGCGATCAACCGGTGGCTTGCGGCCATGTCGGTCCCCGTTCGAGGTCAGCGCGTCAGCGCATGCCCTGGATGTACGAAGCGAGGCTGCGACGCTCGTCCGCCGTGAGGCGGCTCGCGATGGTCTGCATCATCGCGGCGTTGGCCGGGGCCTGCGACTTGCCCTTCGCGTCCTTCGTGTAGCGCACGTCGGATGCGTAGTCGTTCAGCTGCTTCAGCGTGTACGCCGCATGCTGCGCACGCAGGGCGGGGTAGTTCGCGGCCGGCGTGCCCTTGGCGGCAGGGCCGTGGCAGGTCGTGCAGGCCGGGATGGCGCGCGCGGTGTCGCCATTGCGGTACAGCTTTTCGCCCGCCGCCCAGGTCGCGGAATCCGCTTCGCGGCCCATCGGCGTCTGGCGCGCGAAGTACACGCCGATGTCGGCGATGTCCTGCGCGGAGAGACCCTGCACGATCGGCAGCATCGTCGGGATGGAGCGCTTGCCGTCCTTCACGGCGGCGACCTGCTCGGCGATGTAGTTGGCGCCCTGGCCGGCCAGAGCCGGCCATTCCGGGCTGATCGACCCATTGCCGTTCGGGCCATGGCAGGCCATGCAGGTGGCGGCCTTGGTCGCGCCGGCTTCGGCATTGCCCTTGATCGGCGCCGCGTCGGCAGCGAAGGCGGGCGCGGCGAATAGGGCCAGCGCGGACAGGGAAACGGCAAACGTGGCGGCGCGCAGCGCGTTCGGCATCTGAATCGTCATCGGTCCCCAAGCTCCCAGATCGGGCTGAAAATCGCCGGGATTGTACACTACGGACCCAGTAACGAACCGGTGGTCGCCGCGTGAGCCTGTTTCCCCACGTCAAATTCCTGCTCAGCGTCGCCTCGCCGAGCCAGTTCCCCCCTGACACCGGGGTCGATATCGCCATGGCCGGCAGGTCAAACGCCGGCAAATCCAGCGCAATCAACGCCATCCTGGCCCGCGGGGGGCTGGCGCGGACCAGCAAGACGCCCGGCCGGACCCAGCTCCTGAACTATTTCGAACTGCTGCCGGGGCGCCGGATGGTCGATCTGCCCGGATACGGCCACGCGAAGGTGCCCGGCGACGTCCGGGAAAAGTGGGGTCCGCTGATCGACGCCCTGCGCGAGCGGCAGTGTTTCCGGGGCCTGATGCTGGTCGTGGACATCCGCCGCGGGCTGCTCTGGGAGGACGAGGGTCTGCTCGACTGGTCGGGCCTGCCCCCGGAAGGCCTGCATGTGCTGCTCAGCAAGGCGGACAAGCTCAGCCGGTCCCAGGGCCTGCAGGTGCTGCGCGAAGTGAAGGCGAAACTTGCCGGACGGGCCAGCGTAAGCCTGCTGTCGGCGCTCAAGGGAACGGGGCTGGATGAGGCCCGGGCGGTACTGAAGGCCTGGTGCGCAGCGTGAAGAAAAGCCCCGGTGGGTTTTAACCACCGGGGCAGAGTAACCCGGGACAGGTCTCAGTGTTCCGGGTCAACCCGCTCAGGGAGGGAAGCGGGGAGCGTTCGTCACGCTCACTGGATTGGATGCGGCCGCCCCGCCAGAGTTCCAAGTGTCTGGAAAATATTTTCCCGGTCAGTGCGCGGCATCCCAGCTCGGGCCATGCCCGATCTCGACGGCCATGGGCACCTTCAGCGTGCCGGCCCCGACCATCTGTTCGCGTACCAGCGCCTCGGTGGCCGCGATCGCGTCTGCGCGCACCTCGAGCACGAGTTCGTCGTGCACTTGCAGGATCAACTTCGCCGGCAGTCCGGAATCGCCCAGCGCTTTTTCCACGCGGATCATGGCGAGCTTGATGATGTCCGCGGCGGTGCCCTGCATCGGCGCGTTGATGGCGCTGCGTTCGGCGTACTGCTGCTGCTGGCGGTTGCGTGAGCGGATGTCGGGCAGGTAGAGCCGGCGACCGCGCACCGTCTCGACGTAACCGCGCTCCTTGGCCTGCGCGCGCGTGTCGTCCATGAAGCGCTTCACGCCGGGGTAGCGCTGGAAGTACAGGTCCACGTAACGCTGGGCATCGTTGCGGCCGATGCCAAGCTGGCGTGCGAGGCCGAAGGCCGACATGCCATAGATGAGACCGAAGTTGATGGCCTTCGCGGAACGGCGCTGGTCGGCCGTCACCTGGTCGATGGCCAGCCCGAAGACTTCCGCCGCGGTGGCCTGGTGGATGTCGCGGCCCTCGGCGAAGGCACGCAGCAGGTCCTCGTCGCCTGACAGGTGCGCCATGATGCGCAGCTCGATCTGCGAGTAGTCGGCCGCCATCAGCACGTGTCCGGGCGGCGCGACGAAGGCCTGCCGGATGCGACGGCCGTTCGCCGTGCGGATCGGGATGTTCTGCAGGTTCGGGTCCGTCGAAGACAGCCGACCCGTGGCCGCGACAGCCTGGTGGTAACTCGTGTGGATGCGTCCCGTGTTCGGGTCGATCTGTTCCGGCAGCTTGTCCGTGTACGTGGACTTCAGCTTCGCCAGACCACGGTACTCGAGGATCAGCCGTGGCAGTTCATGTTCTTCGCTCAGCTCTTCCAGTACGTCCTCCGCCGTCGAAGGCTGGCCCGTCGGCGTCTTGCGCAGCACCGGGATCTGCAGGCGTTCGAAGAGGATCTGCTGCAGCTGTTTGGGCGAATCGAGGTTGAACTCGCCGCCGGCCGCGGCATGCGCCTTCGAAGCCAGTTCGAGTATCTGCTTTGCGATCTCGCCGCTCTGGGCGCGCAGCAGTGCGCCGTCGACCAGCACGCCGCGTTCTTCCATCGCAAAGAGCACCGGCACGAGGGGTTGCTCGATCTCCTCGTACAGCGCCTTCAGCGTCGGCTCGGCCGCGATGCGCGGCCACAGCGTGGCGTGAAGACGCAAGGTGACGTCCGCATCCTCGGCGGAGTATTCGGCTGCCGTTTCGATCGGCACCTGCTCGAAGCCGATCTGCTTCGCGCCCTTGCCCGCGACATCTTCATACTTGATCGTCGTGATGCCGAGATAGCGTGCCGCGGCCGAATCCATGTCGTGGCGCGTCGCGACGCTGTTCCAGACGTAGGACTCCAGCATGGAATCGAAGGCCATGCCCGCGAGCCGGATGCCGTGGTTCGCCAGCACGTGGGCGTCGTACTTCAGGTGGTGGCCGACCTTCCGCTTCGAGGCGTCCTCGAGCAGGGGCTTGAAGCGCGCAAGCGTCGCATCGAGGTCGAGCTGCTCCGGCGCCCCCGCATAGGTATGGGCCAGTGGCAGGTAGGCCGCCTTGCCCGGTTCGGCGCAGAAGGAGAGTCCCACGACGCGCGCCTGCTGGTATTCGAGGCTCGTCGTCTCGGTATCGAAGGCAAACAGGGGCGCGGCGGCGAGCGTCGCCAGCCAGCGGTCCAGCTGCTCGGGCGTCGTGATCGTTTCGTACTCGCGGCCGATGGCGCCCAGCACGGCGTCCACGTCATCGCCGGCCGGGGCAGGCGCCACGTGGCGGACTTCGCTCTGCCGGTCACGCAGCGCACGGTGCGCTTCCGGTGTTTCCGGCACGTCCGCCGCCGCGCCGCCATCGAGTGCGCGCAGCAGGGCGCGGAACTCCATCCTCGTGAAGAGCGCGCGCAGCGCATCCGTGTCCGGCGCACGCGGCGTGAAATCCAGTTGTTCCGGCGCGAGCGCAAGGTCGCAGTGGATGGTCGCCAGCTGGCGCGACAACGCGAGCGTGTCCAGCCCCGCGCGCAGGTTCTCGCCGACCTTGCCGCCGATGTCGGCCGCGTGTTCGACGATCGCGTCGAGCGTGTGGTACTGCGCGAGCCACTTGGCCGCGGTCTTCGGGCCGACCTTGTCGATGCCCGGGATGTTGTCGGCGCTGTCGCCGATCAGCGCGAGGTAATCGACGATCTGTTCCGGCCAGACATCGAACTTGGCTTTCACGCCGTCGCGGTCCAGCCGCGAGTTCGTCATGGTGTTGATGATCGTGACCTGGCCATCGACCAGCTGTGACATGTCCTTGTCGCCGGTCGAGATGATGACCTGCTCGCCGGCGGCAGCCGCGCGGCGTGCGAGCGTGCCAATCACGTCGTCCGCCTCCACGCCGGGAATGCGCAGCATCGGCAGGCCCAGCGCCTGCACGGCGTCGAGCAGCGGCTGGATCTGCGAGCGCAGGTCGTCCGGCATCGGCGGCCGGTGCGCCTTGTATTCGGCGAAGAGTTCATCGCGGAAGGTCTTGCCGGGTGCGTCGAAGACCACCACGACGCGCGCTTCCGGCTGCTCGCGCGAGAAACGCTGCAGCATGTTCAGCACGCCCAGCACCGCACCGGTTGGCTCGCCCTGCGAGTTCGTCAGCGGTGGCAGGGCATGGAAGGCCCGATAGAGGTAGGACGAGCCGTCGACCAGAACCAGCGGGGTACCCATGGTCAGTGGATCTTCTTGCGCGGTTCGTTGCTGCGATCCGGCGTGTTGCCGGCCGATGCGTCCGCCGGCGTGCGTTCCACCTTCTGCGGCATGTCGCCATCGGGCAGGTAGAGCGGGCCTTTCTGGCCGCAGGCCGCGAGGCACAGGACGAGGACGAGTGCGGGGGCGACGGGCGCAAGGCGCCGGATGAGGCGACGGTCATTCATCGCCGGATGATATCCCGTCCCCGTGGCAGTCTGGCGTTACCCTATTCGCCATGAATTCCGCCGATATCCCCCGCTTCGACATCGACCCTTATGACCCGGCCGTGATGGCCGATCCTTACCCGATGCAGGCCCGCGTGCGCGCGGCGGGGCCTGTGGCCTGGCTGGAAAAGTACGGCGTGTATTACGTGACCGGCCATGCGCTGGCACGGCAGGTCCTGTTCGATCCGGCGACCTTCAGTTCGGCCCACGGCATCGGCCTTGTGGGCCATGCCACGGGCCTGACCAGCACGACGCCAAGCCCCTTGCTCGAAACAGACCTGCCCGAGCACGACCGCTTCAAGAAGGTGATGTCGCGGCTCGTGGGTCCGGCCACGCTGAACCGCATGCGCGCGCGCTTCGAGCCGGTGGCCGAAGCGCTCGCCGAAGACCTGGTCGCCCGGGGCCGTTTCGACGCGGCAACGGATTACGTTTCGGCCTTCGTGCTCGAAGTCATCGCGGACACCGTGGGCCTGCCGCAGACGGATCGCTGGCAGATGCGGGTGTTCGGCGAGCTGGCGCTGGCGTCCTCCGGTCCGCGCAATGCGAACTTCGAAGCGGCTGTCGCCGCCGTGAAGCAGCACGACACCATGGCCTGGGTACAACAGGCGACGGATCGCGCGAACCTGTCGCCGGACGGGTTGGGGGCCGCTGTGTTCGCGGCCGCCGATGCGGGCGAGATCACGCAGGCCGAGGCACAGCGCCTCGTGCGCATCTTCCCGACGGCCGCCGTGGATTCCACGATCACGACGCTCGTGAACGGCCTGCACGTGCTCGCGCAGCGCCCGGACCAGTGGCAGCTGCTGCATGCACATCCGGAATGCGCGCGCGACGCCTTCGAGGAGATGCTGCGACACAGTCTCTCGGTGCAGACCCTGTTCCGCCAGGCCACACGCGACGTGAAGCTGGGCGCGGCCCGGGTGAAGGCCGGTGAGCGCGTCGGCGTCTGCCTCGCTGCGGCGAACCGCGATCCGGCGAAATGGCCGGAGCCGGATCGGTACGAACTGCTGCGCAAGCCAGTGGGACACCTGGGCTTCGGCGGCGGCGTGCATGCCTGCCTTGGCCAGATGATCGCGCGACTGGAAGCCGAGCTGCTGCTGAAGGCGCTCGCCAGGCGCGCGGTGCGCATCGACCTGGATGGAGAGCCGGTGAAGTGCGTGAACAACGCGCTGACGAGCTATTCGTCCCTGCCACTGCGTGTGACGAGGGGCTGATCCGTCAGCAGTGCGTGGACGCCGCGTGCGATGCGCCAGGCCATCCACAGGCCGATGAGCGCGAGTGCCCAGGCCAGCACCGGCAGGCCGAGGAACAGCAGGGGACCCAGTACGAGCATCGAGGCGGCCACGGCGGCCAAGGTCCCCAGTACGGTATTCGACTGCCAGGACACATGGGCCGACAGCCGCGACGTGCGCAGTGCGTTGGCGCGGGAGCGATGGAGCAAAGGCGTCGCGAGAGCGGGAATCACGGCGTACCAGGTCGGGAAGGCCAGCCATTCGCCCAGCAGGGCCAGCACCAGCGACAGGGCAAGGAGCGCGTAGCCCGCCTGCACCACGCGGCGCAGGCGGGATCCGCCGTCGGGACGTTCAGCCTTTGTAACGGGCGCCGACACGGCGATAGGCCTCCCGGAACGGGATGCCCTCGCTCTTCACGAGCGCATAGGCCTCGTCCGCCGCGCGGATGGACGGATCCATCGTGATGCGGTCGGGATTGAAGGCCACGGCCGGCAATGCGGCGGCGACGATGTCGAGTGCCTGGTGGCAGAGGTCGATGCCGCGGAACAGCGGTGCCTTCAGCAGCTGCAGGTCGCGCTGGTAGCCGGACGGCAGCTTCGCGAAGATGCCGAGCGCCTCCATCAGGCAGCCGTGCGCCGAGGCCGTGCGGCCGCGCACCAGCTCGAAGACGTCCGGATTGCGCTTCTGCGGCATGATCGACGAACCGGTCGTGAAGGCATCCGGCAGCTTCACGAACGCGAATTCCTGCGTGTAGAACAGCAGCAGGTCCGCCGACAGCCGTCCCAGGTCCTGCATCGTCAGCGCGATTTCGAACAGCAGCTGGGCTTCCGCCTTGCCACGCGAGATCTGCACGCTCGTGACGGGTTCCTGCACTTCGGCGAAGTCGAGTTTCGCGCGCGTGAGTTCGCGGTCCAGTCCGAGGCTCGGCGCGCCATATCCCGCCGCCGAACCCAGCGGGCTGCGGTCGATGCGGCGCAGGACGCCGCGCAGCCCGGCCGCGTCATCACGCAGCTCCCCCGCGAAGCCACCGGCCCAAAACGCCACCGAGCTCGGCATGGCCTGCTGCATGTGGGTGTAGCCCGGCAGGGCGACGTCCTTCTGCCGCTCGCCCAGCGCGTCCAGTTCCGCAGCGACCTTGTCGGCGCCGTCCGCGAGCTGCACTGCCGCGTCCTTCAGGTACAGGCGCAGCGCGGTCAGGACCTGGTCGTTGCGCGAACGACCAAGGTGCACGCGGCCACCGGCCTCGCCGATCCGCGCCGTCAGGCGCTTTTCCAGCGCCGTCTGGCCGTCCTCGTCCTCGAGCGTGATCTTCCACTGCCCGGCGGCGTGCTCGAGCGCGATATGCGCCAGGCCTTCGCGGATCGCCTCGAGGTCCGTGGACTCGAGCAGGCCGCGGGCATGCAGCATCTCGGCATGCGCGATGGAGGCCTGCACGTCGTACCGCACCAGCCGCTCGTCGAGGCCGTAGTCCTCGCCGGCGGTGAACTGCAGTACGCGCTCGTCGAGCGGCGTGCCCTTGTCCCAGAGGCGTGACATGGCGTTACGCCTTGCCGGCCTGCTGCTCGGCAGCGGTCAGGCCCTTCACGTCGGCCACGATCATCGTGCCCGTGCCTTCGTTGGTGAAGACTTCCGCGAGGATGCTGTCCGGCGCGTCGTACGAGATGACGTGCACGCGGCGCACGCCGCCCTTGATCGCGCTCTCGATGGCCTTGGCCTTCGGCAGCATGCCGTCCTTGATGGCGCCGGACTTGCGCAGGTCGTCGAGGCCCTTGAGGTCCGTGTACGAGATGACCGAACGCGGGTCCTCGACGCTTTCGAGGATGCCCGGCGCGCCGGTGCAGAGGATCAGCTTCTCGGCGCCCAGTGAGGCGCCGATGGCCGCGGCCACGGTGTCGGCGTTGATGTTGAGCAGCGTGCCCTCGGCATCGGCCGACAGCGGGCTCACCACGGGCAGCAAGCCGTTTTCGAGCTGGGTGGTGAGCACGGCCGAATCGACGCCTT
>JBEEKA010000177.1:0-15813 GCA_041168985.1 Pseudomonadota bacterium | reverse complement strand
CGCAGGCCATCTACTCTGCCTATGCCCGCGTGACCGGCCGGACCCCGCTGCCGCCGAAGTCCGCCTTCGGTCTGATCCAGTCCAAGGCGCGCTATGACAGCCAGGACGAAGTCCTGCGCGTGGCCCGCACATACCGCCAGAAGAAGTATCCGCTGGACGTCATGGTGGTGGACTGGTTCCACTGGACGCGCATGGGCCAGATGGACATCGACCCCGCGCAGTTCCCGGATCCGGACGGCATGAACCGCGAACTGCACCAGATGGGTCTGCAGAGCATCATCTCGATCTGGCCCCGCTATGAAACCTCGAGCCGTTACTTCAACGAACTCGATGCCAAGGGTTACCTGCTCAAGGACAAGGACGGCAAGACGGTCGATGGTCTGCCGTTCCGCTCCGACCGGGCCGGCGCGCTGCTCGATGCGACCCATCCGGGTGCGCGGCAGTGGTTCTGGGAACACGCCCGCGACAACCTCCTCAGCCGCGGCTTCGATTATCCCTGGCTCGATGAAACGGAACCCGACCTGGTTCCCGATGGCCATTTCTATTCCATCGGCTCCGGTGATCGCTATCACAACCTGTATCCGCTGCTGCATGTCGAGGGCGTGGCCCAGAGCATGCGTAACTGGAAGCCGGATCGACGCGTGCTGATCCTGAGCCGCGCCGCTTATCTGGGATCGCAGCGCTCGGGCGCGCTGTTCTGGTCATCCGATATCTCTTCCACCTGGGAGGCGCTGGCCCGGCAGGTGCCCACCGGGCTGAACATGATGGCTTCCGGTATCGCCTACTGGGGCAACGACATTGGCGGCTGGCAGAACCTGCCGCAGACGACCAAGGCTGTTCGCGCCCCGCTCCTCGATCCCTCGGAAGCCCGCGAAACGGTCGGCAACAACCACGATTACCCGGAACTGTTCACGCGCTGGTTCCAGTACGGCACCTTCCTGCCGACGCTCCGGATCCATGGATCCCGCAAGCATGCGGACATCTGGTCTTTCGGCAAGGAAGCCGAAACCATCCTGTCGCGCTTCGACCGCCTGCGTTACCAGCTGCTGCCGTATATCTACAGCGCGGCCAGGTCGACCTATGAAACGGGCGTGCCGTTCATGCGTCCGCTGTGGATGGATTTCCCCAGCGACCCGGCGGTCGCCAATCTCGGGACCCAGTACATGTTCGGCCCTGCCTTCCTCGTGGCGCCGGTGACCGAGCAGGGGCAGGTCGAGAAGTCGGTCTATCTGCCGGCGGGCAGCGACTGGTACGACTTCTGGACGAACCAGAAATACACCGGGGGCCAGTGGATCATGGCGGCCGCGCCCATCGACCGCATCCCCGTGTTCGTGCGCGCGGGGTCCATCGTGCCGCTGGGAGCCGACATTCCCTCGACGGCGGTTCAGCAGGCGATTGCCGCCATCCGCGTCTATCCGGGACGGGATGGCCAGTTCGTCCTGTACGACGATGACGGCGTTTCGTACGGCTACGAGAAGGGCAGGACTTCGGTCAGCACGCAGCTTCGCTGGGACAACGCCGCTGGCGCGCTTGCCGTGAGTGGAGGTGACCGGAACCTGTCGAAGAATGCCTCGCGCCTGCTCGAGGTCGTCACCCGATAAGGGCGCGAAGCAGGGGCCGGGCCCCCGAACGACTCAGGGGGTCTGCGCCCCGGTGTTGTTGAGATACACGGCATAGACCGACGTGCTGGCGCAGATGAATAGGCGGTTCTTCTTCGGACCGCCGAAGCACAGGTTCGCAGCCGTTTCCGGCAACAGGATCTTGCCGATCAGCGTGCCGTCGGGGGCATGGCAGCGTACGCCGTCTTCGGCGCGATCACCCCAGCCATAACTGCTCCACACATTGCCGCTCATGTCGGTGCGCAGGCCGTCGGCGAGGCCCGGCTTGCCTTCGGCGAAGACCTTGCCGCCCGAAAGCCTGCCGCCAGCGCCGACATCGAACACGCGGATATGTGCGGGCTTGCCGCTGTCAGCGACATAGAGTTTCTTCTGGTCCGGCGAAAACGTCAGTCCATTGGGGCGATCGAAGTCGTCTGCGACCACGGCGATCCGGCCATTGGAAGGATCGACGCGATACACATTCGTCGGCAGTTCCAGAGGGCGTTTCGCGCTGGACTCATAGTTGCCGAGGATCCCGAAGCCGGGGTCGGTGAACCAGATGGCGCCATCCGCGGCAACCACGACGTCGTTGGGCGCGTTCAGGGGCTTGCCCGCGAAGCGATCGGCGATGACGGTGATCGTGCCGTCGTGCTCGGTGCGGGTAACGCGCCGCGTGTCGTGCTCGCAGGTGACGAGCCGCCCGACATTGTCACGCGTGTTGCCATTGGCGTAATTCGACGGCTGGCGGAAGACGCTGACCCGGCCGTCGTCTTCGCTCCAGCGCAGGAGCCGGTCGTTCGGGACATCACTCCAGATCAGACAGCGCAGGTCGCGGAAATAGACCGGCCCTTCGCACCAGCGATGACCCGTGGAGATGCGTTCGATGCCGCCGGTCCCTACACCGAACGTGAAGCGCGGATCCAGCGCCACGATGTCCGGGTCGGGATAGTGGGGCGCGACGCTCCAGTCGCGCGTGGCGGCGGTGGCAGACAGCGTGGCACCGGCCATCGAAGCAGTCAGGAAGGCACGACGGTCCATGGTGGGCTCCGCGAAAAGATCAGACGAACAAGGAGAGCACGATGATCAGCGGCAGCGCAATCACGGAGACCATCGTCTCCAGGACCGTCCAGGTCTTGAGGGTCTGGGCGATGCTGAGCCGGAAGTATTCCTTGACCATCCAGAAGCCCGCGTCGTTCACGTGCGAGAGCATCAGGGAGCCGGCGCCCGTCGCCAGCACCAGCAGTTCGCGATTCACGCCGGGGAACAGGGGCAGCAGAGGCACCATGAGGCCCGATGCCGTGATCACGGCCACCGTCGCCGAGCCGGTCGCGATGCGCACGGCACCCGCCACCAGCCATGCCAGCAGCAGCGGCGACGCACGATATTCGATGGCCAGCTGGCCGATCACGTTGCCGACGCCGGTCGAGATGAGGACCTGCTTGAAAGCGCCGCCGGCACCGATGATGAGCAGCAGGGTGGCGATCGGACGCAGGCTTTCATCCAATGCGCCCGTGACCTGTTGCCGGGACAGCCCCGACCTTGCACCGAGGAAATAGGTCGCCGTCAGCACCGTGAACAGCAGCGCGACGATGGGATGTCCCAGCCACCCTGCCAGTTCCTTGAGCGGGCCGATGGCCCCGCTCAGTGTCACCGCCGAACCGAACAGGATCAGCGCGACGGGGAGGATGATGGCGGCCAGCGAGGCCGCCACCGGTGGCGCCCGGTCGCCCCTTTCCGACGCGCCGTGGGACGAGGGTCCGTGGCCCGCCGCGAGCCCGGTCGCAGTCCCGTCCGACGCTGCAGTAGTGGGTATCAGGCCTGCGATCCAGCCACCGAACAGGGGGCCGGCCACGATGGCCGTGGGTGTGGCCACGAGCAGTCCATAGACCAGCGTCTTGCCCATGTCGGCGCCATAGGCCTGCACGGCCAGCGTCGGACCCGGATGCGGCGGCAGCAGGCCGTGAAGCACCGAGAGTCCCGCGAGCAGGGCGATACCCGGCCCGAGCGGTGCGACGCCCGCGCGGGATGCCACGACGAACACGAGCGGCACCAGCAGTGCGAAACCGGTTTCGAAAAACAGGGGGACGCCGGCGAGAAACGCGACAACCAGCATGGCCCAGCGCACCCGGCCGGGACCGAACCGCCCCACAAGACCCGCGGCCAGTCGGTCGGCGCCCCCTGAAACGACCAGCAACTGCCCGAGCATGGCGCCCAAGGCCAGCACCGGCCCCACGAAACCCAGTACATCGCCGGCGCCTTTCTGTACGGCGCCCAGCAAGGTCGCCGCGGGCATGCCGGCGAGGCCGCCGAGGCACAGCGCGGAAACGAGCAGCGCCAGGAAGGCGTGCAGGCGCAGTACCGAAACCAGCATGACGAGCAGGACGATCGACGCGCCTACGGACAGCAGCAGGTACAGATTTTCGGGATTCTGCATGGGGCCCCTCGCGACTTGATGGAACCGGCCAAAGGTAGGAGTCTACCGTTCCCTTCCGCACACGAGCGTCAACGGGATGCCTGAGTTCCGCAACCACCGTTTCGCCGCCTTTCTGTTCGACATGGACGGCACCCTTCTGGATTCCTCCATCGTGGTGGAGCGCGTCTGGACGACCTGGGCACTGAAGCACGGCATCGACGTCGACGTCCTGCTTGCGGCCATGGTGGGCGTGCGTTCGCAAGACACCGTGCGCCGGTTCGCAGGCCCCACGGTCGACGTCGCCCGCGAAGCGGAGTGGGTCCATCAGTCCGAGCTGGACGACGTGCAGGGCGTGGTCGCGCTGGACGGCGTCGGTGATTTCATCGCCCGGCTCGACGCGCGGGATTGGACCGTGGTCACTTCCGCTTCGCGTGCGCTGGCTACAGTCCGGATGCGCGCCGCGAACCTGCCGATTCCGTCGCTTATGATCACCGCGGACGATGTGCGGCGGGGCAAGCCCGACCCGGAAGGTTTCCTTCTGGCCGCGGACCGCCTGGGTGTGCCCATAACCGAATGCCTCGTCTTCGAGGATTCGCCCGCGGGCGTGGCCGCAGCCAAGGCGGCGGGCGCGAAGGTGGCCATCGTGGGCGGGCGCATCCCGGCGCATGAAGGACATTTCTCGTTGATGAATTACCGCTGATTCGGGGGACGCATGACTGCAGGAACGAAGATCGGCCGGCGCGATGCGCTGAAGCTGGGAGCCGGCGCGGTGGGTGTCGTCGCCTCGGCGACCGCCGGCGCCGCCGGAGCGGGGAAAGGAGGAACCGCGTCGACCACCGGCCGCGATCCCGTCGAAGCGCTGGACGACACGCAGGTCGTCCAGACCCTGCACGGCAAGGTGGCCGGCTACGCCAGCGAGGGCGTCCAGGTCTTCAAGGGCATTCCCTATGGTGCGGATACGGGAGGCCGGAATCGTTTCATGCCGCCGAAGCCGCCGGAGCCCTGGAACGGCATCCGCAGCTGCCGCCAGTACGGTCCTGTTTCGCCTCAGGGCGCGCGTGCCGGATGGGCCAACGACGAAGAAGCCTTCATGTTTGCCTGGAACGATGGTGTGCAGGGCGAGGACTGCCTGCGCCTGAATGTCTGGACGCGCAGCGCGCCAGCGGGCAAACCCAGGCCCGTCATGGTCTGGCTGCATGGCGGTGGCTATTCGGCAGGTTCGGCCCATGAGCTGCCGTCCTACGACATGGAGCGTCTGGCCCGCGGCGGCGAAGTGGTCTGCGTCTCGGTCAACCATCGCCTGAACGCCTTCGGATTCCTCGACCTGTCGGCCTTTGGTCCGGGTTACGAAAGCTCGGGCAATGTCGGCATGCTGGACCTGGTGGCGGCCTTGCGCTGGGTGCGCGACAACATCGCTGCTTTCGGGGGCGATCCGGGCCAGGTCACCGTGTTCGGCCAGAGCGGCGGCGGCGGCAAGGTGTGCACGCTCATGAGCATGCCCGAAGCCAAGGGCCTGTTTCATCGCGCCATCGTGCAGAGCGGCTCGCTCTTCGAAGGCATGCCCCGCGAGACGGCGCGTGCGCTGGCCGGCGACATCGTGAAGGAGCTGGGGCTCGGTGCGGACAGCATCAGCCGGATCCAGGATCTGCCCTTCGCAGCCATCACGTCCGCCGCCAAGGCGGCATTGGCCCGACGACCCGCGCTGGGCAGTTCGGGTCCGCCGGACTTCCGCCATATCGTCGAACTGATCGGCTTCGCGCCCGTGATCGATGGCCATATCCTGCCCGACCATCCCTTCGCGCGGTCCTCGGCGAACCTGCGGGCCGGCATACCCCTGATCGTCGGTTCGACACTCAATGAGTTCGAATCCGGCATCAACCGCCCGGACTTCGAATCGATGAGCGAAGGCGAACTGCTGCAGCGGGTCCGGAAACGGCATGGCGACAGGGCCGGTACGGTGATCGATGCGTTCCGCCGCCGCACGCCGGACGCGAAACCCTGCGACCTGTGGTCGAGGATCGCGGCCGCTTCGGTGCGCGGCACGGCGGTCGAACAGGCCCGGCAGCATGCGGCCACCGGCGCGCCGACCTATTTGTACTGGTTCACGTGGACGACGCCCATCCTGAACGGGCGCCCGCGGGCCTTCCATTGCGCCGAACTGCCATTCGTATTCGACAACACCGCACGCTGCGCCAGCATGACCGGCGATGGCCCCGACGCTCGACGTCTGGCGAGCGCTATGAGCCGGGCCTGGATCCAGTTCGCGCGCACCGGCAATCCGTCACATCCCGGCTTGCCGACGTGGCGGGCGGTCGGCGGGAACTCGGTGCCGACGATGATGTTCGATCGCCGGAACGAGGTGCTGGAGTACCCGGACCGGGAGGAACAGGCGGCGGCAAGGATCTAGGTTTGCAGCGTGGCGCGGCAGTGCTGCGCGATGTAATCCGCATGCGTCGGCAACCGGGCAGCCGATTCCTGCAGGGTGGCGGCCATTCGTTGCAGCCACTGCGTGCCGGCTGCTGCAATCGGAACCGCAGGTGCATCGCAGGACCGTGGCAGGTTGAATTGACCCACGTGCACGGCCAGCCAGGAGGCGGGGACGAAAAGGTCGAACTCCCGTTGCAGCACGCGGCCCCGATCGCGGAAATGCTCGATGCTTTCCTGCAGTGAATCGGGTATCGCCATCTGCGCGCAATAGCGCCAGAGTTCCTCGCTGCGCTGGTTCAAGCGGTAGTGCAGGATGAGGAAATCGCGGATCCGTTCCAGCTCCGCGTTGCCTGCCTGGTTGTAGCGATCGCGCAGGGCCGGATCGAAGCCGCTGTCTGGAAACAGCGCGAGCAGGCGCTGGATGCTGCCCTGGATCAGGTGGATGCTGGTCGACTCGAGCGGTTCGAGAAATCCGCTGGAGAGGCCTATGGCGACCACGTTGCGGTTCCAGCCCAGACGACGGCGACCCGTGACGAAGCGCAGCGTTCGCGGCGACGCGAGCGCAGGCCCGTCCAGATTCTCGAGCAGGATCCGGGTGGCCGCGTCTTCGGCCATGAAGCGGGAACTGAACACATGTCCGTTTCCGATACGGTGCTGCAAGGGAATGCGCCACTGCCATCCCGCGGACCGTGCCGTGGAGCGCGTATAAGGCAGAAGTTCGCCCGCGCTTTCGCAAGGCACGGCGACCGCGCGATCGCAGGGCAGCCAGTGCGACCAGTCGTCGTAACCGGTGTGAAGTGCATCTTCGATCAACAGGCCGCGAAAGCCGCTGCAGTCGATGAACAGGTCGCCGGCCACTTCGCGGCCATCTTGAAGTTGCAGGGATTGCACGAACCCCGACTCGCCATCCAGTCGGTGCGAGACGATGCGCCCCTCCAGGCGCACCACTCCACGCTGTTCGGCGTACTGCCGCAGGTACGCGGCATACAACGACGCATCGAAGTGATAGGCGTAGTCGTAACTGGACAGGACGTCTCGCGGGTCCGAGCGCGGCGGCGCGAATCGCGCCTGGTCGGCAGCGGCCCAGGCCATGCAGTACTCGTCGATGCCATCGGTTGCCGCGCCCTGCGCCTGGGCCTTCTGCCAGAGGTGGAGCACCTGGGGCATGTCGAAGGGGCGTCCATAGGTGCCGAAGGGATGGAAATAGCGGCGGCCAATGGCTGCCCAGTCAGCGAACTGGATGCCCAGCTTGTAGGTGCCCCGCGTGCGCCGCAGGAATTCGAACTCGTCCAGCCCCAGGGCCTGGTTGAAGCGTCGAATGGGCGGAATGGTGGCTTCCCCAACCCCCACGATGCCGATTTCCTCCGATTCGATCAGCACGATCCGGCAGGTCTGAGGCAGCGCGTTGGACAGGGCGGCCGCCGTCATCCAGCCGGCTGAGCCACCGCCGGCGATGACGACGCGGGTCAGGGGAGGGCGGGCTGATGTTGCTATTTCACCACTTGCGGATTCCATGCGACACACGGTACTTTCCCTTACCGGTCCAAAAAGACAACGTTGACAATTCTGCACTCGGACGACGTTCGATGCGTCAGTCGATTGTCTGGCAGGCCTCGGGGGATTGTTTCGACAACGAGAATCGATAGCGGGGGGGCATCCATGTGTCTTGCCTCTTTTCGATGTCTCAATCTTTTTCGAAAAAGGGAGTACGTGATGATACTGAGTGGATGCAAGCGTAGTGCTGTCGCCGTGGCGGTCTCCGCAGCGATTTCTGGTTTTACCGCAATGCCGTCGATGGCCGCCGATGGCCAGCTCGAGGAAGTCGTCGTCAGCGGTATCCGCACCAGCTTGACGAAGTCGATGGACATCAAGCGTGAGTCCACCGGCGTTGTCGACGCGATTTCTGCCGAGGACATGGGTAAGTTCCCGGATACCAACCTTGCTGAGTCCCTGCAGCGCATCTCGGGCGTGTCGATCGACCGCGTGAACGGCGAAGGCTCGGCGGTCACGGTTCGCGGCTTCGGCCCGGGCTACAACCTGGTCACCCTGAACGGTCGCCAGCTGCCGGCTGCGCACGTCAATACCATTTCGGGCAACTCGAACACCTCGGGCGCGGAAGGTTCCTCGCGTTCCTTCGACTTCTCGAATCTGGCTTCCGAAGGCGTGAGCGCCCTGGAAGTCCACAAGACGGGCAACGCGACCGTCGCGTCGGGCGGCATCGGCGCGACGATCAACGTCGTGACCAACAAGCCTCTGGAAAGCAAGAACCAGGCGACGTTCGGCGTGAAGGCGGTGTCGGACCGCGACGGCGACGCGAACAAGATCACCCCGGAAGCCAGCGGCCTCTGGAGCTGGTCGAACGACGACAACCGCTTCGGCATCTCGGTCTTCGGCTCCTACCAGGAGCGCGAGTTCACGGGCCGCAGCGTCAGCGTGTCGCAGTACCAGATTCAGCCGTTCTCGCCGAGCCTGTCCTACCTGAGCAACGCCACGGTCACGAATCCGCCGACCACCGGCGCGCTTAGCACGATCCCCTTCAACGTGGGCCTCGAGTACGACCAGTCGAAGCGCCAGCGCGCCAACGGCATGGTCACGTTGCAGTTCGCGCCTGACGAACACACGATGATCACCGCCGATGCGATGTACACGCAGACGAAGATGGCCAACACGGCCCTCGTGCCGGGCATCTGGTACTCGCGCCAGTACACGCACGTCGGTTACGACGGCAACCCGATCGTCGCTTCGGCGAGCAGCATCGAAGAGTACATCGCGCCGGCCAACGGCCGCGGCAAGGACTACTTCCACGCCAGCTGGCAGATGGCCACCAAGGACCAGAGCGAAACCTACGGCCTGAACGTCAAGCGCGGCTTCATGGACGACACGCTGACGCTCGCCTTCGACGCGGCGCATTCGAAGTCCGAGTCGGGCGGCGATGGCCCGATGGGCAAGAACGTGTGGCGCACCAACCTGGCCGCCGCCGGCGCGGGCTGGCAGGCCATGCAGATCCACAACGGCATCCCCGATGTGTCCATCGGCGTGACGCAGAACCTGGGTCAGGGCGGCACCGACAACGGCGTCCTGGACATCGGCGACCTGGGCACCCAGGCCCTGCTGACGACGGATTCCCGCCAGACGACCACCGTCGACCAGTTCAAGCTCGCCGGCAAGTGGAACAAGGTCGAGGGCGTGACCGTCGACTTCGGCGTGGGCATGCAGTCCACCAAGATGCACCAGGCCCACAAGGACACCCTGGACTTCCTGGGTGGCTGGGGCGTGGGCGTCTATGACGTGCCGGCCGCCGCCAAGCCGATGATCAAGCAGATCAACATCCTGACGAAGTTCAACGACCTCAAGTTCACCGGCTACCCGAATGCCTCGGCGCTCGCCGCCGCGGCCAGCGCGTCGCACGGTGGCACGGGCAGCTACTACGTGACGCAGCTGGGCAAGGAAACCTTCCTGATCCCGAACGTCTACAACTACGCCAAGGCGATTTCGGGCACGCAGTTCGGTGGCGGCAGCCCGGTGCCGTTCAACGTGAACAACCTGACGACGTCGTCGTTCAACGACAACACGATCAAGGAAGAGATCACGTCGGGCTACATTTCGGCAAAGTTCGATGGCGAAATCTCGGGCATGAAGACCCAGACGGTCGCCGGCCTGCGCTACGAGTCGACCTCCGTCACGGCCGGTGCGCTGCAGAACGCGCCCCAGTCGGTGACCTGGCTGTCGGACAACGACTTCCGCCAGAACTTCGGAACGACGCTCGCATCGGTTGGTGCCAAGTCGAACTACAACAACTGGCTGCCGAACCTCGACTTCTCGGTCGCGGTGACGGACACGATCAAGGCGCGTGCCTCGATCAGCCAGACCATCGGTCGTACGGCGTACAACAACATGTACATGACGACCTCGGTCGGCAACCCGCCGACCCCGTCGCTGCTGGGTGGCCAGGCCACGGGCAGCCGTGGCAACCCGGCCCTGCTGCCGCTGGAATCGACCAATATCGACCTCTCGGTCGAGTGGTACTACGCCAAGGGCAGCTACGCGTCGGTCGGCCTGTTCCGCAAGTCGGTGAACAACTTCGTCGGTACGGGTTCGACGCACACGAACCTGTTCGGCCTGCGTGACGTCAGCAAGGGTCCTCTGGCCCAGGCTGCGGCAGCGGCTCTTACGCAGCGTGGCTTCGCGGTGAACGAGCAGAACCTGTTCACCATGGCAGCGATCCTGTCCGACCCGACGCACTTCCCGACCGGTTCGGCGGCGTACATCGATCCGACGCAGCCGGGTGGCTCGGATCTGGCGTTCGCCATGATCAGCGCCTATGACCTGCAGCCGAGCGCGGCGGATCCGCTGACCGACTTCCAGGTCACGACGCCGGTCAACACCCACACCTCGAACGTCGAGGGTGCGGAGTTCGCGTGGCAGCACTTCTTCGGCGACACGGGCTTTGGCTTCCAGGCTAACGCCACGCTCGTCAGTGGTGACGTGGGCTACAACCTGGCGGGTGCGCCGGGCGTCGACCAGTTCGCGCTTGAAGGTCTGGCCAATTCGGCCAACCTCGTGGGCATCTACGAGAACCACGGGTTCTCGGTCCGCGTGGCGTACAACTGGCGCGACAAGTTCCTGGCGTCGACTGTCAGCCCGGGCCTGCAGGTGGGTTCGCCGACCTTCATCGATGAGCACAAGCAGATCGACTTCAACGTGTCGTACAACATCAACGACCAGTTGTCGGTCAGCCTGGACGGCATCAACATCACGGGTGAAGGCATCCGGTCGACCAGCCGCACCAACAACATGCTGCACTTCGCCGCCGAGGGCGATCCGCGCTTCATGCTGGGTGCTCGCTACAAGTTCAAGTAACTTGATGCGCACGTGCCCCCGTCTCTCGTGAGATGGGGGCACTCTGCTAGACTGTTGGGGTTCCGCAGGCTTGCCTCGGAACCCCTCTTTTTTTCTGAACGAGAGACGCCGCCGCCATGGCCACGACCGTCCTTTCCAACGACACGCATCGCGCACTTGCCGTGGATACGGCCGCTCGCCGCGAATACGGCGACCTCGTCAACCGAACGCTGGCCCTGAGCTACGAATTCAATGACCTGCACAAGGAGTTCCCGATACTCCTGATGCGCACCGACGAGGCGCCCGGCTTCGTGGGGCACGCCATCCTCGGCTTCGACCGGGACGAGAACCTCTTCGTCGAATCGGACCGCTGGACCAGCAGCCACGTGCCCGCCATGCTGGCGCGCGGCCCCTTCTCGCTGGGCCTGTTCCGTGCGGGTGAAGGCGCCGATGCCCCCGTCGACCTGAAGATCATGGTGGATGAGTCCAGCCCGCGGCTGCGGGCCGACGGTCAGCCGGTCTTCCTGCCTTTGGGCGGCGAGACGCCCTACCTCGAGCGCATGAAGCGGGTGCTGCAGGCCATCGACGCCGGCCGACGCATCGACCAGATCCTGTATCCGGAGCTCGTCGCCCTGGACCTGATCGAGGAGATCAAGGTCGAGATCGCGGTATACGATGAGCTGCGCTACGATTTTTCCGGCTACTACAGCATCAACCAGGAGAAGTTCGCGGCGCTGAGCGGCGAACAGCTTCACCGGCTGCATCGACAGGGGCTCCTGGGCCCGGTCCATTTCCTCATTTCGTCGCTGGGCAACTTCCAGAAGCTGATCAACCTCAAGATCGCGAGGCTGCAGGCGGCATAACGGCCATGGGCAATTCAGTGCGCGTCCTCGAAGGCCTTCGGTTCGACCAGATTCCCTTCGATGAACTGTTTGCCGGCAACGAGCCGGTGCTGATGCGCGGACTCGTCGCGGACTGGTCGCTGGTGAAGGCGGCTCACGTGTCTGCGGAAGAGGTGATGTCCCGCCTCGCCGGGGGCTACAACGGCAAGCCGGTCATTGCCTACATCGGGGAATCCGATATCCGGGGGCGCTTCGGATACAACGAAGGCCTGACGGCGTTCAATTACCGGGCCGAGCGGCATGACCTGCGGGCCGTGCTGGATCTCATCCGGGAGGGGTTTTCGGACCCCGCTCATCGCCACTACTACATGAATTCGATCGTGGTCGACGAGTGCTTCCCGGAACTCGCCCGCGAGAACACGCTGCTGTTCAACCACTCGGTGTTCGAGCGCTATCGGCACGTGGGGAAGATCTGGATCGGCAACGAATCCGTGGCGGCGGCCCACTACGACATTCCGCGGAACATTGCCTGCTGCGTGCTGGGACGCCGGCGGTTCACGCTGTTTCGGCCGGAGCAGGTCGCGAACCTCTATCCGGGGCCGCTCGATCTGACGCCGGGCGGGCAGGTCGTCACGATGGCGAACCTGCAGCAGCCGGATTTCGCCCGCTTCCCGCGCCTGCGGGACGCCCTGGACGCGGCCTGCGTGGTCGACATGGAACCCGGGGATGCCCTGTATTACCCGAGCCTCTGGTGGCATGAGGTCGAGGCCCGCGATCCCTTCAATGTCATGATGAATTACTGGTGGGTCGATTCGCCGGCTTACATGGGCAACCCGATGGATGTGCTGATGCATGCGGTCCTCGGGCTGCGTGACCGTCCCCTCGCGGACCGCCAGGCCTGGCGTGCGCTGTTCGATTACTACGTCTTCGGCGACAGCGAGTTGCCGCGGGCGCACCTGCCGGCGCATGCCCTGGGCGCACTGGCCGAGATGAACGAGGAGATCGCGCGCCGTCTGCGCGCGTCTGTCCACCGCAGCCTGAACCGTTGAGGTCCCGTGAGCGCTGAAACCGAAGTCGCAGTGAAGAGGCGCGTGGTCATCGCCGGTGGCGGCACGGCGGGCTGGCTGGCGGCCTACAGCCTCATCAAACGTCTTGGGAACCAGCTGGATGTCACGCTGGTCGAGTCCGACCAGATCGGCACCGTCGGCGTGGGCGAAGCCACCATCCCCACGATGCGCAGCTTCCATACGCTCATGGACATCGACGAACGCGAGTTCATGGCGGCCACGCAGGCCACCTTCAAGCTGGGCATCTATTTCGACAACTGGGCCAACCAGGGCGACAGTTACATCCACTCCTTCGGCGTGATCGGCCAGGGGTCGTGGATGGCCGAGTTCCACGAGTACTGGCTGGAACTGAATTCGCGCGGGCTGGGCGGCAAGCTCGAGGACTATTGTCTCGAGTGGAAGGCCGCGAAGCACGGCAAGTTCGCGACCAAGGCCGGCGAGACGGCGCTCAATTACGCTTACCACCTCAACGCCACCGCCTACGCGCAGTACCTGCGCGGCAAGAGCGAGTCGCTGGGCGCCCGGCGTGTCGAAGGCAAGATCGCGCGCGTGCGCCTGTCGCAACAGAACGGCGACATCGTGGCGCTTGAGCTCGACAGCGGTACCGAGGTGGCGGGCGACCTGTTCATCGACTGCACGGGTTTCCGCGCCTTGCTGATCGGCGAGACGCTCGGTGTCGGCTACGAGGACTGGAGCCACTGGCTCGGTGCGGACAGTGCCTGGGCCGTGCAGTCCGAAAGCGTCGTGACGCCGCCGCCCTATACCCGTGCCATCGCCCACCCGATCGGCTGGCAGTGGCGGATTCCCCTGCAGAACCGCACCGGCAACGGCATCGTGTACAGCAGTCGCTTCTGCTCCGACGACGAAGCGCGGGCTTTGTTGCTGAAGAACCTGCAGGGGCCGGCCATCACGGAACCGCGACAGCTGAAGTTCCGCACCGGGCGGCGGCACAAGGTCTGGCACAAGAACTGCGTGGCCATCGGACTCGCGGCGGGCTTCCTCGAGCCTCTGGAATCCACCAGCATCCATTTGATCACCACGGGCGTGATCCGGCTGATGCGGCTGTTCCCCTTCAGCGACGACAGCGAACAGCAGGCCGAGCATTTCAATGCCGAGAGCCGGTTCGAGTGGGAGGAAGTGCGGGATTTCATCATCCTGCACTACAAGCAGACCTTCCGCGACGACAGTGATTTCTGGAACCACTACCGCACCATGGAAGTGCCGCAGAACCTGACGCACCGGCTGGAGATCTTCCGGCGCAATGCCTATGTGTGGCCCGACCAGGTCAACCTGTTCCGCATCGACTCCTGGATCCAGGTGATGATGGGGCAGGGCGTTTTCCCGCAGACCCACCACCTCGCCACGCAGGTTCCCGGCACCGCGAACCTGGAGCAGATGCTGGGCGGCATGCGGGCCAGGGTGGCGCGCGACCTGGCCCTGCTGCCGGACCACGGCAGCTTCCTTGAAAGTTATTGCCCGGCCAGCCGGCAAGGTCGTTCCTCATGACTGAAGAAACCGATTTCCAGGAATGGAACAAGTCCAAGTGGGAAACCAAGAACCAGGCGATGTACGCCACCTTCGAGGCGAATCGATGGCCCTGGTACAACGATTCCCTGGATCCGGATATCGGCGTCTTCATCAATCACACGACCAAGGGACCGATCGAGATCCTGGACCTGGGGACGTGCAGCGGATCACAGGCCATCGAGCTGTCGCGGCTCGGGCACCGCGTGGTCGGGACGGACATCTCCGTGACGGCCCTACATCAGGCGGAGCTGGCGGCAGCGCGTGAAAAGGGCCCGAAGCCGCTGTTCATGCTGGACGACATCACCGAATCGAAGTTGCCTCCTAAGATGTTCGATCTGGTGCTGGACCGCGGCTGCTACCACTCGATCGTCAGCTTCCAGCACGACGAGTACGTGGCGGGCGTCAAACGCGTGCTCAAGCCGAACGGCATCCTGTTGCTCAAGACGATGAGCAGCGACGAGCAGCGCTTCATTGCCTACGACGACATCGGGGGCCGGCAGGTGCAGATGCCCCACCACTTCACGCAGCAGGAACTGCAGGACCTGCTGTCGCCGCACTTCGAAGTGCTGATGATCCGCGACAGCTTTTTCTACAGCAACGTGGTCGATCCGCCGGCGCGCGCGCGGATGACCATCGTGTGCAACTCGAAGTAAGCCGGCCGTTCCTCAGCCGCCGCTGATCCGCAGGATGACGCGCCGGTAGCGCGTCAGCGCCGGCGTGCCGTTGTCGGTGACGGCCAGGATGATGTGGGCGACACCGCTCTTTCCGCATTTCTGCGAGGCCAGCCAGTTCGGGCGGCAAGTGTCGTCGGCACGCACCGTGACTACGGGCTCCCTCGCGCCCTGCAGCGTGACGGCCGCCAGCGACACGTCCGGCTCGGCGCCGGCTTCCGCATAGTGGAACCACTGGTAGCCCAGCCCATTGCCGTCGGGATCGCGGGACGCCCTGGCGTCCAGCGTCACCGAAGCACCCGCGGCCACATCGAGCACGAGCGGCTGGTCGCTGGCGTCCTGGTTGACCACCACGCGCGGCGGATGGTTGGCGTGCGCAGGGTCACGAATGGTCCAGTCCATGCGCGCCGCGAAATCGTGCTGGAAAGC
>JBEEKA010000176.1:0-5483 GCA_041168985.1 Pseudomonadota bacterium | reverse complement strand
GGGGCCTGGGTCGCATCGATGCCCAGCCCGCGCGCGAACACGACGCCGAGGATCTCGAACACGATCGCGCAGACCGTGAGCCAGCCCAGCCATGCGTGGCGCGTGAAGCCCTTGCGGATCTCCTCGACGTTGATGTCCAGCATCATGACGACGAAGAGGAACAGCACCATCACGGCTCCGACATAGACGAGCACCAGCACGATGGCAAGGAACTCGGCTTCGATGAGCAGCCACAGCGCGGCGCTCGTGAAGAACGAAACCACGAGGCTCAGCGCCGAGTGGACCGGGTTGCGCAGCGTGATGACACCGAGCGCCGAAGCGATCAGCACCAGCGAGAACGCATAGAACAGGAACTGGACCAGCATGCCTCTCCCCTTCCCGACCGCCTCAGCGGTAGCGGGCGTCCGCGGCCTTGTCCGCGTTGATCATGGCTTCGTAGCGTTCGCCCACGGCCAGGAGCTTGTCCTTGGTCATGATGTTCTCGCCCCGGTGTTCCATGTGGTACTCGTGGATGCGCGTCTCGACGATGGCGTCGACCGGGCAGGCTTCCTCGCAGAAGCCGCAATAGATGCACTTGAACAGGTCGATGTCGTACCGGGACGTCCGGCGCGTGCCGTCCGCGGCCGTGTCCGAATCGATCGTGATCGCAAGCGCCGGACAGACTGCCTCGCAGAGCTTGCAGGCGATGCAGCGTTCCTCGCCGTTCGGATAACGGCGCAGGGCGTGCAGGCCACGGAAGCGCACCGACTGCGGGGTCTTCTCTTCCGGGTAGTTGATCGTGATCTTCGGACGGAACAGCGTCCGCAGCGTCAGGGACATGCCCTTCAGCAGCTCCCACAGGGAGAAAGTCTTGATGATGCTGGCGCGGGACATGCTCAGGCGCTCCAGGGTCCGATCTTGTAGTACACCATGAGCCCCTCTACGGCGATCCAGACGATGGTCACCGGGATCAGGACCTTCCAGCCCAGACGCATGATCTGGTCGTAGCGGTAACGCGGGAACGTCGCACGCAGCCACAGGAACACGCACAGGAAGAAGAAGATCTTCGCGGCAAGCCAGTGGAGGCCATTGCCGAGCAACAGGCCCAGTACGGGCACCTGGAACAGCGCGCTGTCCGGTGCGATGAACCCGTCGAACGGCGACAGCCAGCCGCCCCAGAAGAACACGGACGTCAACGCCGCGACGAGGATCATGTTCGCGTATTCGGCGAGGAAGAACAGCGCGAAGGCGATGCCCGAGTACTCGACGTGGAAGCCGGCGACGATCTCCGATTCGCCTTCCGCCACGTCGAAGGGTGCGCGGTTCGTCTCGGCGACACCCGAAATGAAGTACACGACGAAGAGCGGGAAGAGCCAGGTCCAGTTCCAGCCGAACAGGCCCTGCTGCGCCTCGACGATCTTGCCGAGGTTCAGGCTGCCTGCCGCCATGAGCACGCCGACGAGCGCGAAGCCCATCGCGATTTCATAGGCGACGATCTGCGCGGCCGAACGCATGGCGCCGAGAAAGGCGTACTTCGAGTTCGACGCCCAGCCGGCGATGATCACGCCGTACACACCCACCGAGGTGAGCGACAGGACGTAGAGCAGGCCCGCGTCGACATTCGCGATCGACAGGTTCGGGGCCAGCGGCACGACCGCCCAGGTCGCGAAAGCGGGGATCAGCGCGATCGCGGGCGCAATGCGGAAAAGCACCTTGTTCGACTGCGACGGAATCACCACTTCCTTCAGAAGCAGCTTCACGACGTCGGCGAAGGGCTGTCCGATGCCGGGCAGCAGGCCGAAGATCGCGACGCGGTTAGGCCCGCGACGTACCTGCATCCAGCCGATCAGCTTGCGCTCCCACAGCGTCAGCAAGGCAACCGACACGATCAGGACGATCGTCACGGCGAGGATGAACGCCAGCGAGTGGACGAAGTCCGGCAGCGAGTTCCAGAGAGTGGCGAACTGTTGCATTACTTCGCCCCCTGCGGGATGCCGTAAACCATCGGCGCCCGGGCACCGTCACGCGTGTTCTGCAATGACGTCGCCCGCCGGACCAGACCGTCGACGCGATAGATCGGCACGTCGTAGACGACGGCGCCTTCGTCGATGGCCGGCGACGTCGCGCCCGCGGCCACGACGGCAGCCTGACCCGAATCCACGGCCGAGCGCAGTTCCCCGCGCACGTCTTCCGAAGACTGCTGTTCGAAGCCGGCAAGGCCGAGCAGGTTGCCCAGCACGCGCAGCACCTTCCAGGCGGGACGCGACTCGCCGACCGGCTGCGCCGCGCCCGGGAAGCTCTGCCACTCGCCTTCGAGGTTCACGTAGGTGCCCGAGGTCTCGGCAAAGCTGCCGACCGGCAGCAGCACCTGCGCAACGGACTTGAGCTCTTCGCTCGCGTAGGGCGTCAGCGCGACGACGAAGGACGCAGCGCCCACCGACGCCAGCGCGTTGGCATGCAGGGCATCGGCACCAGGCTCCACACCGAGCAGCACATAGCCCTGCAGCGGCTTTTCCAGCATCTGGCGGGCGTTCAGACCGACTTCGGTCGTCGCCGCGCCACCGGCGGCACGATGCGGCAGCACGCCCGCAAGGTGGGCGCCGGCTGCATTGGCGCCTTCCGCGAGCACGCCAAAGGACGCGCCCGTGGCGGCAGCCAGCTGCTGTGCGAGCGACCGCAGCGTCGCATAGGCCGGATGCCGAACGGCAAGCTGGCCCAGCCAGATCGCCTTGCGCTGCGCGGCCCGGAGGCCGAAGACGAAATCATGGTGGTTCTGGTCAACCACGATGCCGTCGGGCGCGGCCGTGCCCGTGGCGGCAGCCACCAGCGCGGACAGCTCCGCCACCTGCTTCGCCGGCGACAGCACCCAGTGGTTCGCCACCGGGAAGAGGTACTCGAACTCGGCCGGATTGAGGAAGGACACGCGAGCGCCGCCCTTCACGGCAGCCTTGCGCACCCGGCTCGCGAGCAGCGGGATTTCATGGCGCAGGTTCGAGCCGACCACGAGCAGGGACTGCAGCGTGTCGACATCCGCGATGGACATGCCCAGCTGCGGCAGCAGCGGATCCGCGGCGTCGCCGCTGAAATCCTGCTGACGGAGGCGGTGGTCGAGGTTCGCGCTGCCGAGACCGCGCGCGATCCGGGCGAACAGGGCCAGCTCTTCCGTCGTGGACGACGGATTGGCGAGGAAACCCAGCGAAGACGCGGGCAGCGACTTCAGGCCATTGGCCACGCGCTCGAGGGCGGTCTGCCAGTCGACGGTCTTCCAGCCGGCGCCGTCCCGCACCATCGGCGCCTCGAGGCGATCGGCCGAATACACGCCCTCGTAGCTGAATCGGTCGCGGTCGGAAATCCAGGTCTCGTTGATGGCATCGTTGCGGCGGGGCACGACGCGCATCAGCCGGCCGCGCAAGATGTGGCCGTAGAGGTTCGTGCCGAGGCCGTCATGCGGCGACACCAGCGGCTGCTGGGTCATTTCCCAGGCGCGGGCGCGATAACGGAACGGCTTGCTGTTCAGCGCGCCGACCGGGCACAGGTCAATGATGTTGCCGGACAGCTCGTGGTTGACGCTGCGCTCGACGTAGGTGCCGATCTCGTTGTGTTCGCCACGGCCCGTCGTGCCCAGCTCCGGGATGCCGGCGACGTCCTGGCCGAATCGGACGCAGCGCGTGCAGTGGATGCAGCGGGTCATGTCCGTCGATACGAGCGGACCGATGTTCTTGTCCTTCACGACGCGCTTGCGTTCGGCATAGCGCGAAACGTCCCGGCCATATCCCACGGCCAGGTCCTGCAGCTCGCACTCTCCGCCCTGGTCGCAGATCGGGCAGTCGAGCGGATGGTTGATGAGCAGGAATTCCATCACGGCGCGCTGCGCGGCAATCGCCTTCGGCGACTTCGTGTGGATCACCATGCCCTCGGCCACGGGCGTGGCGCAGGCGGGCATCGGCTTCGGGGCCTTCTCGACCTCGACCAGGCACATGCGGCAGTTGGCCGCAACCGGCAGCTTCTCGTGGTAGCAGAAGCGCGGGATGTAGACGTCGTTCGAGTCGGTGACCCGGATGATCATCTCGCCCTTGCGGGCCTTCATCGGGCATCCGTCAACGGTGATGTTGACGGTATCGGTGTTCACTGGATCGCTCATGCTGCCACGCGTTCCCCGTCAACGAGGCTGCGGCCGCCATGGTCGACCATGTATTCGAACTCGTGGCGGTAATGTTTGATGAAGCTCTGTACCGGCCACGCCGCCGCGTCACCGAGCGCGCAGATGGTGTGGCCTTCGATCTTGTTGGCGACCTCGACCAGCATGCCGATGTCCTCGCGGCGCCCCTGGCCGGCAAGGATCCGCTTCAGCATGCGGTTCAGCCAGCCCGTGCCCTCGCGGCAGGGCGTGCACTGGCCACAGGACTCCGACGCATAGAAACGCGACAGGCGCTCCAGGACCTTCACCATGCAGGTGGTCTCGTCCATGACGATCACGGCTGCCGAACCCACCGCGGAACCCGCGGCGCGGACCGAGTCATAGTCCATGTTCGTCTTGAGCATGATCTCGGCCGGCACGACCGGCGTCGACGACCCACCGGGGATCACGGCCTTGAGCTTGCGGCCACCCTTCATGCCGCCGGCGATCTCCAGCAGCTCGGCGAAGGGAATGCCCATGGGCAGCTCGAAGTTGCCCGGCTTCGCCACGTGCCCGGAGACCGAGAAGATCACGGTACCGCCGGAGTTCGGCACGCCGAGGCCGGCGAACCATTCCGCGCCCTTGCGCAGGATGGTCGGGACGGACGAATAGCTCTGCGTGTTGTTGATCGTCGTCGGCTTGCCGTACAGGCCGAAATTGGCCGGGAACGGCGGCTTGAAGCGCGGCTTGCCCTGTTTGCCCTCGAGGGACTCGAGCAGCGCGGTTTCCTCGCCGCAGATATAGGCGCCCGCGCCGACGGCGCAGTAGATGTCCACGTCGATGCCGGAACCGCGGACGTTCTTGCCGAGCAGTCCCGCCGCATAGGCTTCGGCCAGCGCGGCCTCGAAACGCGGGACAGGCTCGCCGAGGAACTCGCCACGGATGTAGTTGTAGCCGACCGTCGCGCCCATCGCGTAGCAGCCGATCGCCATGCCCTCGACCAGCTGGTGGGGGTTGTAGCGCAGGATGTCGCGGTCATGGCAGGTGCCGGGTTCGGATTCGTCCGAATTGCACACGGCGTACTTCTGGCCCGGCGCGTTGCGCGGCATGAAGCTCCACTTCACGCCCGTCGGGAAACCGGCGCCGCCGCGGCCACGCAGGCCAGAGGCCTTGACCGTCTCGATGATCGCTTCGCGCGGGGTTTTCTCGGCGAGGATCTTTTCCCAGGCGTCGTAACCACCGATCTTGCGGTAGTTCTCGAGCTTCCAGGATTCCGGGTGCTTCAGCGCCTCGAAACACACCAGATTCAGCTTGTCGTCCCACTTTCCCATGCGTGTTACTTCAATTTGTCCAGTACGTCATCGACCTTCGCAGGCGTGAGGTACTC
>JBEEKA010000175.1:0-4260 GCA_041168985.1 Pseudomonadota bacterium | reverse complement strand
CAACTGCACGCCGACCTTCGGAGAGAAATTGTCGAACGCGAGCTTGTTCGTTCCGGGAGGATAAAGCCGCAACGGATTGTTGGGATCGGGATAGTTGTTCCCGACGCGGCAGGTCTGCCCGTTGGGAAGAAGGGCCCCCGGGGTCACGTCACCCTGGAGGTTGGAACACACGTTACCGGCCAGCTTGTAGAACAGCCCATTGAGCTCCTGTTGCCCGCCCTCGAAAGTCTTGTCTTCGTGCGTATATCGCGCACCTACCGTGACCCCGAGGAAATCGTTCGGCCTGAAGTCCAATTGACCGAAGGTGGCGTAGTTCTTCGTGTCGAGCCAGTTCGGCCCATCGATGATATAGAGACCCTCTCCCGACATGACGTAGTCGACCAGGGAGCCGGACTCCTTGAAGTAGTAGGCACCGAGGACGTAATTCAGGTGCGCCTGCGGCATGGCACCGACCAGCTGGAATTCCTGGCTGAACTGGTTCTGCTTCTGGTCGAAGCTGTACGTCGACATGTTGATGGGAGATCCGTCGCCGTCGAGGCCGCTGGTCCAGTGGCTCTTTCGGTACGCCGTGATGGACTTCAACAGGACGTCGTCGGAGATCTCGTATTCCCCGCTGGCGGTCGCCCCCCAGTTGGTCAGGTGGGAGTAGTTGTTTCCATTTGCATAACTCGTGTCCGGACTGTTCGTCAGGAAACGACTGTCGTAGGGCAGGACGTCGTTGTTCGGGTTCCCGTCCGCATTCACGCCTGCGAGCCCGTACAACCGGGCCACCGGGGTGATCACGTTACGGCGTACCGAGGGGTACTGGGTTCCCGATGAACTGCAGGCGTTAAGGATTCCCGCGGCCTGGAGCGTCGCTGTCGGCAGGCCGATGCAGGCGTTGTAGAGATTCGCGAACGTCCCCGGGACGTTCTCCGTCGTCAAGAGGAGCTTCGTCGGGGCAGCCCCTTCCGCATACTGATAGTCCGCGCCGACCGTGAAGCGAAGCCTGCCACCGTCATAGCGGATCTTGCCGCGAATGGTCCGCGAGTCCTCGTCCCCTTCCCGGGACGGCGACTCGAACTCGGCAGCCGGATACGCGGTATAGGACCTGGTGTTGAAGACCGCCGAGTCCGGGAAAGGGAGTCGCTTTGCATAGCCATTGCGCGTCTTCACGTCCGCGGTGAGCGAAGTGGACACGACATCTGACACCGGGAGGTCCACGGAACCGCGAACCTCGAGCAGGTTGAACCGCCCCACCGTCACGTCACCCCTGACGGCGAATTCCTTTCCGGGGTCCCGGGTGACGATCGATATGGCGCCGCCGACCGTGTTGCGCCCGAACAGCGTCCCCTGCGGACCTTTCAGGATCTCGATGCGCTGGACGTCGAGCAGGTCCTGGTTCGCGCCGACAGACCGGGCGAGATACACGCCATCCACGTAGATGCCCACGGCGGGATCGATGTTGAACGCGAAATCGCTTGCGCCAATGCCACGAATCGACGCCGCGAGGACGGCCGTCGAGGAAGTGAACGACACGCCGGAGTCGAGATTGACGTTTGGCGAAAGGGCTGCCAACTGGCTGACGCTGCCTACGCCGCGCTCCTGCAGGGAATTGCCGTCGAAGGCCGAGATCGCGATAGGTACCTGCTGGACGCTCTCCGAGCGCTTTTCCGCCGTGACAACGACTTCCTGGATCCCGCCGTCATCTTCCTGGACGGCCTTCTGTGCCTGGGCCGGCATGGCGGACACTGACATTCCAGCGGCGAGCAGAACCCCCGCGCTGCAATTCGACGCGCGTCTATCAGACATGTTCATCCCTCTGTGTGCTCTCTGGCACGCGTTTTAATGGGCAACCGAGGTGGCAGGACGCCTTGCGCAGCCATTTTTTCTTGGCGCGAAGAAGTACCGCTACCAGACTTGGCGGGCCGACGACCAGTCGTCGGCCCGCTTTCGGATTGTCCGGCCGGAACGGAGGATGAACCTGTCGCTGCGTGAACTACGTCTTGACTGGGAGCGGAAATAGAGCATCTCGGCGGGATGGCTGCCCCGGTGAAAGCAAGCCTTCGTCGGGGCTAAATGCCTGACTGGCGGACAGCGCCCTCCCGGAGCAGTCGCTCGACCTCCGTTTCCGAGTACCCCAGTTCGCGCAGGATTTCAGTCGTCGCCCAGCCCGGCGGCTGGGCCGGCGCGCGGAGGGGGAGATAGGCCCGGTCGAAGCTCATCGTCGATCGGATCGCCGCGGTCCGACCCTCCGTTGGATGCCGCTCCATCGTGACCAGACCCACCGCCTCGAGATGCGGATCCTTCCGGAGCGACTCCAGCGTATGACAGGGCATGGCTGCGATGTCGGCCTTGCGAAGGATCTTCAGCCATTCCTCGGTGGTCTTGCTGTCCAGAGGAGCGCCACGTATCGCGAGCCACTCCTTGCCGTTCCTGGCCCGCGCGCCCACGGTCGCAAATCGCGGATCACCGACCAGGTCCGCGCGACCAACGGCGTCCAGGAAGGCCCTGACCTGCGCATCGGTATTCACGGTGAGGGCAATCCAGCCATCTGCGGTCCGGACCGGTCGATAGTCCTGGCTCAACATGCGCCGGTCCCCTGCCGGGCCCACCGGAGGGTCGAAGCTGGTTTGCGCCATGTGTTCTTGCTGGACGAAAGCCGCCATCGTTTCGAACATCGGCACTTCGACCGAACATCCCTTTCCCGTGGCACGCAGGTTGAGGATTGCAGCCAGTATCGTCCCGGCGGCGATCTCGCCCACCACGTGATCGCAGACCAGCATCGGCACGTAGGTCGGTACGCCATCACGGGCCTGGGTCAGGCCGGCAACTCCCGAGACGCCCTGCACGACGCTGTCATAGGTCGGCAATCCGGCGTAAGGACCATCGCTGCCATAACCGGTGATGAGACAATAGATCTTTTCGGGATACGCTTTGCGTATCGAGTCCCCATCCAGGCCAAGCCGCACCAGGGCCTGGGGACGCATGTTGGCGATGATGACGTCGGAAGCCTCGACCAGCCTGGACACCAGTTCGCGGGACCCGGCCGCCTTCAGGTCGACGCAGATGTTCCGCTTGCCGCGGTTCAGGTGGAGGTAGGTACCGGAATGCTGGCCGGTTGGCGACTGGCCGCCCAGCCCACGCATGAGATCCCCGTCCGGGCTCTCCAACTTGATGATATCGGCGCCGTATTGCCCGAGGCGCCAGGTACACGCCGGCCCGACCACGACCGAAGTCAGGTCGAGCACCCGGATGCCGGCCAAGGGCTCAAACATGCCCGCTCCCCGGGCCTTTCGGCTCGAACACCATTTCAGCGCACAGGATGCCCTTCTCGTCGCAGGCCCTGAAACGCCATTTGTCGTCGAGTCTCTCGGCCGAAAGATGCATTTCCCGACCGCAATACAGGGGAGCGAAATGTCGGGTCGCGAGCGACCGGGGAACCAGTCCCAGTTCGTTCCGCGCGAACTCGGTCATGAGCAGCGTCGAAAGACCACCGTTCACCACGAGGTCTTCATAGCCTTCGACATTCCGCGCGAAATCGCGATCGACATGGATCCGGTGGGAATTGAATCCCAGGGCGGAATACTGGAACAGCATCGTGTCGTCCGGCGTCACGCAGGTCCTCGCGACGACATCCGTCCAGGTAACGCCATCCGCCGGGCGGGACGTCGCCGCACGCTGCGCCATCAGCACGTAGGTCTGCCGTTCAACCAGCGCCGCTACCGCGCCGCCTGCGGCCGACAACTCATGGCGCACGGTTATAACCGTCATCGGGTTGGTCCCATCGCCCTTCCCGACAGCCTTTTCGATCTCGCTCGTATGGACGAGCTCTGCCCCGACTGGAATATCGGCGACGAAGGAAACACTGCGCCCACCCAACAGGAGACGCGGCAGATCCAGGCCAGGCAGCACGGGACCGAGCCCCGGGAACCCATCAGCCCGCAACCGGGACCTTTGCGTTTCTCCCCCGAGCAACATGAACTGCCAGCCGCGCGGAAGCAGCCCACTCCCCTCCACGCAAGAGGGATCCAGATCGAGCATTGCGGCGATCCGTCGCACGCCCGCCATGGTGCACGTCTCGGGACGGCGCCTCGGTCCACCGAACTGCGTCGGACTTCCACCGTTCATCGCAGTGTTTTCAATACCTGGATCAACCATGATGACGAGGCATCGACGTCACATGTTCGGTTGGTGGACTTCAATGATGTTTCCATCCGGATCCTGGAGAAACACCTGGTACCAGCCAGCGATCGCCCACTTACCGTAGTCCGAGTACTT
>JBEEKA010000174.1:0-9376 GCA_041168985.1 Pseudomonadota bacterium | reverse complement strand
CACCGTATTGGCGTTGTAGCCGGACACCTCGCTTCGGATCCCGTGGCGCGTCCAGGCCTGCCCGTCGGGGCTGTAATACAGGGTGACGATCTGCCGGTCGTTGACGATGCGCAGGTGCAAGGAACGGGACTTCGGCGCGGGCTCCGTCCAATACGACCGGTTCCCGCCGCGCCAGGTGATCATGCCGTCCCCGGAAATGCCCATGCCGAGGAACAGGCGGTTGTTGAAGAACAGCAGCAGGCCCGCCTGGGCCTCCGGGTCGATATCCACCTGGACGCTGCACTCGTAGGCGAGGTCGCCTGAGAGTCCCACGAGCGGCGAACTGTCTGCCGGGTCCGAGCCTTTGCAGGCCAGGACGAGTGACCCCTCCTCGAAACGGGCGCGACGCCGCTCGTCCGGTGCGGCACCGAAGAAGGTCCAGCGCGTCCCGAAGGCGGGCGCCCGGAAATCGTCCGACCACTGTGCCGGCGTTTTCGGCGACGGATCCCGTGCGGGCATCGGCAGGGGCCGGGAAAGATCGCCCCCCGTGGCGTGGAACCAGCCGTCGCTGTCCCAGCGCACCGGTTCCAGCAGCACCTGCCGGCCGAGGCTCCGGTAACCGTTTTCGTAGCCGTGGTAGATCATCCAGTGTCGACCGTCCGGCCCTTCGAACACCGTGGCATGGCCGCGGGACCACCAGCGTTCTTCGCTGCTGCGGGTCCGGACGATGGGATTGTGAGGGCAGTTTTCCCAGGGGCCCTGGATGGACCGCGAGCGCGCGGCGATCACCATGTGGCTCGTGGCCGGGCCGGACGTGCCGCCGACCGCGGACACCAGATAGAACCAGTCGCCGCGTTGGAACAGCTTGGGGCCCTCGAGCGCATAGGCTTCCGTGATCCAGTCGTCCGGGTACTTCCAGCCCTCGTAGGCCTGTTCGATGGCCCCCACGGTGGACAGGCCGTCATCCGCCAGCTGCACGCGGGATACACCACTCAGGAACAGGTAGCGCTTGCCATCCTCGCCGACGACATGCCCCGGGTCTATGTAACCGCGGATGCCAAGGTCGATCGGCTCGCTCCACGGGCCGCGGATGTCCGGTGCGTGGATGACGTAGATGCTGGGCGCAGGGGGAAGGTCTTTCGACCAGGATGCGGGAATGAAGGGGATGTAGAGGTAGTAGCGACCCGCGTGCTTCACGAGGTCCGACGCGAACACCGTCCCCGGGGGAGACGGCAGCGCGGGCCCCAGCGGGGACCAGTTCACCAGGTCGCGCGAGTGCCAGATGAGCAGGCCCGGCGAAGCATCGAAGGACGAGAACGTGAGGTAGTAGTCGTCACCGTCACGCAGCAGCGTCGGGTCAGGGTGGTCACCGGAAAAGATCGGGTTGAGGAACTGACCGTTCCCCAGGTCCGCGACGCGGCGACCTTCGGCATCCCGGTGCCAGGTCACGGCCCTGTCGCGCGCGATCGTGACCTGTGGGGCGGCGACGGCGGTCGATGCCGCGCCGGCCAGTCCGAGGGCGAGGGCTTTGCGTCGGGAAATTTCCATGGATGTTGCTCAGCGTTTGTTCGGTGCCAGGTAGGAACTTGCCGCGTTGAGGTGGACGCCGTCCTCGGTCTCGATTTCACGGGCGTTGGCCCGACGACTGCCATCGCGGGCGGGATAGGCGTCGATGACCACCCGTTTTCCGTTTTCCAACGATGTCCGGGTCCAGCCGCGGCGCGACAGGGCATTGAGTGGGCCGCTTTCCACCTCCCAGGTTTCGACGCGTCCATCGATTCGCGTCACGGCCAGGCGGATCGCGCAATGTGGGTTCTTCCAGTGGAAGTCGACGATGCGCCCCTCGAGCCTCAGATGCTGGCCGACATCGAAGTCGTGCGCGATGGAATGATGGGCCTGCGGCGCGCGCGGCATCGTGGCGAGAAACAGGAGTCCGGCGAGGGCTGTCCAGCGCGGCATATTCGACTACCCTAACCGGAAAGCCGGCGCCACAGCGACCGGTCGGGGGTGATCCATGAAGTCCAGCATCCTGGGATGCCTGCTGGCGGTGTTGCCGGTGGCTGCGGTCCACGCGGCCGGTGACAGCGCCCGTCTCGCGTCGCTCCAGTCACGTCTTGCGGCGATCGAAACGGAAACCGCGCAGGTCGAGGCCATCACGCAGGTCCAGCGGCTCGGCCGCGCCTTCGGTTACTACACCGACAAGGGCTTTTTCGGCGAGGCAGCCGACCTCTTCACGGAAGACGCGAGCTTCCAGTGGGGCAATGACGGGGTCTACAAAGGAAAAAACCGTATCCGGGAACTGCTGACCCGTCATGGCGGCGGCAGCCTGACGGAGGCGCCGGGACTGCCCTTTGGCCGCCTGAACCTGCGCATGCAGTTGCAGCCGGTCGTGACGGTGGCCGCCGATGGTCAGTCCGCGCAGGCCCGCTGGCGCGAATGGGGCCTGCTGGGTCAATACAGGAAATGGGCCGGCTGGGGTGATGCGGTCATCGAGGACCGCTATGTCAGGGACGGTGGCGTGTGGAAGATCGCGGCGCGCCAGTACTACCTGAACTTCGAAGCGCCCTACGAGGGTGGCTGGGCCGTGTTGAAGTCCGGTGCCGGCGAGGCGCCTTCCGAAGTGGCGAAGGCTTTTCCTCCGGATGCGCCGCCGGCGGTGCCTTACAAGGCGTTTCCTGCAACCTTCATCCCGCCGTATCACTACGCGGGGGAGGCAACGCCCGCCGCCCTGCAGAGTCGCGCCCCGCTCAAGTCCGTGAAGCGCGCGGACGACGCGCTGGGTCAGCTTGAAGCCCTGGCGGATGCCAGGGAGCTGCAACTGGGGCGCGTCCGCTCGTCGCGCGCCATCGAAAACCTGCAGGCGATGTACGGTTATTACATCGACAAGGGCCAGTGGAAACAGGCCGCCGCACTCTTCAGTCGCGACGGCAGCTATGAGTTCGGTCAGGGCGGCGTGTATGTCGGCAACGCGAGCATCGAGCGCGGGCTGTCGCTGATGGGGCCGCAGGGCCTCGAGGCCGGCCAGCTCAACAACTACGTCATGGCGCAGCCGATCATCCATGTGTCGGCCGACAACCGGACGGCCAGGGCGCGCTGGCGCAGCGACGTGCTGCTGTCGCGCGCGGGCAAGGGCCGATGGGGTGGTGGCGTTTACGAAAACGAGTACGTGAACGAAAAGGGGACGTGGAAGTTCAGCGCGCTGCATTACTACGTCACGTTCTGGGGCGACTACGAGCAGGGTTGGGCGGCAAAGCCCTTCCCCGTCGAGGGTCCCAGTACGGCCGTACCGCCTGACAGGCCGCCCACCGCGATTTACCGGTCGTTCCCGACGCTGCAGGTGGTGCCATACCACTATGCGAATCCCGTCAGTGGCAAACCGCACGCCGGAGAGTGACGCCATGCTGAAACCCATTAGGATCCTGCTGGCGCTGTACCTCGGCCTCGTGTCCCTGTCACAGGCCCGGGCGCGGTCCGACGTGGACATCCAGACCCTGCAGTCGCGCCTCGAGGCAGCCGGCACGCGCATCACGCGTCTGCAGGACCTCACGGACGTCGAGATCGTGCAGAACGCCTACGGTTACTACGTGGACAAGGCGCAGTGGCGATCCCTGTCGGAACTCTTCGACGAGGATGCGACGCTGGAGATCGGCGGCAAGGGTATCTTCACCGGCCGCGCCCGCGTCTTCGAATACATGAACGTCGGCCTCGGTCCGATCGGTCCGCGCGAGGGGCTGCTCATCGATCACCAGCAGTTCCAGTGCCTGCCGACGATCCTGCCGGATGGCGTCACGGCCCGAGCCCGCTGCATCGCGTTCGTGATGAGTTCGGGGGGATGGGGGCACTGCTATTACGAGAACGAGTACATCAAGAAGGACGGAGTCTGGCGGCTCAAGACCCTGCACGGTCCCTTCAACATGTATTCGGGCTACAAGGTCGGCTGGCGCGACAACGTCATCACCAACACCTTTCCCGAGAAGTTCCCGCCCTGGCCGGACCTTCCGCCGAAGGTGGTCTATCTGGCCTACCCGAGTTACTACGCCGAGCCCTTCCATTACCCGAACCCGGTCACGGGACGGCCGATGCCTGCGCCCAGCCCCCGGGCGGGGGGCGAAGCTTTCGGTCGCTAGGCGGCGCCCTGGATTCATGGGCAATTTTCATGAGTCCAAGTGGATTTGCGCGATATTCGGGTCCCATGGCTGCTGCTAGGCTTCGGCGCAAGCGTGCTTTCCGCGCGCCCTGACAGAGGTCCCCATGCAAACGATCCTCGTGAATGGCGAATCGCGACGCGTCGAGGCGTCACCTGAAACGCCGCTGCTTTACGTGCTGCGCAACGAACTGGGCGTCATGACGCCGAAGTTCGGCTGCGGCCTGGCCCAGTGCGGCGCCTGCTCGGTGCTGCTGGATGGGCAGGAAGTGCGCGCCTGCGTGACGCCGATCGCTGCCGTGGGGGCGAAGGAAGTCACGACCGTGGAAGGCCTTCCGGCGCGCTGGGCCAGCCAGCAAAAGCTGCCGGCCGCTTCGGCTGCGGGAACGCTGCACCCGGTGCAACAGGCCTGGATCGACGAGCAGGTGCCCCAGTGCGGCATCTGCCAGTACGGCATGATGATCAAGGTCACCGAATTGCTGGAGCACAACCCGAAGCCCAGCAATGAAGACGTGAAGGCCGCGCTGACGACCTCCGGACCATCGCCGCATCTGTGCCGCTGCGGCAGCTACGCCGCCATCCTCGAAGGCGCCCAGCGAGCCGCGCAGCTCGTGGCGCAGGGGAGGGGCAAGTGAACGCCCCGGATACCGTGCAGCCGGTCTCGGCTGTCCTGTCCCGGCGGGGTTTCCTCGCCGCCGGCGGTTCGTTGGTGGTCGTGCTGGGCCTTGAATCGGTTCAGGCGCAGTCAAAGGCCGCATCCACGTCCCTCGATGCGAAGCAGCCTGCGTCATGGATCGAGATCCACGCCGACAACACGGTCTGGATCCGCACGGGCAAATGCGACTTCGGCCAGAGTTCCATTTTCACGGCCTATCGTCAGGCCGTCGCCGAAGAGCTCGGTGTCACCTTCGAAGCGATCACCGAAGTCGTGACGGGCGATACGGACCGCACGCCCGATGGCGGCGGCACCTTCGGGCTGCTGCGCACGAACCTGCTGAACCTGCGCAAGGCCGCCGCGTACACGCGCGAGGCCGTGCTGGATCTCGCTGCGGCGAAATTCAGCGTGCCGCGGAGCGACGTGAAGCTGGAAGACGGCGTGGTCACGGCGGGCGCGCGTTCGATCACGCTCGGCGAGCTGGTCGCCGGTCAGGACCTGCGGCTGACGATCCCTGTCTCCGGCCGGGCCACGGATTTCATGGGCGTGCAGGTGCAGGGCAATCCGCCGCTGAAGCCGCCGTCGTCCTACCGGATCGTCGGCAAGTCCTACCGCAACAGCATCATTCCCCCGAAGATCGACGGGACGCTGACCTGGGTCGGTGACGTCAAGCTGCCTGGCATGTGGCACGCGCGCGTCGTTCACCCGCGCACACTCGGTTCGAAGCTGGTCACGGCCGGCACCGTCGATGCCAAGGCCTATCCGACGGCACGTGTCGTCGTGATCGGCAACCTCGTGGCCGTGGTGTCCCCCAACGAGTGGGAAGCCGTTCAGGCTGTATCGGGTCTGGCGGGCACGACGCGCTGGAGTGACTGGAAGGGACTTCCCGGCCACGGAAAGCTCCTCGATCACCTGCAGCGCAAAGTCGACTGGAAGGAAATCGAGGTGGCGCCGGGCGCCGCGAACAAGGGAGACGCCGGTGTCGCGTCGGCCCGCACGCATGCCGGCACCTACTTCATGCCTTACCTCAAGCACGCGCCGATCGGGCCGACGGTGTCGGTCGGCGACGTGAAGCCCGATGGCTCGGTGACGGTCCACACGCACAGCCAGAACCCGCAGTACCTGCGCGGGTTGCTGGCGAAAATGCTGGGCAAGTCCGAGGACGACGTCGTGGTCCGGACCTATGCGGGGCCGGGTCATTACGGCCGCTCGAACGGTGGCAACGCGGGTTCGGAGGACGAGGCCGTCCTGTTGTCGCGTGAACTGGGGCGACCCGTCCGGGTGCAGTGGATGCGTGCCGACGACATGCAGTGGTCGACGCAGTCGTCGACTTCATACGCCGACATCCGCATCGGTCTCGATGAGTCCGGAAGGATCGTGTCGTACAAGGCCGACCATCGCGGACCGCCGATGCAGGACGACCGGCCGATCGGCGCGGTCCTGGCCGGCCTGCCGACCATCGAACCCCCGGGACCGAAGAATCCCTTCCCGCTTCACGGCGCCCGCAACAACATCGCCGATCGCTGGATCTATGGGGCCATCGACAACGTGTCCGAACACGGTCATGGCACCTTCCAGCTGGGTCAGCGCGAATCACCGATCGCGGTCGGGCTGCGCGACCATTCGATGCGTACTCCGGCCCAGTTCCAGCAGAACTTCCCGCGCGAAACCGCGATGTCGGAAGCGGCGGCACTGGCTCGCGCCGATGCGTTGCAGTTCCGCCTCGACCATGTCGGGGAGGAACGCTTCAAGGCCATCCTGTTGCGGCTTCGGGAGGAGTCGGGCTGGAATACGCGGCCTTCGCCGGCGCCCACCGCGCGTGCCGCGGGGAAGGGCGTGGTCCGGGGACGGGGCGTGTCGCTGATGCTGCGTGACAATGGCTACTGGGCCTGTGCGGCACATGTCGCCGTGGATCTCTCCACCGGCGTCGTGAAGGTCGAGCGCATCACGACAGTCGTGGATCCGGGAATCGTGGTGAATCCGCTGCAGCTCCGTCGGCAGGCCGAGGCCGGCAGCCTCATGGGCGTCAGCGAGGCGCTGCGCGAAGAGGTGGCCTTCGACGAGAGCGGCATCACGTCCGTCGACTGGTCGACCTACCCGATCCTGACGATGGGCGAGATGCCCGAGGTCAAGATCGTGATCGCGCCCCGTCCGGAAGTGGGCAACTATGGGCAGGGATCGGAAAGCGCAAACGCGCTGGCTGCGCCCGCCATCGCCGCGGCGTTCTTCGATGCGACCGGCAAGCCGGCGCGTCGCATTCCGCTGCGTCCTGAGTACGTCAAGGCGATGCTGGCCGGGCGTCCGGCATGAGCTAGTCCATGAAGCGCGAGCAGTTGGCGGACCTGTCCGCCTTCGTCGCCGTGGCCCGGGAACGAAGTTTCACGCGTGCGGCGGCCACGCTGGGGCTGACCCAGTCCTCCCTGAGTCACGCCATAAGGCGCCTTGAAGCCGGGCTCGGCTTCAGGCTGCTCGTCAGGACCACGCGCAGCGTGTCGCCGACCGAAGCCGGCGAGCGGCTGCTCGCCACGCTCGGGCCCGCCCTGGAGCACATCGATGCCGAGATCGCGGCGCTGGCCGCCATGCGCGATACGCCCGCAGGCTCATTCCGGGTCACCTGCGCCGAACATGCGGCGGAAACGGTGTTGCTGCCGGCGTTGGCAAGGCTGCTGCCCGCCCATCCGGACATCCGCGTCGAGCTCGTCCTCGACTACGGGCTGACCGATATCGTGGCGCAGCGATTCGATGCCGGTATCCGGCTGGGTGAACAGGTGGCCAAGGACATGGTCGCCGTCAGGGTTGGGCCGGACCTGCGCATGGCTGTTGTTGCGACGCCGGCCTACTTCGCGCGCCGCAAGCCGCCGCGCGTGCCGCAGGACCTGCATGCGCACGACTGCATCAACCTGAGGTTCACGAGTTCGGGCGGAATCTACGCCTGGGAGTTCGAAAACGGGCGTCGGGAAGTGCGGGTTCGCGTGGAAGGCCAACTGATCTTCAACACGCTGACGCAAAGGCTTGCCGCGGTTCGGGCCGGTTTGGGTGTTGCGTTCGTGCCGGAGGACTGCGTGAAGGCCGATCTGGCCGACGGTCGGCTCGTGCGTGTGCTGTCCGATTGGTGCGCCCCATTCACGGGATACCATCTGTACTATCCTCATCGGCGACAGATGACACCGGCCTTTGCGCTGTTCGTCGAGGCATTGCGGTATCGGATGCCCGGGGAAAAGGTCCGACGAAAACAGAAGGCGGCGGCGACGTCGTCGGGATCACCGAAATGAATGAGAAGACTCTAAGGATCCGCGCGCACCACATCACGGCCATCGTGCTGGACCTGTCGCGTGCCGTGGACTGGTACCGCCGTGTGTTGGGGATGGAACTGGTCGAGCAGGGCGTCCGCGAACCCGGGCCGGTCCGCTTTGCCGAACTCTCCATGCCGGGCTTCGGCGTGGGCCTCGTGGAGTTGCCATCGACGGCGACCACTGTCCGGCCGCCGGGGATCCTCGCACCGTCCTGGCTGCATATCGTGTTCTCGGTCCCGGACCTGGCCGAGGCCAGGGACCTGATGCATTCGCGTGGCGCCCACGTCCGCGCCCAGAGTGCGGGCGGGAAGCTGACGGCGCTGCTCGTCGACGACAGCGAGGGGAACGAAATCGAGTTCCTCCCGGAGTCCCCGCCTACTTCCGTTTAGGCCGCATGAAGTCCGGCTGCCAGTCTTCCTGGGCGCGGTTGATCAGATAGCTGTGGATCTGCGCCGCCTGGTCCTTCGTGACCTTGTCGGCGAAGCTCTGCATGCCACCCTTCTTCAGCAGTCCGCCGAGTACGATGTCGAAGAAGCTGGCGTGTTTCTCTTCGGACAGGAAACGCAGGTCCTTCACGCCGCCCACGGCGTTCTGTCCGTGGCAGATCGCGCAATGCTCGGCATAGAGCGCCTGACCCGCCTTCACGGCTTCGACCGGTTGCTGTTCGATCGGCGGCGGTTCGATCGACGCGGAAGCAGGTGCGGGAGGCAGCTTGTCCCGGCCGTCCAGTGAGAACACGAGCAGTCGCGCTTCGGCGAACGAGAACGGTTTGTCCGGTGTGCTCAGTTTCGCGACGATGGCGCTGTTCCAGCCGGCATTCACGGCGATGTACTGCTTGCCTTTGACCTCGTAAGTCATCGGCGCCGCGGCCGGCACGCTCTGCACCGGCATCTCCCAGAGCTTCTGGCCGTTGTCCGCGCGGTAGATCGCGAGCGTCTTGTTGATCGTGCCCTGCACGACCAGGTTGCCGGCCGTCACCAGCGTTCCGCCACTGCCCGGGAAGGGGTAGGGGACGCGGAAGGCTTCCTTCTGTTTCACCGGGTCCCAGGCGAGCAGATAGCCCTTCTCGTTGTTCTGCGCGTACTCGTTCAGTTCCTTGCGCAGCTCGGGGTAATTGCCGATGGCCTGGCCGTTCGTCGACTGGCCCAGCACGAACTTGAACTCGCCGATGGGCTTGCGCGAGTTGACCTCGTACTGCTCCTGGGCAGGGATGTAGGCCAGCCCCGTGATCGGGCTGTAGGACATCGGGTTCCAGTTGTGTCCGCCGCCGAAGCCCGGCGTCAGCAGGACGGGTTTTTCCTGCAG
>JBEEKA010000173.1:0-2687 GCA_041168985.1 Pseudomonadota bacterium | reverse complement strand
GCGAAGAAGCTGGGTTTCCTGTTCGAGGTCGTCGGAACACCGGACCGCCTGAGGGGCGACCCCACGCGGCTGACACAGATGCTCGTCAATTACCTGGGCAACGCCGTCAAGTTCACCGACGAAGGTCGGGTGTCCCTGACACTTTCGGTGGTCGAGGAATCGCGCGCTGACCTGCTGCTGAAAGCGGAGGTCGCGGACACCGGTCCGGGACTGACACCGGAGCAGCAGTCGAAACTGTTCAAACCCTTCTCGCAGGCGGACAACAGTTCGACGCGGAAATTCGGCGGCTCGGGGCTGGGACTGGTGATCACGCAGCGGCTTGCCCGGCAGATGGGAGGCGACGCCGGCGTGGTGTCCGAGCCGGGCCGGGGCAGTTGTTTCTGGTTCACGGTCCGCGTGGACAAAGTGGACCCGTCGCTGCAGCTGCAGACCGCCCATGACACGCCGGAGGCCGCGGAGCTGGGCGTGCTGATCCAGCAGTTCTATGCGGGCAAGCGGTTGCTTATCGCCGAAGACGTCGATGTCAACGTGCAGCTGGTCAGGGAGTACCTGTCTGACACCGGAATCGACCTGGACGTGGCGGAAAACGGGCTTGAGGCCGTGGAAAAGGCCAAGGCCGGGCAGTACGACCTGATCCTGATGGACATGCAGATGCCGGTCATGAACGGCCTCGATGCGACGGTGGCGATCCGGCGCCTGCCGGGATACGCGCAGACGCCCATCGTGGCACTGACAGCCGATGCCTTCGCGGAGGACCGCAATGCGGGACTTGCCGTGGGGATGAGCGGCTACCTGCCCAAACCCCTGCTGCGGCGTGCACTGCTGACGGAGCTTTTGAAACGGCTGTGAGTGACACGCCATGGCCGAATCAGGCCACCCCCGCCTCGGTCACGATGGCGTCCAGGGGGATATCGTGGGGCAGGGGCTCGAATCCCGTGGTCCGGGCCGAGGCATAGCCCACGCCGATTGCACGCCAGGGGCGGGGCAGGCTCGCCAGGGTCCGATCGAAGTAGCCGCCGCCGTAGCCCAGCCTGAAGTGCTGCAGGGTGAATCCCACGACCGGCGCGAGCAGTACATCGGGTGTCACCGACTCGCCGTCGGCGGGCACGGGAATGTCCCAGAAGCCACTTTCCATGCGCGAGCCTGGCTGCCAGCGGCGGAACCCGAGGGGCGCGTACTTCGCGATGACGACGGGCAGGGCACAGCGGATGCCGCGCCCGACGAGTGATGCAAGCCAGGGACGCAGATCGGGCTCGCCGCGCTGTGGCCAGTAGCCGCTGACGACGCGGCCTTCCAGGTCGACCAGCAGGGCATCCAGATGGGTCGCGATGCGCTCCGATGCGATCTGCCGGTCGGACACCGGTGTGCGCAGTCGATCCGCGATCAGGCGCTGTCGTTCGTCACGACGCCAGATCATCTGGGCCGCACGCATCGATGGGCTCAGCGACCGGTGCGGACCGGCGCGTAACGACCGATCTGTGCGAGGAACTCCCGATTGCGCCGGCGCATCAGGATCGCGGCCTTGTCGCCCGGCAACATCACCGGTTCATGTGCCGTGCCGTCATCGATGCGCGACTGGTTCACTTCGAGCACGGCGCGGTCTTCCTCGATGGCTTCGTGCGCCACGCGCGTGATGACGTCCTGCTGTTCCGTTGACAGTGGGAAGTCGCAGAAGTGCGCGAACCAGTGATGGTGCGCGCCGCGACGCTCCGGCGTGTAGGGCGCGAGGCCCCGCATGCGAAAGGTGGCCCCCGGCGCTTCGACGGTGGTCTGCAGACGCAGGTAACTGGGCGCCTGCCAGCGCATCTCGTCCGTCAGCGTCACCGTGGCTGCATCGGTCAGCCGGTTGAAAAGGCCCGAGGGCTTGAGCCCTTCCACCCGCCGTTTCGATACGACCGTCCCGTCGTCCTCGATCCAGGAATCGAAAGGGGCATCGGCGTAGCCCGAACTGCCGACGGAGTTCGGATGCAGATAGGCGAAATGCGACGTATCGAGCACGTTTTCCATGCCGAGCAGGTAGCTGCAGCCGATCAGCGCGTAGCCGATGCGGCCCGTCCAGTCGGGGGATACCTGCCAGGCGTAGTCCGGGATCCGCGATGCATCCGCCGGAGCGCTGCCAAACCAGACCCAGACGTAGCCATGGCGCTCGATGGCAGGGTGGCTGCGGACGGACAACGCAGCGGTCGGCCTTGCGACGCCCGGCGCGTGCACGCAGTGTCCGTCCGCACCGAAGCGCAGGCCGTGGTAATTGCATCGCAGGCTGCCATCGACCAGGGATCCCAGGGACAGGGGGATCTGGCGGTGCGGACAGCGGTCTTCCAGCACGGCGATCTGCCCTGGCCCGGGCCGGTAAATTACGCAGGCTTCCTCAAGGAGGATGCGTGGCAGGGGTTTGTCCGTCACTTCGCCGGAGTGCGCGGCAACCCACCACTGGTTGTCGGGGTACCCGTCGAAGGCCGTGTAGCGCGTGCTCATGGCGTCATCGTATGCTCGGTCGCCTAAACGGGGGAGTCTCGATGCGCGAAGTCACGGAACAGTCGATCACGCAGGCCGTCATCGACCGCTTGAAGGATGCGCCGGATCCGCGCTTCAGGCAGATCATGACGTCACTCGTCACGCACCTGCACGATTTCGTGCGCGACGTGCGGCTGACAGAAGGGGAATGGATCAAGGCCATCGAGTTCCTG
>JBEEKA010000172.1:0-6708 GCA_041168985.1 Pseudomonadota bacterium | reverse complement strand
GCCACGGCCGCCTGGCCAAACGCGGCGTATTGGCAGTATTGCCTAACATGGCGGAATTCCCCTATGTGCTGCGCGTAGTATCGGAAATCACCGAATCCAACGGCTCCAGCTCCATGGCTTCCGTCTGCGGCACCAGCCTCGCGCTGATGGATGCCGGCGTGCCGATCAAGGCGCCGGTCGCGGGCGTCGCCATGGGCCTGGTGCTCGAAGGCGAGCGCTTCAAGGTCATCACCGACATCCTGGGTGACGAAGATCACCTGGGCGACATGGACTTCAAGGTGGCCGGCACGGCCACAGGCATCACCGCGCTGCAGATGGACATCAAGGTCGAGGGCATCACGCCCGAGATCATGAAGATCGCGCTGTCGCAGGCCCTCGAAGGCCGGCAGCACATCCTCGGCGAGATGAACAAGATCATCAGCACGCCGCGCGCGAACATGTCGGAGTGGGCGCCGTCGATCATCACGCTGAAGATCGACCCGGAAAAAATCCGCGACGTCATCGGCAAGGGTGGTGCGGTCATCCGCCAGATCACCGAGGAAACCGGTACGACGATCGACATCGAGAACGATGGCACGGTCAAGATCGCGTCGGTCAACGGCACGGCGGGCCGCGAAGCCCAGCGCCGCATCGAGCTGATCACGGCGGATGTCGAAGTGGGCCGTATCTATGAAGGCCGCGTCGCGCGCCTGATGGACTTCGGCGCTTTCGTCACGATCCTCCCGGGCCGTGACGGACTGGTCCACATCTCGCAGATCTCCGACGAGCGCGTCGAGCGTGTGGCCGACAAGCTTAAGGAAGGCGACGTGGTCCGAGTGAAGGTGCTGGAGGTGGATCGCCAGGGCCGCGTGCGCCTGTCGATGCGCAGCGTCGACGTCGCCTGACGTCGAGTGCAGGTGCCTGCGCCGGGTTCGCACCCGGCGCACCGAAGGCCTCGCAACCGAAAGGTGGCGGGGCCTTTTGTCTTATGCCGACTCGCCGCCGGCGGCGCGCTGCTGTTCCTTGAGCACACGCTGCCTTTCGGCGGCTTCGACGATGGCGTGTTCAATGTGGTCGGTGACGACGCCCTGGCCGGCGCTTCCGTAGCAACGGATCACCTGCGAGAGGAATTCCTGACTCAGCAAGGGCTCGCCTCGCTGCTCCTGCTCGGCAATCACCTGGAGCAGGATCGAACGGGTGATGTCCTGCTGGGATTTCTTGTCGACAACCAGGAATCCGATGCGCTCGATCACCAGCCTGCGGATGTCTGCGAGCGTGATGTAGCGGCTCTCGACCGTATCGTAAAGGCGCCGATTCGGGTACTTCTTGATGACGCGGGTATCGCTCATGGCAGCTCTCCTTTGCGGCACCACGATAATGCACGATTTCCACAATCATGGTGCTGCGCAAGATTAAAGCGCAAAACGGAACCGTTTGCGATCAGGAACTGGTCGTTTCCGCCAGAGCGGCCGGGGTCCAGTTGCGCAGCCCCCAGCCCAGGATCGCGGGGACGGACTCCGAAGCCAGGTCCGGAGGAGGGGCCTGATGAAGCGCGTCCAGCGCGGCGACGAGGGCTGCCCCGGCAGGCAGTCCGGAGATCGCCGCGGCGCTCTCCGACTTGGATAGTTTCCGACCGTCGTGTTCCCGGACCAGCGGCAGGTGGGCATGGCGGGCCGGCGGGCCCTGGAGCAGCCGGCGGATCTCGAGTTGCCAGGGCGTGGCGTCGAGCAAGTCGACGCCGCGGACCACGTCCGTGATGCCCTGCGCGCTGTCATCGACCACGACCGCAAGCTGATAGGCAGGGATCCCGTCGCGCCTCCGGATCACGGGGTCACCCAGGGACCGCCACGTCCGTTGCTGAGGACCCTGGAAGCCATCTTCGAACTCCACGGTGCCGCATTCAGGCATGCGCAGCCGCCAGGACCAGGGCGCGGGACCCCGGGTGCCCCGGCGGCAGGTGCCGGGATAGGTGCCGGAGGCTGTTTCCCGGCGGGTGCAACTGCAGGGGTAGGTCATGCCAAGCCCGGACAGCGTGGCGAACGCGGCTGCGTAGGCGTCCGTACGGGTCGACTGGCGCAGCGGGGGGGATTCGTCGGATTCAAGTCCGCAGGCGGCGAGGACCCGGATGATTTCTTCCGCTGCGCCCGGGAGGACGCGGGGCGTATCGAGGTCTTCGATGCGGATCAGCCAGGACCCGCCGTGATGACGGGCATCGAGCCAGCTGCCCAGTGCTGCCGCAAGGGATCCCAGATGCAGGGATCCGCTGGGCGATGGCGCGAATCGGCCGCGATAGGCGCGGCGCGAGTCAGCGGTACCGGTCGTCGCGGTCGCCGTACTGGCGCTCGCGGCGCTCACGGCGTTCCTGTGCTTCGAGGCTGAGCGTGGCGACGGGGCGGGCTTCGAGGCGCTTCACGCCGATCGGCTCGCCGGTTTCGAGGCAGTAGCCGTAGCTGCCGTCCTCGATACGCTCGAGCGCTTCCTCGATCTTGCGGATCAGCTTTCGCTCGCGGTCCCGCGTGCGCAGTTCGAGGCTGAATTCCTCTTCCTGCGTGGCGCGGTCGTTCGGATCGGGGAAATTGGCCGCCTCATCCTTCATGTGCGAAACCGTGCGATCGACCTCGACCATGAGGTCCCGCTTCCAGGTCGAGAGGATCTGGCGGAAGTGGTCCAGTTGCTCCCGGCTCATGTACTGCTCGCCGTGCTTGGCGACGTAGGGTTGTACATTGCGGGGACCGGCCAGCAGGCTGCTGTCGCGTGAGGTGGTCGCGCTGTCTTCCGCAAGGTTCGCGGCCGGGATGACCTGCGAACTGTCGGCGGATTTCTTTGACTTGGACGTCTTGGTCGATTCAGTCACTGCGGGTTTCTTGTCCTGGACTTTGGCAACAGGGCGAGCCGCGGGCTTCGCGGCAGGCTTGGCGACGGGTTTGGCCTTGGCGGGTTCCGCGCGTCTGGCGGCTGCGACAGGCTTCTTCACGGCGGGTTTGGCGACAGGTTTCTTGGCCACGGCCACGGGCTTTTTTGCCGCAGGCTTGGCTGCAGCGGTTTTCTTGCCCTTGGCACTCTTGGCCACGGTTTTCCTTGCCGGCATCACGCGCTCCTAAGGAACTCCAACCCTGGATGGAGGACGCGCGATTATACCGGGGGGTGCGGCGCTGTACAGCGCCGCGGACCTCAGGGCAGGACGACCTCGGCCGGGGGTGTCCAGTCCGGCGCGCGGTGCTGTGCGACCACGGTTGTATAGATGCCGCCCCGGACGTTGAACTCGGCCGTCAGCCGCATGAAACGCGGCGCGGTCACTGAGACCAGGTGCGCCAGGAGTTCATTCGTGACGGCTTCATGGAACGCGCCGCGATCGCGGAAGGCCCAGATATAGAGTTTCAGCGATTTCAGCTCGACGCAGAGCCGGTCGGGCACGTATTCCAGTTTCAGCGTCGCGAAATCCGGCTGGCCGGTCTTCGGGCAGAGGCAGGTGAACTCCGGAAGCGTCATCCGGATCGTGTAATCACGTTCCGGCGCGGGATTCGGGAAGGTCTCGAGGTCGGTGGAAGGTTTGGTAGTCATAAGTTTGGCCAGTTAATTTACACTAACCGGCGTTTCCCCGTCCTCCCGGAAGATTGTCACCCCGATGCGTCTGACCAAGGTCAAGCTGGCCGGATTCAAGTCGTTCGTCGACCCGACCACAGTGCTGTTCCCGTCCAACCTGACGGGCGTCGTAGGCCCCAACGGCTGCGGCAAGTCCAACGTCATCGATGCCGTGCGCTGGGTGATGGGTGAACTGTCCGCCCGCCACCTGCGTGGCGACTCGATGACGGATGTCATCTTCAACGGTTCCAGCGCGCGCAAGCCGGTGGGCAACGCGTCCGTCGAACTCATATTCGACAACAGCGACGGGAAGATCTCCGGCTCGTACGCGAACTACGCGGAGATCTCGCTGAAACGCGTGGTGTCGCGCGACGGCGCATCGAGCTATTTCATCAACGGCGCGCGCTGCCGTCGCAAGGACATCACGACGCTGTTCCTTGGCACGGGCCTGGGTGCGCGCAGCTACGCGATCATCGAGCAGGGCATGATCTCGCGCGTCATCGAGGCGCGAAGCGAGGACATGCGTTCCTTTGTCGAGGAAGCCGCGGGAATTTCGCGTTACAAGGAACGGCGCAAGGAAACCGAATCCCGCGTCGGCGATACGCGGGAAAACCTAGAGCGCCTGCAGGACCTGCGCGACGAGGTGGAGAAACAGATCCGCCACCTGCAGCGCCAGGCCACGGTGGCCCGCAAGTACCAGGACCTCAAGAACGACGAGCGGCGGCTGGCGGCCGAGTTGCTGGCCCTGCGCCTGCGCGAGATCGATTCGGGCGCGGCCGTGAACGATCGCGCCGTGCGCGAGGCCGACCTGGTGCTGCAGCAGGCGCTGGCGGACCAGCGGTCGGCCGAAGCCGGCGTGGAAAAGCAGCGCGAATTCCAGGTCGTCGAGCAGGAACGCGTCAACGCCGTACAGGCTCGGTACTACGAGCAGGGCGCGGACGTCGCGCGGACCGAACAGACCCTGTCGCATGCACGCGAGCTGCGCGACCGTCGCCGCGCCGAACTGGCGCGTGCCAGCGGCATGCTGTCCGAACTCGCCGTGCAGATCGAACGCGACGAAGCGCAGCGCGAACGGCTGCTGTCCGAGATCGCGGAGCTGGAGCCGGGCGCCGAACAGGCGCAGGCCACGGAAGAAGCGCGGGTCGATGCGCTGCGCGAACTGGAAGAGGCGCTGCAGGTCTGGCAACAGCAGTGGGAAGAATTCAACCGCAAGCTGGGCGGCACGAACCAGACGATGCAGGTGGAGCGCGCCCGCATCGAGCAGCTCGAGGACCAGTTGCGACGACTTGGCGTGCAGGCGGATCGCCTGTCCGTCGAACACGAGCAGTTGCTGGCCGCCGAGGCCAGCGCCGCGCTGGGTGACCTCGAGGACCGCGAGTCGCTGACGCGTGCGACCAGCGAGGAACTGGCCGAGTCGCTCCAGGGCGTGCTCGAACGCATGCAGGAACTCCGCGCTGCGCAGCACGCCAGCGAATCAAGTCTCGAGGCGGCCCGCAACGAACGCGAGAAGGCGCGTGCGGAGCTGATGTCCCTCGAGGCGCTGCAGAAAGTGGCGCTTGGCGACCGTGACCGCGAGTCCGGCAAGTGGCTCGCGTCCGCCGGACTCGCGGCACGGCCTCGCGTGGCCGAGCAGCTCACGGTGCAGGGAGGCTGGGAACGCGGCGTCGAAGCCGTGCTGGGCGACCATCTCGAAGCCGTCTGTGTCGACGGTCTCGATGCGCTGTCGCAGAGTCTCGGTTCACTGGAAAACGGACATGTCATGTTCGTCGAGCCTGGCCGCGCCGAAGCGCAGACCGGGGGCGAGTCGCTCGCCGCGCAGGTACAGGGTCCGGCCGCGATCGTGCGGCGCCTGGCCGGCATCCGCGTCGCCGAAACCCTGGGTGAGGCGCTGTCGCAGCGATCCACACTGGGCGATGGCGAGTCCTTCGTCACGCGCAGTGGCGAATGGATTGGCCGCGACTGGCTTCGCGTCGCGCGTGGCGCGGACGTGCATGCGGGCGTGATCGAGCGCGAGCATCGCATCAAGTCCCTGCGGCAGGCCGTGGAGCAGCGTGAGCAGGCCGCTCGGGACGCCGAAGCGGCACTGACCGGCCTGCGCAGCCAGGTGGTTGAAACGGAGCGCCAGCGCGACCAGATCCAGTCCGGCATCCAGTCGGCGCATCGGGCCCATTCGGAAGCCCGTGGCCAGCTTGAAGGCGCGCGCGTCCGCGCGCAGCAGACGGCCCAGCGTCGCGAACGGATCACGCGGGAGTCGGCCGAAGTCGCTGCCGAACAGGAAAAGGCGCAGCAGGCCTTGACGCGTGCCCGGACGGCCTACGAGGGCGCGGCGGCCGAACTCGAAGTACTCGATGCCCGGCGACATGACCTCGAGGCGGAGCGCGAAGAACGTCGCGCGGCCACGCACGAGGCGCGGCAGCATGCCCAGGCCGCCCAGGCCCGCGTGCGGGAACTGCTCATCCAGCTGGAGGGGCGTCGCTCGACGGAAGCCTCCATGGGCAGCGCGCTGTCGCGCATGCACGAACAGCGGGCGCAGATCGCCGAGCGCCAGGGGCAGCTCGAAGAGGAACTGCGGGGCAGCGACGATCCGATCGTCGAGCTGGAAACCCACCTGCACGAAGCCTTGGCCCGTCGCATCGAGATCGAGAACGAGCTGTCTGCAGCCCGCCGCGAACTCGATTCGGCCGATGCCGAGCTGCGCCAGCTCGACGAGCGTCGCCTGCAGGCCGAGCAGCGCGTGAACGCCGGCCGCGAGTCCATGGAGACCGCGCGCATGGCGGCGCAGGAATCCCGCGTCCGTCGCGAGTCGCTGGCCGAGCAGTTTGCCGCCACCCGCTTCGACCTCGAGGAAGTGATCGAGGCGCTGCCCGAGCAGGCGGACGTGCCGGTCTGGGAGGACCGCCTCTCTGCCGTCACGAACGACCTGGGCCGCCTGGGCCAGGTGAACCTCGCGGCGATCGACGAGCTCAAGGAGCAGACCGAGCGCAAGACCTACCTCGATTCGCAGTGGAAGGACCTCACCGATGCCCTCGAGACGCTCGAGGAAGCCATGCGGAAGATCGACAAGGAAACCCGCACGCGCTTCGAAGACACCTTCAACCGGATCAATTCGGGTCTGAAGGGAAAGTTTCCGCGGCTCTTCGGCGGCGG
>JBEEKA010000171.1:0-13433 GCA_041168985.1 Pseudomonadota bacterium | reverse complement strand
TGTTCGAACCCTTCCCGAAAAACTACATCTGGAACCTGCAGGTCAACCTGGCGTTGGTCTGTGGCGGAAACCACGGTGAGATCGACGAGGCCTGCCGTCCGATCCGCGAGGCCGCGGCCAGCGGTGCGGACGCCGGCACGGCCCTGCTCTTCGACAGCTGGATTGCCGTCGCCGACCAGGTCGCCCGTAATGCAGAGGCCGACGAAGCGGCCGGTCGCCTGCTGAGCGCAGGCACCAAGTACGGCCGCGCCGCCGGATACTATCTGTCGGCCGAGCGCATGCAGTCACGGGATTACGCGCCGCGCTGGGCCGCCTATGACCGCGGGCTGGCACTGTTCCGCAAGTACGTCGCCCTGCGCGGCCTGCATGTGGATTTCGTCGACATTCCCTGCGGCGACTCGTCCTTCCCCGCGATCTTCTGGCATGACGGGTCCGGCACGCCGCGCCCGGCGCTGGTGTCCTGCAATGGGCTCGACAGCATGAAGGAACAGGTCGCGATGGCGGGCCATGCGCAGTCGAACCTCGAACGCGGCATCAACACCCTGTTCGTCGACCAGCCCGGCACCGGGGAAGCCCTGCGCAAGCGCGGACTCACCGCGGTCTACGACGCCGAGCGCTGGGGCACGCCAGCCCTTGAATACCTCCAGGGGCGCAAGGACGTCATTCCGAACAAGATCGGCATGTTCGGCCTGTCGCTCGGCGGCTACTACGCGCCGCGCGTGGCCGCCAACGAGCCGCGCTTCGCGCTCTGCGCCGTCATGGGTGCGAACCACCTCTGGGGCGACCTGCAGAAGCGCCGCCTGGCCCGGGAAGGCGAGAACCCCGTCCCCCACTACTGGGATCACGTCATGTGGGTCTGGGGACACCCGTCGATGGAATCGTTCATGGCCTACATGCCGAACGTCACGCTCGACGGCCAGATCGAGAAGATGAAGATGCCTTTCCTGATCACCCATGGCGAAGGCGACCGCCAGATCCCGGTCAGCGATGCGCATCGCTGCCATGCGCAGGCCACGAACAGCCGCAAGCGCGAGATCCGCGTGTTCACCAAGGCGGACTTCGAAGTCGAGCACTGCGGCGCCGACAACGGCACCGGCATGCGCGATTACATCGCCGACTGGTGCGCAGCCACGTTCGCCGAGATCCGCTGACATGGCGGATTTCAGCTTCCACCATGGCGGCGTCAGCGTGCCGGACCTGGATGCCGCGATCGAGTGGTACGGGCGCGTACTGGGCTTCGAGGTTGAAAAACGCTTCTACATCGCGCCGGCCAAGGCCAGCGCAGCCATGCTGCGCAAGGGCCCGCTGCGCTTCGAGCTGTTCGACGTGGAAGGCGCGAATCCGCTGCCCGAGGAACGGCGACATCCACCGTCGGACCTGCGGACACATGGAAACAAGCATCTGGCTTTCCGCGTGGAAAGCCTGGACGCCTTCCTGGAAGAGATGCGCACGAAGGGCGTGGACATCGCCTTCGTGGTGCGGGAGAAGTTCGGCACCGGTGCCTTCATCCGCGACTGCGCCGGCAACCTTATCGAGTTCGTCGAAGAGCCCAACGGGTGAAAGCCCGCACGCTGCACCGACGGATCATGGCCGTGTTCGCGGTCCTGATCGGCTACTGGTGCCTCTCCGGCCTGCTGCTTGCCAGTTACGACCTGACCGACGACAGCCAGTCCTGGGCGGCAGAAGGTGGCGGCCCGGGCGCCAGACCGCCGGACCTCTCCGATGCCCCCCTTCCTCGGCCGGAACAGCTCCGTCCCGGCATCCACGCAGTGCTCGGCCAGCTGGACGCCAGTCCCGCGAGCGTCCGACTGTATGCCGCGGCAGGCCACGTACGGATCGAGTTCGCCGATGCCGACGGTGATCGGAAGGCGATGCGTCGCTTCGATGCAGTGAGCGGGCAGTCGCTCGACGAATACTTTCCCCCGGAGCCCGGACCGGGAACCTCCGGTGCGACGCGCGACGCCCTGAAGACCTGGCATCGCGGCAACGTCGCAGGACTGGCGGGCCAGCTCATCGGCATCGTCGTCGGACTGGCCGTCGTCGTGATGGCCTTGAGTGGCCTGTGGATCTATCTCGGCCTTTACCGTGCGCGACGACGTATCGGCCGATCCGGGCTGTTCTGGAAGGCCGGCCCGCTCCTGCCCCGTCTGCACCGTTCTGTCGCCGTGGTCGCCGCGGCCTTCCTGCTGAACATGGCCGTGACCGGCGTGGTGCTTGGCATCAGCGAGTTCCAGCTTCACCTGTTCCTGGACCATCACCTCGGCAGCCCACCCTACCCCCGGCCGGGTCCGATGCCCCCGCTGTCGGACGACGCACTTCGGCTCCCGGTGGCACAGGCGCTCGACAGGGCCTTCGCCGAGTCCGGGAACGCGTCGCTTCGAGGCGTGGAACTGTTCCGACGGAACGGAAAGGACATGGCCCGCATCACCCGCGGGGGCTCGGAAGAGGAATCGAAGCTGATCGATCTGGTCACCGGCGAAACCGTCGCGCCCGATCCGCACCGACCGGGACATCAGGGCCACGGTTATCTCGCGGACTGGCACCAGATCGTCAAGCGATTGCACCGCGGCGATGTGGTCGGACACTTCGCAGGACGCTACATTGACCTCGCCGCAGGGCTGTCACTGCTGTTCCTGCTCGTCTCCGGTTCGCTGATCTACCTGAAGCAAGGAAGAAGACAATGAAATTCCACGCCCCCGGGACCGAACGCGTCTTCGCGCGCTACGAAGCCAGGCGCGATGCCGACAACCGCCGCATGGCGGAGCTCGGCCCGGCTGGTTTCAAGGTCCGCGACGAATTCCTCCTGCCTGTCGGACCCGAGGCGGCGGCCGTGCTCCATGCCCTCGTCATTGCACGACGTCCCCGCCGCATCCTCGAACTGGGCACGAGCTATGGGTATTCAACGCTCGTGCTCGCCGATGCCGCCCACGCCGTGGGCGCGCAACTGGTCACGATGGAACTGGCCGACTTCAAGCAGGCCCATGCCCGGAAGGAACTGCAGGACGCGGGCCTCGCCGACACGGTCGATTTCCGATTGGGCGACGCGGTGTCCCTGTTGAAAGCCGACACCGGAACCTGGGACTTCGTCCTGCTCGACATCTGGAAGGAACTATACGTCCCCTGCCTCGAGGCGTTTTATCCGCGCCTCGCGCCGGAAGGGATGATCGCCGCCGACAACATGATCGAACCCGAGATGGCCCGGCCGGAAGTGCGGGACTACCGGGCGGCAGTGCGTGCGAAGCCGGACCTGCAGACGACGCTGCTGCCCATCGGCAGCGGCATCGAACTCAGCGTCCGGTGGCCCGAGGGCCACCCGAAGCTCTGACGGCGGCTCAACCCGCCTTCGCGACCTTCGCCGGCTTGCGGTACGCGTCAAAGGATTCGCAATCGCGGTCGAAGCGCATGTCCCAGGGGATATTGTCCCCGCGGAAGATGGCCGGCGCGTTATGCGACCAGAGCAGCGAGCCGAACTTGAAGTCCCAGGCGCGCGGCACCCAGTTGTCGTCCACGTAATCCGTGTCGGCGTGGTACTCCGCCTCGCCCGCCTTGCCGGGGATATCGCAGTAGTAATAGATCGCCGACGAAATACGATGGCGCGAGATGCCGCCGCTGGAGTTCATCGACGTGTTCTTCCAGCCACGGTTCTCCATGATGTTCGCACCGAGCATCAGCTCGTCGATGTCATCGACGCCGAAGGCGATGTGCATGAACTTGAAGTGCTTCGGCGCGATCGGCAGGTCGCAGTTCACCCAGAAGATGCTGTGGTGCTCGAAGGTGCCGTCGGCCCGGGCGAAAATGCCCGTGTTCATCGAATGGTCGGTATAGCGGAAGCCGAGCCGGTCGCGATAGAACTCGAAGGACCGCACGTAGTCCGGCGAGAAGAAGACCACGTGGTTGATCGTCTTCGGGATGCAGCGGCGGCGCCAGATCCGGTGCTGGTTCAGGCGCTGGATGCTGCCCGGCGTGTTGACCGGACTCGTGTGGCTCACGACGGCCCGCTTGACCCACACGCGCAGCGCGATGGGCTGGCCGTCATCGGCCACGCAGTGGGCCGTGCCGTCCGCGTCACGCGTCACCACGCGGTCCGTGGCCAGCCCGGCGACCAGGCGCTCCAGGTTTTCCGCCGTGTCGACGCCCCAGACCGTTTCCTTGAGGCCGTCGCCGACGTAGGGATCGGCCGGCAGTCGCGGATCGCCGTGCCGGTACAGGATCAGCCGCGAACCGGACGCCAGCTGGAAGACCGTTTCCGACTTACCCGTGGACTGGAGCGGCAGACCGAAGTCGGTCCAGAAACGCGTCTGCTCCCCCAGGTCCTCCACACCGAACACGACACTCTCGACGCCCAGGATGCTCATGCGCTACCCACTCCAGATTGGATGCGCCCTTATGCCGGAGGATGCCCGGGCAGGAAAAGCGGATTCGATGGGATCGATCTATCCACCCCGTCGGAACGGAAGCGTGATGAGGAACCAGAGCAGCCCGGGACCGAGCAGCTTGAGGGCCGCGCGGGCCTCCTTCGGCTTGATGCGGGCCTTCATGGGCATGGCCCCGAAAATCAGCCCGGACACCACGAGGTCGCCGCCGTCCCGCTCGATGCGGCGCACCTTCATCAGTTCCTTGTTCTGTCCGTCATAGACGATCATTCCACTCAGCTCCCATCGGTAATGACAGTGCCCCCGTCGACGACGAGGTTCTGGCCGGTCACGAAGGCACCGGCCGGCGATGCCAGGAAAGTCACCGCCCCGGCCACCTCCTCGACTTCTCCCGGACGCCGCAGCGGGGTCATCTGCATGCGTCGGGCCATGAAGGCGGGGTTGTCGAGCAGGGGCTGCGACAGCGCCGTCCGGATGAACCCCGGCGACACGGCATTGACTCGAACCTTGCGCGGCCCCCATTCCACGGCCAGGTTTCGCGCGAGCTGCGCGACGGCCGCCTTGGTGAGCGAATAGGCATTGATGGCGCCATTCCCCCTCAAGCCTGAAATGCTCGAAATGAGGACGACCGCGCCCCCCTCCGGCCTGTCTGAGATCCGCGGCAACGCGAACTGCGTGAGCTCGACCATCGAACGCAGGTTCAGTGCCATCACGCGGTCGTAATCCGACAGTTCCATCGACGCGAAGGGACCGGGTTTGCCGGTGATGCCGGCGTTGCAGACCAGCACGTCGAGCTGGCCCCACCCGGCAACCGCGCGTTCGACCAGCGACTTCTGCTCGGCCGAGTCGGTGACATCGCAGGGAATACCCAGGACCTCGAGTCCGTCGCGGGCCAACTCCGCGGTGGCCCGCTGCGTGTCTTCGGGGGACTCGCTGGACACCACGACTTTCGCGCCCTGCCGGCCCAGCGCCCGCGCGATCGCGTAACCGATGCCGCGGGTCGATCCGGTGACGAGCGCAACCCGCCCGTCCAGCCTGAAGCTCACCTCTGCCATGCCCGACCTCCTGCCATTCAGCGAACGGGAGCGGCCATGACCTTGTCGTAGTCGATCCCGAGATCATCCATCAGTCGGATGGCCGTGCCACGGCCCGCGCCGAAGACACCACCCCCCGGATGCATGAACGGTCCCACGAGATAGAGTCGCTCACAACCGGGCACCGTATAGCTGCCGAGGTCCGGCGTCGGACGGTGCCCGACGGACTGATACATGAACGGCGCACAGCCGTGGATGTCGCCCTTCACGAAGCTGGCGGGTGAATCGCGCTCATGGTCCAGCGGCGAGCGCACGAGGCGCGCGAGGATATTGTCGTCCGTCAGGTTCGAATAGAAACGACGGTAATAAGCGAGGCTCTCGTCCGCGTACTGCTCCTTCACCTCATCCCAACGGGCCGCGCCGCCATCGGCGAGCGCGTAGGGCGCGAAGGTCACGCCATAGAAAATGCCGGCACCGGGCGGCACGCGGGTCGGGTCGTTCCAGGCGCCGTCGCCACCCGCGCAGAGTCGGCGCGGCGGCACGCGGCCGCGACGCAAGTGGTCGTAATCCTCGAGCATGTCGGACAGGCGCGAGGAAGACAGCAGCTCGACCATCACGGCATCGTTGAAATGGTCGCCGGCCCGGAACCGCGCCTTTTCACGCAGGGCCATATGCGTCAGCAGGATGGAGAACGTCGAGGGCGTGACATTGCGCGCGCGTTCCAGCACCGGGGCCGGGATGCCGTCGACGAAGTTGCCCAGCACATGCGGATGGAGTGCACCGATCACGGCGTCCTTCGCCGTGAAGCGCTCGCCATCGACCAGCTCCACACCCGTCGCGCGGCCACCCGCGGTGATGACATTCTTCACCTCGGCATTGCAGCGGACTTCGCCACCGTAATGCTCGATGCAACGGACCAACGCCTCTGACAGGCGGCCCGAGCCGCCGACCGGCTGCGACACGCCATAGGCGTGGATGATGCCCGGCATCAGGAACGCGCCCATGCCCGTACCCAGTTCATCCGGCATCTGCAGGTTCTCGGTGACGAGCCGCACGATGTGGATCTTGAGCAGGTCGCTCTCGAAGTAACGGTTCACGACATCGAGCGCGCTGCGCGACATGATGTCGAGCAGGAATCGACCTTCCTCGCTCTGGTCCATCATCGCGACGAAGGGACCCATCGGGAACGGCGGGGCATACAGGCCCGCCATGAACATGGGCAGAACCTCCATGCTTTTCATCGCGAATTTGCGGTAGGCCTCCGCGTCACGCGGGCTGAAGGCGGCAATACCCTCGCAGGTACGGTCCAGGTCCTTGTAGGACAGCACGACGCGGCCGTCCTCGAACACGCTCGCGTGCGGCAACGCCGAATAGTGGTACTCGAGCCCGAACTTCGACAACAGCCCGAGCTCGTCGGAGCGCAGCATCGGATTGCCCTGGATCATGATGTGCACGTTGGAATGTTCATCATGCCTATAGCCCGGCAAAGTGAGCTCCCGCGTGGAAACACCGCCGCCGAAATGCGGCTTTCGCTCCAGCACGAGCACCTTCTTGCCGGCCTTGGCCATGTAGGCCGCGGCGGTCAGGCCATTGTGTCCGGCGCCGATGCAGACGATGTCGAAGTGGCTCACGTCGAAGCTCCAAAGAAATTGCGGAATGCATCGATGCCGGCGACATGGCCCTCGAAGCCACCGTCGCAGACGAGAAGCTGGCCCGTGATATTGCGGGCAGCGTCCGAGGCCATGAAGGCCAGGGCCTCGGCGATGTCCTCGGGCGCACCGAGGTGATCCCGCAGGGTTTCAGCCTCCACCGCGGCGCGCAGCGGCGGCGGGAAGGCGGCGATCAGCGCCGGGGTCAGCGTCATGCCCGGTGCAACGGCGTTGCAACGGACGCCGCGTCGACCATGACTGGCAGCAATCGAGCGGGTCATCTGGATCAACGCGGCTTTCGACGCGCTGTAGGCGGCCTGTATCAGGTGGCCTTCCAGCGCGAGATTCGACACCGTATTGACGATCGCGCCATTGCCCGATGCCACCAGATGCGGCAGGGCCTCGCGGCTTGCCAACATGGCGCCACGGAGGTTGACGCTGAACGTGCGGTCCCAGGTCGAGGCCTGCATGTGCTCGATGTCACCATCGAGCGGAGCGAGCTCCGGGTCCAGCGCCGCAGCGTTGTTCAACAGGATGTCGAGGCGGCCGAAGTGGTCCACGGCCGAACGAACCATGGCGACGACGGACGCTTCATCCGACAGGTCCACGGCCAACGCGATCGCGCCAGGAATCTCCGCGGCCAGTTGCCACGCGCGATCGGCCGCGATGTCCGCGATGGCCATGCGGGCGCCCCGGCTCGCCATCAATCGGGCCGTCGCGGCGCCAATGCCCCCGGCCCCGCCGGTGATCAGTGCGACCCTGCCTTCAAAGCGCGTAGCGTCCACCATGCCCCTACCCTCGTGGCCAGCCAGGCTGCGACAATACCTGTCGCCATCAGCAAGGGAAGACGGCACTTTTTTGTGCCGCCCCGATCCGGGACGGACTCGATGCCAACGACCAAAGCAGCAGAACTCGATCCGGGGCAGATCGCCGGCGTCACGGCACTCGCCGCCGAAATGCGCGCCCAGGGTATCGGACGCGATGAACCGGTGCGTGAGGTACCCGCGCTTCTCGGGGACCGCTGGACGACGCTGATCCTGCTCGTGCTGGCCACCGGCACCTGGCGCCACGCCGAACTGCGCCGGACGCTGTCGGAACTGAGCGCGGAAGGCCGGATCTCGCAACGGGTCCTCACGCTCAAACTCCGGGCACTGGCCCGCAATGGCTTCGTGATGCGGGAGGCGACCGAAGATGTCCCTCCCCGCGTGAGCTATATGCTGACGCCGCTCGGCCTCGGGCTGATGGCGGAGGCCCGGCGGCTCATCGACTGGGTGGCCGCCCACCGCGCCGAAATCGACGCCGCGCGGGCCCGGGCTTCTCTCAGGTCTTGGGCGGAAGACTGACCGCCCGGAACTGTTCGATGAGCTCGTCGCGCGAGAACCCCTTGTCGCGCACCCGATCGAGCGGCACGACGTTTTCCGCCTCGCCAGCGACCGGCTTTTCGGTTGCCACGGCCGCCAGGCGTTCCACCACCCAGCGGATCGCCGGATCGTTGTTGTTCGAGATATGCCACTGCGCGGCTTCCCGGATCGGCGGGATCTCGAAGGGCACCGGCTTGATGACCAGCGGGAAATGGTCCACCACCCGACGCGCCAGGCGTCGGTGCATTGTCGAGATCCGGTCCGACCCGACCAGCAACGACGCGACGGACAAGAACGACGGCGCGACGATATCAACCCGTCGCTGCTGGGACTGCCGACGCATGAACCAGTCGTCGAACGCCGGAACGCGGGACTTGCCGAAACGCGTCGTCACGTGGCCGAGCGAAAAATAGCGCTCCCGCGTCATCTCTCCCTTCATGACCGGGCTGCCCTTCCAGCCCACGACCACGTAGTCGTCATCGAAGAGCACCTGGCTCGGATGATCGGGTGACAGGGCGTAATCGATGGTCAGCAGGATGTCGACACCGCCCCGCTCCAGCGATTCGATCGCGTCGGACATGGTCGATATCTCGAACCGCATGTGCGGCGCGGTCCGGGAAATGTCCCGCAGGGCCGTGGTGAGCAGCACCTCGGTCATGTAATCCGACGCCATGATCGAAATGACCCGATCGGAGGTCGCCGGGTCGAAGGGAGGGCTGACGGCAATGGTGCTGCGGATCTGTTCGAGCACGGCTTTCACGGGCTCGACGAGCCCCTCGGCCCGCGCGGTAAGCACCATGCTGCGGCCTTTCACGACCAGCAGTTCGTCGCCGAAATATTCCCGCAGTCGGCCCAGCGCGCTGCTGGTCGCGGACTGGGACAGACAGATACGTTCCGCCGCAAGCGAAACGCTGCGCTCGGTCAGGAGCGCATCGAGCGCCACCAGCAGGTTCAGGTCAAGACGCTGGAACCGCATGGCGGATCCCCCCGGGGCTGTTTACAACCGGGCGATCTGCTCCAGAGCCCGTGCCACGAGTGTAGCCGTGTCGCCATCATGGGCGAAACCGGCCCGTTCCGCCGCCGGCGTCGACAGGGGGGGATACGCGCCGAAAGCCTCTTCCAGAGCGGCGTCGGGTTCGAAACTGACTGTGGATGATGGCGCCCCGGTCTGCCGCGCGACTTCCGCGATCAGGTCCGACCAACCGATGCGCAGCGCCGGCAGGGTCAGGGCCCGTTCCGCCGGAATCCGGGCATCGTCGACCCTAAGAGCATGGACGAGATTGAGCGCGACCTGCTGCACGGACATCAGCCAGATCGTGGCGGCCGGAGACACCGGCGACACGAAGGACTCGCCTTCCCGCAGGGCATGGAACAGGTTGCTCATGAAGGCCGACTTCATGCCCGACGGCCCCTTCGGGCGGGCAATGATGCCGGGCAGCCGCAGCGATACACCGCTGACCGCACCCCGTCGGTGAAGTGTCGAGAGCATCGTCTCGATCATCGCCTTGTGGGCACCGTAGATGAGGCGTGGCGCCAGCGGGGTCGAGTCGTCCACGCCCCCCGGCGGCAGCGTGTCGCCGAACACCGCGATGGTGCTGGCGAACACCACCCGCGGCCGGCGTCCTTCCCGTGCGACCCCATCGAAGAGGTCGAGCGTCGCATCGATATTGACGCGACGGGAGGCAGCGGGATCCATCTCCGCGGCACCACCCGGCACGGCGGCCAGGTGGACCAGGGCATCAACCCCGTCGCCCACTGCCGCCTCGCGGACGGACTCGTCCGTGATGTTGCCGGCCAGGAGCCGCAGCCTCGGAGAGGCTGCCAAGCCCCGCAGTCCGGTATCGACCGCGACCACCTGCAGGGACGGGTCCTGCGCCAGGATCCGCAGGACTTCGCGTCCCACGAATCCGCCGGCCCCGGTGACCAGTACCTTCATGCAGTCCGCCCCGCCCTGATCAGAACTTCGCGCTGACGCGAACGCCCATGTAGCGATGCGCGTCGCGGGCCGGCTGGCCGATCACCGCGTTCGACGTCGCGCCCCAGAGGCCGCTGAAGAAATCCTCGGCGTTCACGAGATAGAACTTGTCGAAGACGTTGTTCACGAATCCGGTCACCGTGTACTTGCCTTCCTGGAAGTTCATGCCCGCACTCAGGTTCAGCAGGGTCAGGGCCGGCTGCTGCGTGTACGGGTTGTTGTTCGCCTGGAAGTGCGAGGACGTGCGGTAGGACAGGTTCGCGCCCAGGGCGACGTCCCGGCCATCGCTCAGCGGGATGCGATGATCGAGGTCGAGGTTCGCCTTGAACTTGGGCGAGTCCGGCATCGACGTGCCCGACAGGTCCTGCAGGCCACCCACGCAGCCGACCGTCTGGCCGCCGTAGCAAGGCGCGTCCTTGAAGCGCAGGAACTTCGCATCGATGAACGCGGCCGACAAGCCGACGCGCGTGTTGGCGGTTGCCTGTGCGACGAAGTCCGCCTCGACACCCTGCGTGCGCGCCTTGCCGGCGTTCTGCAGGATCAGCGGCGCGAGCACCTGGCCGCCCTGGAAGATCTGCACCTGGTAGTCGTTGTAGGTCGTGTGGAAGGCCGACACGTTGAGGGTCGCACGACGGTCCAGCAGGCTGGCCTTGATGCCGGCCTCGAGGCTGTTGATGTGCTCCTGGCCCGTCGCAGGCAGGGTCAGCGAGCTGATCGTCGGCTGCGCCGCATTGATCGTGAAGTCGAACGCGGTATTGAAGGCCTTCGGCTTGTAGCCACGGGACAGCGTCACGTAAGCCATCGAACCGGTGCCGAACTTCTGCTGGAAGCTGACGTCACCCACCAGCGCGTTGGAACTGTCGGTGTTGGTCGGCAGCACGCAGGACTGCGGGATCGCGGTACCGCAACCCTGGAACTGGCCGGCCGCCGGGTTGAAGTACTGCGTGCGATCGAAGGTCAGTTCGTCCTTGTTGTACCGCAGGCCGACGACGACCGACTGGGTGTCGTTGAACTTCGCGGTGACGCGACCATAGGCCGCATAGCTCTTCGTGTTCGTGAACGTGCGCTTGCTCTGCGGCGCACCGACGAACGTACGCAGCACATCCATCGTCACCGAGTTGGACGAATAGAAAAGGCCGCCCAGGAAGCTGACCGGATCCGAGGGATCCGACGACAGCTTGAATTCCTGGCTGACCTGGCGCACGCCCTCGGACAGCGTCTGGATGTTGCCCCAGTGGGGCGCATGCCCGCCGGTCAGCACGTCGAAGAAGTACAGCGAGGACAGCGTCACGTCCTGGCTGTAACCCTGGTTTTCCTGCTGGAACGCGGTGACGGAACCGAAGGTCCAGCCGCCGTGCCGATAGTTAAGGACCAGCGACGCGTCCTTGTCCTGCCAGTCCGCGAACATGTCGCCGACGATGGAGCTGTAATCGGTGTTTCCGTAACGGACATTGATCCCCGGCAGCGCGACTTCGGGACGGATGCCGAAGTACGTCGGGCCGTTCGGACCGAACTCGCTCGGGATGTACGGGAACAGGCCCGTGCCCGGCGTGATGTACTGGTAGGTGAAGGTGCCGCCATCGGAATGGAAATGCGACTGGCGGTACATCAGCGTCGCGTCGAAATCCTCGCCCAGTTCAAGTCGGAACTTGGCGCGACCGCCGTAATTGACCGAACGGGCATGCGACTCCGTCAGCGTGTTGTAGGGCAGGTACTGGGTCCGGCTGTGGAAACCGGCCAGGCTGTAGCTCATCGAGTCGGACATCGGACCCGACACGGCGAGGTTCATGCGCTGTTCGCGGTCGTCCGTCTCCATGACGCTGACCTTGCCCTTGAAGTCGCGGCTCGGTCCGTTCGTCACGATATTGATCACGCCCGCAGAGGCCGTGCGGCCACCCAGCGTGCCCTGCGGTCCCTTCAGGACCTCGACCTGCGCGATATCGTCCAGCGCGTTGGCGGCGAAGCTGTCGGCCGGCACCGGCACGCCGTCCACCTGGATCGCGACGCCCGACGTCAGGCCGATGGCCCCTTCGTTGGCGTTGGTCGACACCCCGCGCATGCCGAGGGGCACGCGGCCGTTATAGGTACCCTTCATCTGCACGGAGGGCACGAGCTTGTTCAGGTCGGTGATGTCGGTGGCATTGGCCCGCGCCAGGATGTCCGTACCGAGCACCGAAGCGGCCACCGGGATGTCCTGCAGGCGCTCCGTGCGCTTCTGGGCCGTCACGACGACCTCGGCAAGGACGGTGTCGTCCGCTGCGGTGGCGGCATGGACGGCCTGGGCGATGGAGCCGGCCACGAGGCAGGCGGAAGAAGCGATAACGATACGGCGCATGTTGGGTCCCCCGACCTAACCAATTGGGAAGTCCGGGATTTGGGCCCAACCGTCCCCCGGAGTCACTCGCCTTGCGTGGATAGGACCTATCGACGGGCGTGGATCGACCCGGACGTATCCAACACCCCGATAGCAGGCATTCATCCAATCGACGTATAAACGCCATGGCGCAGGGATACTGGCCGCCGCCGGCTTGGGTGGCTTTCTGGAGTGGGTGCATGCGCAAGATTCTGATCGTCGGGGGTGGGTTTGGCGGCATGGCGACGGCCATCCGGTTCCGGGAAGCCGGCTGCGACGTGGACCTGGTGGACCTCGACCCGGCCTGGCGCCCCTATGGCGCGGGCATCACGATCACGGGACCCACGCTGCGCGCCTACAAGCGGCTCGGCCTGATCGAAGACATCCGCCGCGAAGGGGCCATCACGAATGGCTCCAAGATCTTCCGTTTCGACGGTGTCTTCCTCCGTGCGCTGGACGAACCACCCCTGGAGGAAGGCCTGCCCGCCACCGGTGGCATCATGCGGCCGGTCCTTCACCAGATCATGCAGCGCAAGCTCACTGCCGTCGGCGGCGCGAACGTGCGGCTCGGCGTCACCGTGGACGCGCTCGAAGACAGCGCGGACGGCGTGGACGTGCGGTTCAGCGACGGGGCCAGCGGCCGGTACGACCTCGTGGTGGGATCGGACGGCATTTTCTCCCGTGTCCG
>JBEEKA010000170.1:0-3221 GCA_041168985.1 Pseudomonadota bacterium | reverse complement strand
GAATCAGGCCGCAGCCTGTTTCTGGTCGCGCACGGCGGCAACGGTGCGCACGAGCTTCGACGGCGCCGCGGCCAGCGTACCCACGAGCTTCTGGATCGGTGCCTTCATGACACCCATCAGCATCGAGAGCGCCTGTTCGCGCGTCGGCAGACTCGCCACCTTGTCGAGGTCCTTCGCGGAGAGCAGTTGCCCGCCCATCGCGATCCCCGTTGCCTTCAGCTTGTCGTTGTCCTTCGCGAAGGCCTTGATCACGCGCGCGGCTGCGCCCGGATCTTCCTTCGAGAAAGCCAGCACCAGAGGCCCCTTGAGGGTCGGTCCGATGACTTCGAACGACGTACCAGCCAGCGCCTTGCGCGCGAGCGTGTTCTTGACAACACGCACGTACACGCCAGCAGCGCGGGCCTTGGCACGCAGATCGGTCATCTGGCCGACGGTCAGTCCGCGGTATTCCGCTGCGACCAGCGAATGGGCGGTTGCCGCCACTTCGCTGACCTCGGAAACGAGGACTTTCTTGCCTTCCAGGTTCAGTGCCATTGCGTCACCTCCTGTTGGTTCACCATGAGCCACGGATGCCGCATCCCTGCTGCATCCACCTATATCGACGGTGACCAACTGCCAGGACAAGCTGCCCGTTATGGGCTTGCCGGTTCCCGATGAGCGTTCACCATCTGCGCAGGCTTGATGCGATTAAGGATCCGTCCGGCTAGCCGGAGCGATCCGCCTGCGGTCTTCGACGATGACCGATGCCCGACCCCTCCGGGGCAGGACACCGACCCACATCAAATCGAATGTGCGATCAAACCAGCGACGAGTGATCCACCACCACGCCCGGGCCCATGGTGGAAGACAGCGTCACGCGCTTGACGTAAATACCCTTCGAAGTCGCCGGCTTGGCGCGCTGCAGATCGCTGATGAGCGCCTGCAGGTTCTCGCGCAGCTTGGCAACTTCGAAACCGGCCTTGCCGATCGTGCAATGCACGATGCCGGCCTTGTCGACGCGGTAGCGGACCTGGCCCGCCTTCGCGTTCCGCACGGCGCCGGCAACGTCCGGCGACACCGTACCGACCTTCGGGTTCGGCATCAGGCCGCGGGGGCCGAGGATCTGGCCGAGCTGGCCAACGACACGCATCGCGTCCGGGCTCGCGATCACGACGTCGAAGTCCATCTTGCCGGCCTTCACCTGTTCGGCGAGGTCCTCGAGGCCGACCACGTCGGCGCCGGCGGCCGTCGCGGCCTCCTGGTTCTTGCCGGACGTGAACACGGCCACGCGCACCGTCTTGCCGATGCCGTTCGGCATCACGGTCGAGCCACGGACCTGCTGGTCCGACTTCGTGGCATCCACGCCGAGGTTCACGGCGACGTCGACGGATTCATCGAACTTCTTCGAGGAGAATTCCTGCACCAGGGCCAGGGCCTCTTCGATCGGATAGGACTTGCCCGGCGTCAGCTTCGACTTCCAGGCCTTGATTCGCTTCGCTACAACGGTCATTTCGTGCGCTCCCCTCACAGGCCTTCGACGTCGACGCCCATGCTGCGGGCCGTGCCCGCCATGGTGCGCACCGCGGCTTCCAGATCAGCCGCCGTCAGATCCGGCATCTTGGTGGTGGCGATTTCTTCCAGCTGCTTGCGGGAAATCTTGCCGACCTTCGCCGTGTTCGGCGTGCCGCTTCCCTTGGGGATGCCCAGGGCCTTGCAGATCAGGACCGACGCCGGCGGCGTCTTCATGATGAAGGTGAAGCTGCGGTCCGAATACACGGTGATCACCACCGGGATCGGAAGGCCCTTCTCCAGCTTCTGGGTCTGCGCATTGAACTGCTTGCAGAACTCCATGATGTTGACGCCCTGCTGGCCCAGTGCGGGACCGATCGGGGGCGACGGGTTTGCAGAGCCCGCGGGCACCTGCAGCTTGATGTAACCCTGTACCTTCTTGGCCATCTTTTACTCCTGGGTGCAAACGCCTTGCGGCTCCCCATGCTTGGCCCGGGCTCGCGCCCGGGATGACTCAGGCCTTTTCGACCTGAGAGAAATCCAGCTCAACGGGCGTCGAACGCCCGAGGATCTGCACCGCCACCTGCAGGCGGCTCTTTTCGTAATTCACGTTCTCGACCACGCCATTGAAGTCGTTGAACGGACCGTGCGTGACGCGCACCACCTGGCCGGGCTCGAAGAGCACCTTCGGCCGTGGCTTGTCCACGCCTTCCTCGACACGGCGCAGGATCTGGTTCGCCTCCCGCTCGGAAATCGCGGCAGGCTTGTCGCTCGTGCCACCGATGAAGCCAAGCACCTTGGGCACGTCGCGCACGAGGTGCCAGGTCTGCTCGTCCATTTCCATCTGCACGAGCACGTAGCCAGGGTAGAACTTGCGCTCGCTCTTGCGCTTCTGGCCATCCCGCATTTCCACGACTTCTTCAGTCGGGACGAGGATCTCGCCGAATTTGTGCTCGAGCCCGTCGCGCTTGATGCGATCCTTCAGCGACTCGGCAACGCGATGCTCGAAGTTCGAGTACGCATGTACGACATACCAGCGGAGTGCCACGCTTTAAGCTCCCTGACCCGTCAACAGCCGGGTCGCCCAGGCCAGGAACAGATCCAGCGTCCAGAAGAACAGACCGGCAACGATCGCGAAACCGAACACCACGGCCGTGGTCATCCAGGTTTCGTTCTTCGCGGGCCAGACGACCTTGCGCAACTCGTTGCGCGCGTCGACGGCGAACTGCCGGAAATCGCGTCCGGTACCGGAAGCCGCGAAGACCGCGCCACCAGCCACGAACCCTGCCAACACCGCCACCCAACGGACCCATGTCGCGTGATCCGCAAGCAGGTAGAACGCGACGACACCGGCCAGGACCAGCGCCACCGCCAGCCCGAGCAGCATGCCGTTACCACGGCTCGCGCCCTGTTCTTGGATGTGTTCGTTCATGTCAGAAATCCGTTGGCAGGCCAGGAGGGAATCGAACCCCCAACCTGCGGTTTTGGAGACCGCTGCTCTGCCAATTGAGCTACTGGCCTGTGGTACGGACCCGGACGGGGTGCCCCGGGGAGCCCGCTTGCGCAGACTCCGCGAAGTTCCAAATTCCCCCGACCGGGCTTCTAACGCCGATTACTGAATGATCTTGGCGACGACGCCGGCGCCGACCGTGCGACCACCCTCGCGGATGGCAAAGCGCAGGCCCGCGTCCATCGCGATGGGGGCGATTAGCTCGACCGTCATCTTGATGTTG
>JBEEKA010000169.1:0-3554 GCA_041168985.1 Pseudomonadota bacterium | reverse complement strand
GGCCGCGTCGTAGATCGACATCTGCTCGCCCGACGGGATGTGCAGCGTGATGCCGCCTTCCGTCCCCGGCAGCAGCAGATTGCGCAGGCGGATGTTCGCGAAAGTGCCGCGCATCATCACTTCGTGGTTGCCGCGACGCGCGCCGTACTGGTTGAAATCGGCCGGCTGCACGCCCTGTTCCATGAGGTACTTCGCTGCGGGGCTGGTCTTGGCGATGTTGCCGGCCGGGGAGATGTGGTCCGTCGTGACGGAGTCGCCCAGCAGCGCGAGCGCGCGAGCGCCCTTGATTTCGCCGATCGCGGCGGGAGTCATCGTCATGCCGTCGAAGTACGGCGGGTTGCGCACGTAGGTCGACTTGTCGTCCCAGGCGTAGCTCTTGCCGGCCGGGACCTTGATGGCCTGCCAGCGTTCGTCACCGAGGAACACGTTCGCATAGCTCTTGCGGAACATGTCGGAGGTGATGTGCTTGGCGACCTCGGCGGCGACTTCCTGCGGGCTCGGCCAGATGTCCTTCAGGTACACCGGCTGTCCGTTCGCACCGGTGCCCAGCGGCTCGGTGTTGAGGTCGAGGTCGAGGGAGCCGGCGAGCGCGTAGGCCACGACGAGCGGCGGCGACGCGAGGTAGTTCTGCTTCACTTCCGGGTGCACGCGGCCATCGAAGTTGCGGTTGCCCGAGAGCACCGACGTCGCGATCAGGTCGCCCGCCTTCACGCCGGCCGAGATCTCCGGCTTCAGCGGGCCGGAATTGCCGATGCAGGTCGTGCAACCGAAGCCCACGAGGTTGAAGCCGATGCCGGCCAGCTCATCGAGCAGGCCCGCCGACTTCAGGTAGTCTTCGACGACGCGCGAGCCCGGGGCAAGGGAGGTCTTTACCCAGGGCTTGCTGTTGAGGCCGGCCTTGCGCGCGTTGCGCGCGACGAGGCCCGCGGCCATCAGCACATAGGGGTTCGACGTGTTGGTGCAGCTGGTGATGGCGGCGATCAGCACCGCGCCATCCTTGAGTTCGAAGCTCTTGCCGTCGAGCGTGACCTGGGCCTTGCCCGTGGCGCCCGGATTCTTCTTCGCACGCTCTTCGGACTGCTTGGCGAAATGACCGTTGTAGGTCTGCTTGGCGACCTTCAGCGGCACGCGATCCTGCGGGCGGCTCGGGCCGGCGATGCTCGGTTCGACCGTCGAAAGATCCAGTTCCAGGACGTCCGTGTAATCGGCGGCCAGCTGTCCGTTCAGGCGCCACAGGCCCTGGGCCTTGGCGTAGTCCTCGACCAGCTTCACCTGGTCGGCCGGACGGCCCGACAGTTCGAGGTAGCGGATCGTTTCCTCGTCGATCGGGAAGATGGCGCAGGTGCTGCCGAACTCCGGCGACATGTTGCCGATGGTGGCGCGATCCGCGAGCGGCAGGTTCGCGAGGCCGTCGCCGAAGAATTCGACGAACTTCTCGACGACGCCCTTTTTGCGCAGCATCTGGGTGATCGTCAGCACGAGGTCGGTGGCGGTCGTTCCCGCCGGCAGTTGGCCGCTTAGCTTGAAGCCGATGACCTGCGGGATGAGCATGGTGACCGGCTGGCCGAGCATGGCGGCCTCGGCTTCGATGCCGCCGACGCCCCAGCCGAGCACGCCCAGGCCGTTGATCATCGTGGTGTGCGAGTCGGTGCCGACCACGGTGTCCGGGTAGGCCTGCGGCTTCGCGCCGTCCTTCGGGAAGATCACGCGGCCGAGGTGCTCGACGTTGACCTGGTGGACGATGCCGGTGTTCGGCGGCACGACCTTGAAGTTGCGGAACGCGCTCTGGCCCCAGCGCAGGAACGCATAGCGTTCGCCGTTGCGCTCGAATTCGAGGCGGGTGTTGTCGGCCAGGGAGTGGGCGGTGCCGTAGGCATCGACCTGCACCGAGTGGTCGACGACCATCTCTGCCGGGGCCAGCGGGTTCACCTTCTCGGCGTCGCCGCCGAGACGGGCAATGGCCTCGCGCATCGCGGCAAGGTCCACGACGCAGGGGACGCCCGTGAAGTCCTGCATGATCACGCGCGCAGGCGTGAAGCTGATTTCGTACGACGGGGTCGCCTTCGCGTCCCAGGCCAGCAGGGCATCGATGTCCGCCCGCGTGACGTTCACGCCGTCCTCGAAGCGCAGCAGGTTCTCCAGGAGGATCTTCAGCGAGTAAGGCAGGCGGGCCAGCTTGTCGGCGGGCAGCGCTTTCAGGCTCCAGATGTCGTAATCGGTCGAGCCAGAGTGCAGGGTGGTGCGCGCCTTGTAGCTGTCGGTCATGGGTGACTCCTGGGAGATTAGCCGTGCATTATAGCCTCGTTTCGATGATCACTCCCCCGCCAAGGCAAAGATTGCCGTCGTAAAACACGGCGGATTGCCCGGGTGTGACGGCGCGCTGCCGGGTCTCCGGCGCGAGGTCCAGGCTGCCATCTGCCTGCAGGACCAGCAGCGTGGCCTGGTCGGGCTGCCGGTAGCGGTACCGGACGCCGGCGCGGACCGGGCCGGTCGGGGGCTCCACGAGCCAGTTCACCCCCTCGACCCGGACGCCGCGGCAGTACAGGGCCGGGTGGTCCGCACCCTGGACGACTACGAGGACGTTGCGCTGCAGGTCCTTGGCCGCGACGTACCAGGGTGCTTCCTCGAATCCCTTCAGGCCGCCCAGGTTGATCCCGCCGCGCTGTCCCAGCGTGTAGAAGGGCAGCCCCTCATGTTCGCCCACGCACTGTCCCTCGGGCGTTTCGATGGGGCCGGGATCCGCGTGCAGGTGCTGCGACAGGAACTCCCGGAAGGGACGTTCGCCGATGAAGCAGATGCCGGTGCTGTCCCGCTTGGCGTGGACCGGCAGTCCTGCTTCGCGGGCCATGTCGCGCACTTCTTCCTTGTGCAGGGTGCCCAGCGGCATCAGCGCGCGGGCGAACTGCGGGCGGCGCACGGCATGCAGGAAGTAACTCTGGTCCTTTCCCGGATCGACGCCCTTGAGGAGCGCGGGGCCATCGGGCCGCTGCTCGATGCGCGCGTAATGGCCGGTCGCGATGGCATCGCCGCCGAGGCGCAGTGCATGGGCGAGACAGTCCCCGAATTTGATCTCGCGGTTGCAGAGCACATCCGGGTTCGGCGTCCTGCCGGCACGGTACTCCGCCAGGAAATGGGCGAAGACGCGGTCGCGGTACTGTGCCGACAGGTCCACGCGATGCAGGGGTATGCCCAGTTCCTCCGCCACGGCGCGGGCGTCCTGGTAATCCTGCGCCGTCGTGCAATACCCCTCGTCGTCCTCCCAGTTGTGCATGAAGAGTCCCTGCACGTCATGGCCCGCGCGCCGAAGCAGCAGGGCGGTGACTGCAGAGTCCACGCCGCCCGACAGGGCGACGATGATTCGGGGGGAGGAAGTGGGCACGGGCCGCATGATAGCGGCACCGAACCGCGACGGCGTCAGCGCGAAGCGCCGACCGCGACGCGGGGAAGGGCCGAATCCTGCAGCGGGTCGAGGTACTGCACGGCCGACAGGTCGATGCGGCGGCCGGCGAGGTAGTCATCCAGGCAAAGGAGTACGAGCGGACTGCGCAGCCTTG
>JBEEKA010000168.1:0-7843 GCA_041168985.1 Pseudomonadota bacterium | reverse complement strand
CGCTTCGACGTCGAGGCGATCACGCACCCGACCTACGAGGAAATCCTCATCCAGCGCGAGGACGGCATCTGGGTGCTCGAAGCCGAGTACGACGTGAGCGTGCCGCTGTTCGCAGGTATTTCGATCAACGTGGCCTTCGACAAGCGAGTCGAGGTCAAGTGACGAGGCATGGCTGAAGACTGGCCCTGCGGCTGGGTGAGGAGCGCGCTGGGCCACGAACCCCGTGACGCGGCGCTTTTCCGGCGGGCACTGACCCATCGCAGCGCCAGCGGGGCGAGCAACGAACGGCTCGAATTCCTGGGCGATTCGGTCCTGAACCTGCTCGTCACCGAGCAGCTGTACGCGCGGTTTCCCGGTGCGGACGAGGGGGACCTCAGCCGGCTGCGGGCGCGCGTGGTCAGTGCCGTTCCGCTTGCCGAGATCGGCGTCGCCCTCGAGATCGGCAGGGTGCTGCGGCTGGGGGGTGGGGAACTCAAGTCCGGCGGCTTCCGCCGGGAATCGATCCTCGCGGATGCGACGGAGGCCGTCATCGGCGCCGTCTACCTCGATGCCGGACTCGACGCCGCGCGGGGACTCGTCGGGCGGCTGTTCGGCTCGCGCCTGGCGCAGCTGGATCCGGCCGCCGAGATCAAGGATGCGAAGACCCGGCTGCAGGAGTTGCTCCAGTCCCGAGGGCTGGGGCTGCCGTCGTATACGCTGGAGAGCGTAACGGGTGAACCCCATGCGCAGACATTCGGCGTACGCTGCCGCGTGGAGATCCCGGCCCAGGGCAGGGTCATGATCGGCGGGTTCGACCAGCAGGGTCGGCGCGTTGATGCAATGCGCAGCGGTTCGAGCCGCCGGCGCGCGGAACAATCGGCGGCCGAGGCGGTACTCGCCCAGCTGCAGTCAGGTAACAGGACACCATGAACGAAAGCATTCCCTTCCACTGCGGGTTCGCCGCGCTCGTAGGCCGGCCGAACGTCGGCAAGTCGACGCTGATGAACGCGCTGGTGGGCCAGAAACTCTCCATCGTCACCCCCCGTCCGCAGACCACCCGGCATCGCGTACTGGGTCTCGTGAACCTGCCGACGGCGCAGATCGCCTTCGTCGATACGCCGGGTCTGCACCACCACGGGAGTCGTGCGCTGAACCGCGCGATGAACCGTACCGCGGCTTCGGCAGCGCTCGATGCGGACCTAATCGTCTATGTCGTCGAGGCGCTGAAGTTCACGGACGAGGATGCGCTGGCCCTGCAGCGGGCCAAGGAGTCGGGACATCCGGTCCTGGCCGTCGTGAATAAAGTCGACAAGGTCGCGGACAAGTCGCGACTGCTCCCGTTCCTGGCGGACCTCTCCGCCCGACATCCCTTCATCGAGGTGATCCCGGTTTCGGCGCTGCAGACCGGGGACATGCGTCGCCTTTGCGAGGTCATCGGCCGCAATCTGCCGGAGTCGCAGCCGCTGTTTCCCGAGGAACAGGTCACCGATCGCAGCGAGGCCTTCCGCATCGCCGAGGTGATCCGCGAGAAGTTGACGCTGGAGCTCAACCAGGAAGTACCCTACGGCATCGCCGTGGAAGTGGAAGGGATCGGCGAAGAGGACGGCCAGAAGGTTGTTTCCGCCGTGATCTGGGTCGACCGCGAAGGCCAGAAACCCATCATCATCGGGGCAAAGGGCGAGCGGTTGAAGCGCATCGGCATGCATGCGCGTAAGGAGCTCAATCGGCTGCTCGGGCAGCGCCTGCACCTGACCCTGTGGGTCAAGGTACGCGAAGGCTGGGCTGACAACGCCCAGGCCCTGAAGCAACTCGGGCTGGAATGAGCGCTGCCGGCCAACGCGTCACGCTGGTCCCGGGCTATGTGCTGCATCACCAGCCCTGGCGGGACACGAGCCGCATCCTCGAGGTGCTGACGCGCGACCAGGGGCGGATCACACTGTTCGCGCGCGGCGTGCGCGGCCCGAAGTCGAAACTGGCCGGGATCCTGCAGCCCTTCACGCCCCTGTTGTTTTCCTGGACGGGGCGGGGCGAAGCGGGACAGCTGAACGGTGTCGAGGCGGATCCTTCGGATCCTTCGCTGCTGGCTCCGCTTCCGCCATCCTGCCTGCTATCCGGCTTCTACCTGACCGAACTGGTGATGACACTCACCGCCCGCCATGACCCGCAGCCGGAACTGTTCGCCCACTACCACCGGGCGTTGTCCGGCCTGAAACAGGGGGCGCGGCTGGAGCGTGAACTGCGCCTTTTCGAGAAACGCCTCCTCGACGTGCTCGGCTATGGCATCGATCTCGGCGCCGCGGCGGGGGGTGAGGGCTTCGACGACGCCAAGTATTATCACTACCGGCCGTCCGACGGCCTGCAGGATGCCGTGGCTGACAGCCCCGGCCGCATTTCCGGTTCCACGCTGCGCAGCCTCGCCGAGGAGCGGCTCGAGGATCCGGAAGAGCTCGAGCAGGCCCGCCGGCTGTTGCGCGTCGCGCTGGCGGCCTGCCTGGAAGGCCGGAGCCTGAAGACGCGCAAGGTCGCCCGATCCCTGTTCCAGCTGAGGCAGTCCGCTTAGATGAATACGCATGATGCCGCCGCCCGCCGCGTGATCGCCCTTGGCGTCAACGTCGACCACGTCGCCACCGTCCGCCAGGCGCGTCGGGGGCGACATCCGGACCCCGTGCACACGGCGCTTCTGGCCGAACAATCGGGTGCCGACAGCATCACCATGCACCTGCGCGAAGATCGCCGGCACATCCAGGACGCGGATCTGTTCGCGTTCCATGGCCTGATGCAGACGCACCTCAATTTCGAAATGGCCGTCACCGACGAGATGGTCGCCATCGCGCTGAAACTCAGGCCCGCCGACTGCTGCCTGGTTCCCGAGAAGCGCGAGGAGATCACGACGGAGGGCGGGCTGGATGTCCGCAGTGGCATGACCGGCGTGCGCAACGCGACGCAGGCGCTCGTCCGCGCCGGCATCCGGGTCTCGTTGTTCATCGATCCGGAAGAGTCCCAGCTCGAGGCCGCTGTCGAGGCCGGCGCGCAGGCCGTGGAGCTGCATACCGGCCGGTATGCCGAGGCAAGGGGTGGCCAGCGCGCCGTCGAGTTGCGCCGACTGGTGCGCGCAGCGCATACGGGCGCGGAGATGGGGCTGCGCGTGAACGCGGGGCATGGACTCGATTACCACAATGTGCAGCCCGTGGCTGCGATCCCCGAGATCGTCGAGCTCAACATCGGCCACGCCATCGTGGCGCGCGCCCTGTTCAGTGGCATGGCTGCGGCCGTGCGCGAGATGAAGTCCCTGATGCTGGCTGCCCGATGAGCCGTCGCCGTCCGCCGCTGCCACCACCCGACGAGGGAAGCGTCGCCGCGTTGAATGCCGATGGCGAGGGCGTGGTCCGGGAGGGCAAGACCGCCTTCGTCGCGGGGGCCTTGCCTGGAGAACGCATCCGGTTCCAACGCCGGAAGATCCACAAGGGATACGACGAGGCGCAGCTGCTGGAAGTGCTTTCCGCCGCGCCGGAGCGCGTTGAACCGAAGTGCCGGCATTTCGGTCTTTGCGGCGGTTGCTCGCTGCAGCATCTGGCGCACGACGCCCAGGTGGCGGCGAAGGACCGTGAGCTGCGCGATGCCGTGGAGCGCGTGGGGCAGGTATTGCCCGCCGAATGGGCGGCACCCCTCGCGGGACCGGTGTGGGGCTATCGTCGTCGCGCCCGCCTCGGTGCGAGGTTTGTCACGCAGAAGGAACGCGTGCTGGTCGGGTTCCGCGAGCGCAAGAGCAGCCTCGTTGCCGATATCTCCGGCTGCGAAGTGCTGGTGCCGCAGGTCGGAGGGCTTGTTGATGCCCTGTCGCGGCTGGTGATGGGACTGTCGATTCGGAGCCGCGTGCCGCAAGTCGAGGTCGCGGCGGCGGACAACCAGACGGCGCTTGTGCTGCGAGTCCTGGATCCGCCGACGTCCGAGGATCGTGCGGCGCTGGGGGCATTCGAGCGGGAGCACGGTGTCCGCATCTACCTCCAGTCCGGCGCACCCAATGACCTCGAGACGCTCGATGGGCAACGGGAACCGCTGTACTACGACATCCCGGAGTTCGATGTGCGGCTCGAATTCCTGCCGAGCGATTTCGTGCAGGTGAACGGCGACATGAACCGTCGGATGGTTTCGCATGTGCTGGGGCTGCTCGACCTGGACGACGGGGCCCGCGTGCTGGATCTCTTCTGCGGACTGGGAAACTTCACCTTGCCGATTGCGCGGCGTGCGGCGGAAGTCGTGGGCATCGAGGGCGAGGAAGGACTCGTGCAGCGTGCACGGGACAATGCCGCCGGGAACGGACTGACGAACCTGCGCTTCCATGCCGCGAATCTCGCGGGCGAGGAGGCCGCGGCGGAATGCCTGAGGCTTGCCGGCCCCGGGGGCTTCTCGCATGTGCTGCTCGATCCGCCTCGAACCGGCGCCCGCGACGTGCTGGCGGCCGTGTCCAGGCTGAAACCGCGTCGCGTGGTCTACGTGTCCTGCCATCCCGGCAGCCTGGCGCGTGACCTGGGCATCCTCGTGGGGGAACACGGTTTCATCTTGCGTTCGGCCGGGATCATCGACATGTTCCCCCATACCAACCACGTGGAGTCCGTCGCCGTGCTCGACGGGCCGGGAGCCTGACGCGTGACACTCGGACCCTTGATGGTCGATGTGGCGGGCACTTCGCTGACGCCGGAAGACCGTGAAATCCTCCGCCACCCGTTGGTCGGTAGCGTCATCCTCTTCACCCGGAACTACACCGATCCGGATCAGCTCCAGCGCCTGGTCGACGAGATCAAGGCAGTACGCCATCCGGCGCTGCTGATCGGCGTGGACCATGAAGGCGGACGGGTCCAGCGGTTCCGGTCTGGCTTCACGGTGCTGCCGGTCGCGCGGCGGATCGGGTGCGCCTTCGACGCCGACCACCGCCAGGGCCTGGACTTTGCGCGGTCCATGGGCTGGCTCATGGCCGCGGAGCTGCGTGCGGTGGGCATCGATTTTTCGTTTGCGCCCTGCGTGGACCTGGACTACGGCGTCTCGGATATCATCGGCGACCGGGCCTTCCATGCGAAGGCAGGTTCGGTGGCCCAGCTTGCGGTCGCCTATGCCCATGGCATGCACGACGCCGGCATGGCCGCCACGGCGAAGCATTTCCCGGGACATGGCGCGGTCGTGGCAGATTCGCACCTGGCCCTGCCGGTGGACCGTAGGCGCCTGGCGGATCTCGAGGCCGACCTCATTCCTTATCGCAGCCTCATCGCAAACGATCTCGCCGCGATCATGATGGCGCACGTGCTGTTTCCGGAAATCGACGCGGTGCCGGCAAGCTTCTCGAAGCGCTGGATCGGATTCCTGCGCGAGGACCTGGGATTCAAGGGCGTGGTGTTCGCCGACGATCTCAAGATGGAGGGCGCAGTCGCGATGGGCGGGATCATCGCCCGCGCGGAGGCTGCGCTGGCCGCAGGCTGCGATGTCCTCCCTGTCTGCAACGACCGGCAGTCGGTCGTCACGCTTCTGGATGGACTCAAGTCGAAGCCGGGTCCGGCCAGTCAGATGCGCGCGCTGCGGATGCGCGGCCGGGGAGGGGAATCGCCGCAGGCCCTGCGGGCTTCAAGTCGTCACCGCGAGTGCCTGGCCCTGCTCGCAGGACCCGAAGTGGCGCCGGAATTCAGGCTGGAGGACGACCTGGGAATCAACCGACCGGGCTGACGACCGCGACGATGCCTATGGCCGGGTGGTCGTAATAGTTGCGTTCGGTAAGCTTCACGCGGCGCAGTTCAGACAGACGGTAATGCGCGTTCGGCGCGGTGTATTCGAGATTGAAGCCCAGGTGCAGGTACTGCCCGCGTTCCAGCGATACCAGGCCGCTGATGCCGCTCGCCGCCAGTCCAAGCTGTTCGGCTGTCACCCCGGCGTTCGAATTCCAGCCCGACGCGGTCTGTGTCCAGGCCAGATGGGCGATGACCCGCCGCGCCCCATTCGCATTGAGTCTCGCCGCCACGTCACCCAGCTTGAACTTCGAGGCGTGCAACAGTTCGCCGAGACGCTGGTTCCCCGCTCCACCGCCCTGATCGTTGTCCCGGCGCGCGTCCTGGGTCGACGCCGCGGCAAGGTCTTCACCTGCGGGTACGCCCGTCTGGCGGAACAGGACGATTTCCACGACATACAGGCCACCCACCGCGTCGGCGGCGAACGAGGATCGGCCCGCGACCAGTGCCATGGCGCCCAGAGACTGGAGCAGCTGGCGCCGTTCGGTGTCGATCGGGTTCGCGTGCGGTTCGCTCATGGCCTGCATTCTAGCGCTTGCGGAACAGAGGCGGCGGTTGCCTCGGCGGATCCTTTCGCAGGGTGGCCGGCTGCATCAGGCGGTGCAGCAGTGCCTGGGCGATGTCCGCACGGTCGGCGTCCGCGGCGCCGAGCGAGATCCGCAGCTTCAGCGAACCTTCCAGCCGATAGATCCGCGGCTCCTGCTGGATCAGCTGGATGATCCGGGCCGGATCGATCCGGTTCTGTTCCTCGAACACGATGTAGCTCGACTGTGCCCCGACATCCAGCCGTCGGATGCCGATGCCGCGTGCCACGAGGGTCAGTCTCGCCACGCGCATCAACGTGGCGCCCGGCGGCGGCAGTTCGCCGAACCGGTCGATGAGCTCTGCTTGCAGGGCGTCGAGTTCAGCGGCATCCGCCGCGGCTGCGATGCGCTTGTAGAGACCCAGCCGCATGTGGACGTCGGCCACGTAGCTGTCGGGCAGCAGCGCAGGCAGGTGAAGGCTGACCTCGGTCGCCGCGGCGAGCGGTCGGGCAAGATCCGGCTCCCGGCCTTCCTTCAACGCCTTCACCGCGCGATCGAGCAGGTCGAGGTACATGGCCAGGCCGACCTCCGTGAGTTCGCCGCTCTGCGACTCGCCGAGGAACTCGCCGGCGCCGCGGATCTCGAGGTCATGGGTCGCCAGCACGAAACCGGCGCCCAGCTCCTCGAGCGATTCGATGGCCTCGAGCCGTCGCGCGGCATCGGGCGTCAGGCCCTTGCGCGAGGGAATGATCAGGTAGGCATAGGCGCGATGGTGGGACCGGCCGACGCGCCCGCGCAGCTGGTGCAGCTGCGCGAGGCCAAGCTTGTCCGCGCGGTTGATGAGGATCGTGTTTGCCGTGGGTACGTCGATGCCGCTCTCGATGATCGTCGTGCACAGCAAGATGTCGAAGCGACGGTGGTAGAAGTCCACCATCAGCTGTTCCAGTTCGCGCTCGCGCATCTGTCCGTGGCCGACGCGGATCTGTGCTTCGGGCACGAGCTGCCGCAGGTCATCCGCGAGCTTTTCGATCGACTGGACTTCGTTGTGGACGAAATAGACCTGGCCGCCTCGCCGCAGTTCGCGCAGGCAGGCTTCCCGCAAAGAGGCCGCATCCCATTCGGTCACGAAAGTCTTGATGGCAATGCGCGCAGGGGGCGGCGTCGTGATGAGCGACAGTTCCCGCAGCCCACCCATCGCCATGTTCAGCGTCCGGGGGATCGGCGTGGCGGTCAGAGTCAGCACGTGGATCTCGGCGCGCAGCGCCTTCAGGCGCTCCTTGTCGCGTACGCCGAAGCGGTGCTCTTCGTCGATGATGAGCAGCCCGAGGTCCTTGAAGCGGGCATCGGCGTGCAGCAGCCGGTGCGTGGCGACGACGATGTCGACCTTGCCTTCGGCCAGTGCGTCGAGCGTGGCCCTGGACTCCTTGCCCGCGCGGAACCGCGACAGCGATTCGATACGCACCGGATGGTCCGCGAACCGGTCGCGGAAATTCTGGGTGTGCTGCTCGGCCAGCAGCGTCGTCGGCACCAGTACCGCGACCTGCCTGCCGGCCTGGACGGCCGCGAATG
>JBEEKA010000167.1:0-15402 GCA_041168985.1 Pseudomonadota bacterium | reverse complement strand
GTCGAACGCGACCTCCACAAGCGCATCCGCGATCTTCTCCAAAGTGTCGGCCGCCCTGCGGGGTGCGCGGATTGTGGGCTCATGGTCTACCTGCTCTACCGCCGCGCCGCGTTCAGCGGGGTCGCGGCCTACACGGAGGAGGGGGTGCTGCATGTCCACTGAAAGCCCGGTGCGGGCGACCACCGACCCGCAGTCCGTCGAGGTCAACGTCGGCGGCGACTGGATCGCGCTTCGCCGGAGCGGCCCGGGCGTGGTCGAGGCGCAGTCCTCCGACCACAGCTCGTGGTACCCCATCCAGTACGCCGACGCCCTCTTCCCGCGCTGCTCCTGCACGGCAGCGACCCACGGGCTCGACTGCAAGCACGTTATCGCCGTCCTGACATGGCAGGCGGCCCAGAACGAGGAGGATCCAATGTCAGACCAACCAGCCAGCCCGCAGGCGGCACTCGTGCCCGCTGCTCCACGGGCGGCGACCATCACCGACGCGGCCCGCCAGCGGCGCGACCAGCTCGCGATCGCCCGCGCCGGCTTCGACGACGCGTTGTACCTCGCCGAGCAGGCGATCCAGTCCGGCATGACTCCCAAGACCCGCGCCCGGAACGCCAATGGGAAGTGGGAGGACCGGGAGATGACGCCCCAGGAAGCGGCCATCGTCATCCTGGCGGCCAACGATCTGTCCTTCACCTGGACGCAGGCGTGGAACGTCATCGCGCCCATCGAGGGCAAGCCGTTCTTCATGGCGCGCGGCGTCCATGCTGTCATCGAGCGCAGCGGCAAGGGCTATATCAACCGCGGCGAAGTCACGCCGACCAAGGCCGCCGGTGTCGGCGTGCGGTATCTGCCGAACGGTGGGACGCGGCGCGTCGAAATCGAGATCACCCTGGAGATGGCCCAGAAGGCGGGCTGGACTCACCGGACGACGCGTGGGCAGAACGGTGAGACGCAGAAGGTGATGAAGGAGAACTGGCAGTCCATGCCCGCTCAGATGCTGTGGGCGCGGACTGTCACGGCTCTAGGCTGGTCGCTCTTCCCCGACGTGCTCATGGGCATGGACGTGATGGAGGGTTCGGAGCCCGAGAAGATCACCCAGGCCGACGTCGACTCGGTGCCGTCGTTTGCGGTGAAGACCGTGGAGAGTGCCCCGCTGGACACGGCGGAGCAGGCTGCCGCGACCGAAGCCGCGGATCTCGAGCGTCCGGCCGACGACGTGACTGATGGCGAGTTTCACGACGTGCCCGACGACGAAGCGACCGACGAGGGCGACATGCAGCAGCAGCAATCGCTCGCGTCCGACGGTGGAGCAGGCCCTGACGTTCCTCCGTCGATGAGCGCCGACGAGTTCCTTGACGACGTGATCGCGTGCATACGCCCGCTCGGGGCCAGTTGGGGGCAGGTCAAGGTCGCCTTCGGGTTCACCGGGTCGTCGCCGGCGGCAATCAAGTCCGCGCTGGTCGAGTGGTTGGGCGGGCCGGAGGGCTCAGCCCAGAAAGACCCGGTGGCATTCGTCCGTGACCGGGTGCTCGCGTTGAAGGACGCCGCCCAGGCTTCGTCCGCCGAATAACTCGGTACTCAACGTGGCAGAGGACGGTTGTGGGCTGTATCACGCTGCGTGCCCCTTCTGCGGGGCGGCTGTCGAGCACTATCGCGGCCGCCCCGACCTTCTGATGCCACCACACGACCTGTACCGGCGGCACGTCTGCGAAGAGCCGCGCAGCGCCAGCCGGACCATCGAGTGCACCTGTGAGGCCATCGTGGAGCTCTTAGACGACGGGACGAAGCTCGAATGGGTCGAGACAGCGAAGGGCTGGCGGCTCCAACCACACGCCCATCGCGAACTATCGACGGAAGCGGCCGCAACCGAGTACGAGGCGGCTGAGGCGGCGCCATCGGGGCCGAAGGCAAGGTGGTCGCTGTGAAGCCCGCCAGCAAGACCGCCCAGCTTCGCAGGGCAGTTTGGGAGCGATACCCGCATCCCACACCACTGACCCACGCCGTCGTGCGTGGTTTGGCTGAGGAGTTCGGCGTTGTCGAACGGTACGCGGATCTGGTTGTCCGTGGGGCGGGCCATTCGATCACGAAGGACGGCCAAGGCGGCCAGGTTCGTTGGAGGCGGCCCCTGTGACGCGGACGGAGGGCACGGTCGGCGGGCTCAGTTGGAAGCGCATCGGCGAGGGCACGTTCGGCTTCTGGGACACCCAGGGCGTCGAGCTTCGGCTACGCAACGTCCGGCAGAAGGACGGCCATGTGCACGGCGACCTGCTGCTGTACGTGAACAACACCCGCACCATGACCCGCCCGAACGTGAACCTTACCTCCGACCGTTCGATCCCGGGCCTCGAAAAGTCGCTCTGCACGGCTGCGACCGGCGCTGACTTTCGCGTTTACCTCGAAGCGATGTGCGATGTCCTGGTCGAGCAGATGGAGAAGCACGGGGTAGTGACGCGCTTGAAGCGTGTGGACCCGAAGGAGATCGCCCAACCGACGCTGTTCAAGAGCCGCTTTGTGCCGATGGGCGCACTCACGGGCGTCATCGCCCACGGCGGCGTCGGCAAGTCGATGCTCGGCTCGATGCTCGGTGTCTCGATCGCAACCGGATTGCCGGTCGGCCCGTTCGACCCGCTCGACAAGGGCGGCGTCCTCTACATCGATTGGGAGAACGACGCGAAGATGCACGAGCGCAGGCTGACGCGCCTCTGCATGGGCCTCGGTATCGACGCCTTCCCCGACAACCTGATCCACTACAGCGCGGCCACGTCGCTGCTCTCAGCCGAGAGCGAGTTGATGGAACTGGCGGTGAACGAGGGCGTCATCCTCGTCATCATCGACTCGATAGGACCGGCGGCTGACGGCGACCTGAACAAGTCGGACGTGGCGACCGCGTTCATCCAGGCTGCCAAGCGGCTGCCGGGCACGAAGATCGCCATCGGCCACGTCTCAAAGAGCCAACTGCAAGGCGGCAACGAACGGCTCGGCCCGACCGGACACGCGATGTTCTGGAATGGGTTGCAGGCGGTCTACGACCTGAAAGCGACCGACCCGGATATGCGCGGGTCGATGACGTTCACCCTCTTTCACAACAAGTCGAACCTGCTCGAAAAGATGCCTCGCCCGCTCGGGGTCCACGTCACGTTCGACGACCCGGCCGGCGCCATCACGCCGAGCAACGTCACCGTCCGTGGCGACCAGCCCGAGGGCGCCGGGATGCGCCTGGGCCAGCGCGTCTACGACTACCTGAAACACCGCGGGCGTTCGTCGGCCAAGGAGATCGCCGAGACGCTGAACGAGAAGGAAGCGACCGTGGCGGCCGAGCTGCGCCGGATGCGCCAGAACAACGAGGTCGTGGCGCTCGGCGGCTCCCAGGGCCAGAAGGGCTCGGCGCAACAATGGGGGCTCGCCGCCGACCAGCCTGCGACGGCTCCCCTCGCCCCGGTTGCCCCGGCCGCCCCCGAGTTCGTGCCGGACTTCGAGTTGGGCTGCTGCATGTGCGGTAACCCGGAGGTCTTCAAGTACGACATGGACGCCAAGGCGTATTGCGAGGAGCACACCCCGTGACGCCGGCGGCGGGGAAGTGGTGCCCGTGCGGGAAGGTCTGGGCGCTCGACACGCGCGCGGACGCCTGGTGTGCGACGTGCGGCCAGTTCGAGACAAAGAGCGGACAGCCTAGCGGCCCGGAAGCCGCGCCAGCGCAAAGGGGAGCGTCCTGAATGCCAACCACGTTGGGCTTTTAGCCATCTCAATCATCATGGCCGTCCTCCCTCTGGAGGCGGTCGTTCACCCAGGAGGATCTACCGTGCCTAACACGGTCACCAACTCTCCGATCTACTCGCTGCGCAACGGCGAGCGCGGATATTCCAAACGTCATTCCGATCAGCTTCCAGGAGGAACCCGTGAGCCGACACCGACCGAAGCTGCCCCGGGGCGGGGGCAAGAAGTTCTGGCGAATCAGGATGCGGAAGCCGTGGTACCGACGCTTCCAGAGGCGGTACCCGTTCAACTAGATCCGCTGACGGCTGACGAGGTTCGTCGAGTCCTCGTCGCCGCCGGCTGGCCGCTGGAGCTGCAAGTCCAGGGGGCAGCCGTCGCGTTCTGCGAGTCGCGCTGGATCCCTGGCAACAGCCGCGGCCCCTTCCGCGGACTCTTTGGGATCGCGATGTCGGGCGAGTACGCCACCGGGTACTGGCGGGGCTGGTTCCTCTACTTCGGAGTGCCCGAGGACGTCTGGCCTGACCCGGTTTGGAACGCGAGGGTGGCACTGATGATCGTGAACTACAACCTCGAACGCGGACAGCCAGCGTTCGGCCAGTGGGACCCCGCGTGCCGGAGGTCAGTTGATGACTGAGCGAAGACAGCCTACAACCGAAAAACGCTCCGTGGCCGCGCTGGAAGGGGCTGGCGAGCCGAAAGGCGCTCGCCGGGCCTACTCAGTCGTCATCAAGGGCGTAGCCCGCGCCAAGGGCCGTCCGCGTTCCGGGCGGGACCGCAACGGGCGGCACCAGACCTACACGCCCGCGACCACCAAGGCGTGGGAGGAAACGGTCGGGTGGGAGTTCGTGTCCGCCCACGGGCGTCCGCGGCTGGAAGGCTACCTCGCCGTCGAGATCGGCTTCTACGGGACGACGCCGGTAGCCGACATCGACAACCTCGTGAAGGCCGTGCTCGACGGCCTCAATGAGATCGCCTGGGTCGATGACCACCAGGTAGTCGAGCTGCACGCGGTGAAGCGGCCGTGGGTACGCCCGGCACGCACCGAAATCACTGTCCGCCCCGTGGCGGTCTGAGAGAGAGAACGAGATGAGCTACGACCTGAGCACCGATAAGGGGTGGGGCGAAACGAAAGCCGCGCTCGCCGACACCTTCCGCAAGTGGGCCAAGGAAGTGTTCGGCTCCTGGTCCACCAAGAAGATTGAGTGGGACATCGAGGCGAACACCACGCGCTACGTCGCGGCGAACCTCTCGAAGGACGAGAAACGGGTGACGTTGCGCTATGTCCACCCTGAGACGAACGAGCGAAAGGAGCTGTGGACGGACAAGTTCGGGCGAGTCGTCGATAACGCCCGCGCGCTCTACCTCGCCATCGAGGCGATCCGCCTGAACGAAGCGCGTGGTCTGGGCGAAGTGCTCCGACAGAACTATGCCGCGTTGCCGGCACCCGTGCGCGAGCGCGACCCGTTCGAGGTGCTAGGCATCCGGCCAGACGCCCCGATGGAGATCGCGGAAGCGGCCTACAAGGCGCTGACGCGGAGCGCGCACCCGGACGCCGGCGGCTCCACCGAGCGAATGCAGGAACTGAACGCGGCGATCGAGAAGGTGAGAGCGCGATGACGAGCGCGACGATGGACTGCCAGCACCGGTGGAAGGTCGGGACTCCCGTGGACGGCGTGAGCCACGGCGAGTGCCAGTTCTGCGGCGAGGAGCGCGACTTCACCGACGGCAACGATGCATCCTCGGCCACATGGAACGACCGGGTGAAGAAGCGCGCGCCGAACTGCGCCGAGTGCGGGGGCGAATTCTCGAGTTACGACCGCCTCGCCGACCACCAGGAAGCCGCGCACCGTCGCTGTGTGCTGTGTTCCCTGGACTTCGACCGCTACGGCCAGTACCTGGCGCACCGGATGACGCGACTCCACCGCGCGCGCACCGTCGAGGCAGCGCGCGAAATTGCGAGCGCAGATATTCCGGAAAATATGCCTGCCGCAGCCGCCGTGAACGTGTGCCCCGATTGCCCCCGCACCTTCGTTAGCGCACTGGCCGTCAGCATCCACCGGTCGAAGCTCCACAACGTGCTTTCGCCACGGAAACAGAAGCGCCCGCAGCCCACCGCCGTGACGGGCGACGTGAGCGCCGTCGGGCTCCAGGAGAGGGTCGTCGTGGCTGAGTACGGGTTCACCGAACGCCCCGACCCTTTGGCGAGCCAGAAGATCGCTCCAGAACCGCAGCGGTGCGCCATCTGTGAGAACGCGGAAGCGACCGTCGGGGAGCTGTGCGCGGTGTGCGATGCGCTCCCGGCGCCGGCAGCTCGCCACGCGGGCCTCGACCCGGACGGCCTGACGCCGCGCCAGGGCCGCTACGTCGATACGCTGCTCAGTTGGCTCGAAGGCGCGGGGCCGCAGATGTCCAGCCCGAGCGACGCCATCGAGGTCATGGACCGCATCGAGCGCCTTCTGTGGAGCAGGTGAGGACGTGGCCGTTGTGTGCGGTCTGCGAGGGGCCTGCTGTGGGCGGCACGCTCTACTACGGACGTCTCCGGCAGCCGACTCTCTTTGAGCCCGCGGCGGTCATCGTCGGGGCAACGCTCGACACGGAGCGGTTCATCTTCGACCCCGGCCCGTACCGAGTGCAGCCCACGACGGGGTTCCACGTCTCGTCCGTCCACTGGATCTTCGTCACATCCCACCTCCCGCTGCTTCGATGCCCCAGAGCGGGGCCTGGCTGTCGCGCCCGACGTTCGCCTCCACCAGCGCAGCCACCACGTCCGGGCACACCGAGTTGCCGCACATGTGGATCTGCCCGGTCTTCGTGAGCCTCTTGCCTTCGAACAGTGGGTCGATCACGTAGTTGTCGGGGAAGCCCTGCGCGCGGAACAGCTCGCGCGGCGTGAGCATCCGCATCCCGATATCGACGATCTGGTACGGCTCCCCGGCCAGCCACACGAGCCCGAGCGCGAGGCGTGTCTTCGAGGTGACGGCGTGCGCGCGTCTGTCCGCCTCCTGAGTAGTAGTGCATCAGAAACGCGCGGACCTCGGCGATGTGCTGCCCACCCCCCGTGACGGTCGGCATCGGCTCGTCTACAGGGGCACCGTTCGCAGTTCCGTAGAGCTTCACGAGGTGCGACGTGATGAGCGCGTGATGGTCGCGGCTGGTGACCGTGTCGACGGGTGCCGAGAGCGATCTGCCGGGTGTCTCGTGGCCGCCGAAGTGCTTCGCGAGGAATGCCGTCGTCAGCAGGTGCTTGTTGTGCTGCGTCGTGATGGTGGCCAGCGGGTCTTCAACGCTGTCGGCTGGCTTCCCCTGACCGTCGTGGTTCATGCGCACGATCGTCGGCGCGACGAGGGCGTGCTTGGCGCCGTCCGCGACGATGGTGCCGAGCGGCTTGTGTAGGTCTAGCGATCGCGGGCGCTGGCCGAGACGTTCGCCGTAACCGGTCTGCACGAGCGTCGGCGTGACGTATGCCAGCTCGCCGCGGTGGGCGCCGGTGATCGTCGGGAAGGTCTCGCCGACGCCGAAGTTCCGAGCGTCGCCGCCCTGGTGCGTCAGGCTGACGACGAACGGCTGTGCGGCCTCGATGACGTACCGCCTGATGCCGTTCGCGACCCTGCGCTGCGTCGCCTCCACGAGCGGCTTCTTGCGGTCGAAGATCGACGGGCACGGGATGCTGAAGTCGATGCACTCCGCCGCCGTCCGGTAAGGCAGGAGCCCCTTCCCGTGACTTCGTTCGGGCCAGACGATCGGTCGGCCATCGCAGCGCGCGACCATGAAGAAGCGCTTGCGTGACGTCGGCGCGCCGTAGTCGCAGGCCCGCATCTCGCGAAACTGGATCTCGTAGCCCAGCGCCTCCAGCTCGTCGCGCCACTGCAGGAACGTCTCGCCCGTCCGCTCCTTGATGGGAAAGCCGTCATCGTCGAGCGGTCCCCACGTCCGAAACTCGGGCACGTTCTCCAGCATGATCACGTCGGGATGGACCAGCCCGGCCCACCTCACGACTACCCACGCGAGATCGCGGATGTGCTTCTGGCGCGGCTTCCCGCCCTTGGCCCGGGAGAAGTGTGTGCAATCGGGACTGAACCAGGCGAGCGAAATCGGCTCGCCTTCGGCCACCGCGCGCGGGTCCACATTGTGCACGTCCTGCGTCCAGTGCCGCGTCCGGGGGTGGTTCGCCATGTGCATCGCTACCGCTTGCGGGTCGTGGTTGATCGCGTCGTTCACGAACCTCCGGGCGCCGCGTTCGATGCCCGTGGACGCGCCACCGCCGCCGGCAAAGCAATCGACAATCTTGCCGTCGGTCACTTCGGTACTCCTTGCTCCAGCGCACGGACGCGCCGTGCGATCTTCTCGGGGATCGGGCCTTCGCCGTGCTCCCAGGCGTAGATGGTGCGCGGGGTGCGGTCGAGCAGCGTCGCGAGGGCGATCTTGCTCAGGCGCAGCCGCGTACGGATGGTGACCAGTTCGGCAGGGGTCATCGCCTTCCAGCCTCCAACTCAGCCTTGAATTCCTCCAACTCAGCCATGATGTCGTCCATCACCTGCATGTCCTGGTCGGTGACTTCGTCCTCATCGCTCACCTGCGCCATGACGCGGGCGAGAACGGCGACCGCGCCCGCGTAGAACGCCCGGCGGGTTTCGGTCTTTTGTACGGCGCCTGCTTCCTTTGGCAGGACGTGTTCGGCGTATTGCGACCACCCGGCAGCGATGTGTCGTGCGCTCACCGTGAACCTCCTCGTTCGGCATGGCGCGCGCGTACGTGGTCGATGGCGCGCTGGCGGACGCGAGACGCGCTCCAGGAGGCATCCCCTCGGCGCGCGCGCACTTCTGCCCGGAGGACGGCCGGCACCATGTACCAGCAGCCAGGGCAGAGCAGTTCGTCCGCCGCCCGTTTCCCGGCGACGCAGCCGGGGCACGGTTGGTCCCGCTTGGGCGCGCTCACAGCGGGAACGCTCCTTGTCTCGGGTCGACCGCGCGCGGTGCGTCGAGCAGGCGACCCTGTGATGGCTTCCAGCCGTTGGCGAGGCCGTCGGCCCATCCGTTCAACTCGCGTTCGGTCTGGTGGGTGTCGGTGACAGCGCCCACGAGGTCGCACCGCTTCACCGTGGGCGGAGCAGCGATCGAGCACTCGCAGTCGAGACAGCCGCCGTTCTCGTGGTGGTAGTCGTGTGCGAGCGCGTTCGGGCAGTCGTTGTCCTCGCAGGTGCAGCCGGGCAGCGGCACGCCGAGCCGGGCGCGGAGCGGGCGGGTGTCCTCGACCATTGGTCGGGCGACGGGCTGGCGCTCGGGCTGTTCGTCCTGGAGTGCCCACGGCGGGGCTATCGGGCGCTTGCGTGTCATTGCTGGCCCCCATGCCCTCGACCGGCCAAGACCGCCCAGAGAAGGGCGGCCGTGGCGGCGGTCAGGATGATGTTTGGGAGCAGGTGGAGGACGCTCATTCGTCCACCCCGAACACGCGCCGGGCTTCGGCGGACTTGAGCCATTCGGCACCCTCGGGGGTGACGGTGTAGATGTCGTCCCCGTACTCGTCCTTGCCGACGATGCGGGCAAAGCCGCGCGCGAGGAGGTCGCGCATCAGCCCGAATATCTCGTCGAGCTCGGCTTTGCACTCGCGGCACGCGTCGGTCTGGTAGTGGCCGTCCTGGCCGTGGGGGATAAGGCGGATGATTGAGGCCGTCACGATGTGGCCTCCCCGGTTGCCTGCGCGATCGCGGCCAGCGCTTGCGCCGTAAAGAGCCTCGCATCGCGCCGGGAGAGCGAGAGATCGAAACGGCCCCGTATGCCCTCGCAGCTGTCGATGAGCAGCACAAAGGCCTGGCATGCGGCCAATAGCTCCGGCGCTGCGGCCATCAGCCGGACGTCCGCCTCCCAATGTGGCGCGTCGTCATCGACCCCGCCGATGCAATAGACGCCGTACCCGGCGACGCCCGGCGCGCTAACGTCCTGCTCGATGACCCTGCCGTTTACCGTCCACGGGCCAGGTGTGTGGTCAGCCATCGTCATGGCCTCCGGTAGTGGTGTTCGGTCGGTAGTTACCGATCCGCCACTCGGTACTCTACCGCCGGAGATTTCGCCGAGTCAACAGGCAATTTCCTCGGAGAGGGTGGGTAGTCGATCCAGGTTGAGATATCCGCCTCTAACGGATAGCCCGAACAGCTACTCATTGGGTAGACCTCCATCCGTCTCTCGGTGACATTCCACCGCAGGCCGAGCTCGATGCTCTGCGGTGGAATGGGGGGATACAGGTAGGTGGGGGCAGGCGTTGGCTGTCTCCGCTCTCTCGTGGCGCGAGGCGCGAACGTGGCCGGGCCGACTGCGCCCGTGGTGTACCAACGGCGGTAGTGCCCCCGACACCAGCCACGAGCAACGACCGGCGAACGGCGGCATCCGTCAACGGCACAGGCGGCGTTCACTCGGCGGCCCAAACGGGTGATTTCGTGTCTACCTGGAGCGAGCCCTCGGGCGTGTACCACATTCCCTCAGGAGCGGGGCCACGGGTCGCGATGGCGTGGCGCTGTGCGTCCGTGAGTCCGTCGCCAGCTGGTCGCTCGGTCGTCGTGGCGACGGGACGCGCCGGCATTTCGACGGTCGGCGCGTCATCCGTCCACGGGACGATCCGATAGACCAGCGCGCCGTGCGCCTCGCGTCGAGCGATCTCGATGTACCCCTGATCGAGGAGCGACCGCAGTGCGCGGTGAGCTACCTCGCGGCTCACCGCCATGCGTTGCGCTATCTCTCGGTCTCCCGGCCATGCCTCACCGGCGCTGTTCATGTACAGCGTCAGCGCCACAAGGCACAGGCGTTCCACCGAATGCGCCGGCGTCTTCTGGTCGAATACGTAGCTGGTCCAGTTGTTGTCCTCCGGCATACCACTACCTCACATCTGGCTAGGTTCTCAACAGAGTACCACACAGTTGTGCGGTAGCAATCCGTCAGAAGTGATGGCAGGGGTGCGGCTGCGGTAGGGCTGTGACCCAGCTAGTGGTGTGTCAGAGGTCTACGTCAGAGGTTGGGCAGTGGAGACCGTTTGATTCTGCCGGGGAGTGACGAAGTTAAGGGAAATCAAGTTAAGACAAGAGGGCGAGCGCGTTCGAAAACACGTCTCTCGGCATAGCCTCGGGCTTCGCCCTGGGGCTTGATGCCCCGGCTCAGCCCGCTATCCTGTGGGTATGCTGCTACCGCATGTTGGGATCGTCGCAACGAGAGAAGCCGCGCGCACGGACAGCCGATTGCTCGCCGCCTAGCTATCACCGTCTGATGCTTTCGAACCTGTAGGCGGCATAATGGCTATAGTGCGAAGGTGCTCGACCACCAACGATGCGGACGCCCGCAGGGGTCGCGCGAAGGCGCGGGGGCGTTTCCGCCCGCCCGGGGTGCCCTCACACTGACTGTTCCGCAGGAATTCACGGGCCTCGCGCGCGCGCAACCCCTTGTCGGTTGACAACGGAGGGGATTACTCTCGCGGTGATGGGCACAGGAGAGTCCAACAAGGCAAGCGGTGGGCTGAGTCTGACGGAAGACGACCTGGAGCTGTTGCCCAAGCAGCTGCGAGATGCGCTGACGACGGCGGGGTTTGACCTGGCCAAGCGAGGGGTGCCGGCGTCGAAGGAGCGGAAGGCGCTTTGGTGTGCGCTGCTGGCGGCGGGGGTGTCGGTAGCGGACACGGCGGCGTTGGTGGGGATCTCGCGGAGCACGATGTACCGGCAGAGGTACAAGGACCCGGCGTTCGCGGCCGATTGGGATGCGGCGCTGGAGATGAGCATCGACCCGATTGAGCAGCGGTTGAAGGACATCAGCCTGACAGGGCCGGTGGACTCGATGGCGACTGTGCGCGCGGCGGAGATTCTGCTGAAAGGGCGCAGCTCGCGGTATGCGCAGGGAGGGCCCGCGCGAGGCTTGAAGGTCGAGTCGAAGACCGGCGGGGATGGGACGAAGGAATTCTCGGTGACACTGCTCGACCGTGGGGGGTTTCCGGACTGATGGTCGCGGCGCCGGTCTTCGACGGGGCGCCTCCGGAGACATGCCCAGGGGTTAGGGGTAGCGGGTGTTCGGCCCCGCTGTGGCGGTCGCATGACGAAGTTTGGTGCCCGTCACACGGGACGATTTGGACGCCGGAGTATGCGAGTGACCTCGGGGACGGTTTCGTGCGGGAGATGGCGGAAGGGCCGAGATCGAGGGTGCGCCGGCCGACGTCTGCCAAGGTGCCTATCACCCGGCAGGAACGCGAGCGGTGGAGCGCGGTGGAGCGCGGAGAGTACATCGAGCCGGCGCTGGTCTACGAGCGTTTGAGAGCCGCCATCCTGGAAGAGTACGCCGCGCTGAGGGAGGAGGGGGCCACCCGACCCAGCATCGAGCTTCGCATCGGGTTAACCGTGGCCCAGATCGAGACGGTTCGGGATTCACCCAGGCTGACAACCTGGGCATACCGGGCGCTTCGTGCGGCCCTGAACACCACCCTGTGCGACGAAAAGGCCGGGGTGTCGCGCGCTCAAGAGGCTCAGTTCTACGGTTGACGACTCGGTTGAGTACGGAGTACCTTCGCGACGTGAGACGCGGGGTAGAGCAACGGTAGCTCGCTGGGCTCATAACCCTGAGGTAGCTGGTTCGACTCCAGCCCCCGCAACCGCGACACCATCCCGAATCCGGAGTACGTCGACGGTGCCCCAGGGCTGGCACAGATTCCCAACCCGTTTCGCAACCGGGAAACCGCGCTCGCCATCACTCACCTCGAAGAAGGGCTGAACTGGCTCAAGCGGCGGACGGAACTGCGCCGCCGTCAGGGCGTCGAGGGGACGTTTCAGCCGCACAAGAGCTGACGGGGGCAATTCGTGAAGCGATGGCTGTCGAGGGCGCGCTGTTGGGCCTGGGGGCACGGGCCGGTGGAGCTGTTGGTGAGGGTGCCCCTCGCCTACCCACTGGCGCGACCCACAGCCGAACCATTCTGCACGCGGTGTTATCACAGATGGCCGTGGCTGAGCGAGGGGGAGGCCGCGCCAGATGGTGTCGTGGGCTTCACCGTGGCTGGAACTTATCGCTGCGTCACCATCGGGTGGCTTCGCCGCTACTGTTGCACGCTCTTCGGCCACGATGACCAATGGGAACGAAACATCACCGACCGCTCATTCGAAGCGCGGTGCCAAAGCTGCGGCGACATCTACGATCGCGTCACCGACCGGCAGGTTCGCGAAGGGAAGCGCGCGCCAGTGAGCGCGTGAGTAAACGCGATGGCGGGCATCTACTGCTCGTTTTGCAGCGCCGGCCGCCATCCGAGCTACCCGGACAACTACGAGCTGAACTTTGTCGCCAACCCGGAGAAACCGAGCGAAGGGATCGTCGTTTGCGACGGGTGCCGGGTCGTCCTCCAGGTCATTCTCAGCCACATGGCAGGCGGGACCACGACCTACCTCAGGGTTCGCCGCGACGGCATGCCGATGGAGTCAGTGCGGGCGGTCGAGGAAGCCGAGCGGATCATGGGCTTCCGAACGTGATCGTCCTCGACCGCAGGGGGAGCACGGGTCGTTTGCTCCGCCGAGATGCGCTTCCCGAGGACACTGACTACCAGGATACCGGGTGTTCGGTGGCCGCTTCGTGCCTGGCGTGCCCGTTGTCGAAGTGCAGGTATGACGTGAACGGCGGGTTGCCGGCGCTGCTGCGGCCGAGACGAGATGCTGAACTGCTGGCGCGATACCGGGCGGGAGAGAAGGCCGAGGCGCTGGCCGAAACGTACGGGCTGGCGCGGCGATCGGTGTACCACGCGTTGCGGCGAGCGGCCGAGGGGGGCACGTAGGTGCCTGGCCCGAATCTCAAGCAGACGTGGATCGAGTACGAGATAGCTATCGGCAACTCAAAGGTGGTGCACCGCTACGGCGCATGGCCGAAGCAAGTCGAGGCTCACGGCATTCGTGCGCGCCATGTCGTCTACGGAGGCGCCCGCGGCCCTGGCAAGACCCGGTGGCTCTGCGAACACATCTTGCGAGCGATGCTCCGCTGGCCTGGGATACCGGTCCTCCTCCTCCGCAAAGACCTCAAAGACCTCAAACTGACGACTGAACGGGAATGGCAGAGCGTGTGCCCGCCGCAGCTCTACGACCCGAAGTACGGCGGGCAGTACCACAAAGGCGAACGCTGGTACCGCTTCCCGAACAGTTCTTTTCTCCAACTCGGCGAACTCAAGGATTGGGAGTCCTACAAGTCGGCGACCGTCGGCCTGATCGGGATCGATGAGCTGAACGAGGTCGAGCGAGAGGCGTACATCAACCTCGACCCGGCGCTGCGCTGGACGACCGGGAAGGGCGTCTGCACCTACCCGGAGTGTGCGACGCTGGGAGAGGAGTACGCTCGAGAACACCCTGTCCACCCGTACTACCAGATCATCGCCGCGACGAACCCTTCGCCCGGGTGGGTGAAGGAGGAGTTTTGGGAGCCGTGGAAGTACGGGCATGAGCGCCCAGGTAACCGCTTCGTGAGCGCCACAGCCTTCGACAATCCGAGCTTGCCGCCTGACTTCATCCCGTCCCTGCTCAAGACCAACACGGCGACGTGGGTGCGCAACTACATCTACGGGGACTGGTCGGCCTTCGAGAACATGGTGTGGCCGAGGTGGAACCGTCCGGTGCACACCTGGCGCGGTCCGCGGCCCCCATTCGTCCGTATCGAAGGCGGCATCGACTACGGGGCGACGACACAGGAAGCGCACCGGACGACGGCGTACCTGACGGGCCAGACCCGCGAGGGCTTCGAGGTCACATTCTGGGAGTACAGCAAGCAAGGGGCGGCGAGCAACGACTTCTTCGAAACGCTGTCGATGGCTCAGAAGCAGTTCCGCCCCGAGCGATGGTCGGCTGACGGCAGCCAGCATCGCGCGAACGAGCTACTGCGGAGCACCGGGATCCCGGTCTACGACGCGCCGCGCTACGACGGGGCCGTGAAGGACGGGATCAACCTGATCGACCGCCTGATGACGCCGAACGCCGCCGGACGTCCGGGTATCTACATCACGGAGGACTGCCCGCGCCTTATGAGCGGCATCGAGACCTACCAGCTCGACCCGAAGACCGGCAAGCCGCTCCCCAACCAGGAGGACGACGAAGTAAATGCATGGCGGTACAACATCATGGGGATCACCCAGGGGCGGCTCCTGGGTGCATCGGCTCCCTTGGCGGTGAGCCGGCCCGCGGGCGGCGCGGTGCCCACCAAGGCGTCGGCAACGATGACGGCGATTCGCGAGGCCCACAGAAAGCGGCTCGCCGCCGCGATCCAGGGCGCCGACACTCGTGACCGTTGACACTACCTCGGTTTAGAACTGAGATTCGTGAGGATGGCGAAGGCGAAGGTTCTCCGTTACGACCCCGGCCAACGCTCCTACACGCCGAAGAGCGGTGAGTATGTCGTCGGGCGGATCCGACAGGCAACGACGGCGATGGCACGGGCATCCTCGATCGCTCGCGAAGCCGCGAAAGAACTACCCGCCTTTGCCGACGAGCTGAAACAGGTCTCGCAGCTCAACACCGACACCATGGACCACATGGTGAACCTGTTCACGGCGGCTGTTGAACTCGGAATCCCGGCGGACAAACGGTACGTGAATTTTGATGCCAAGTCCGCCAAACCCGCGGACATCATCTTCCGCGTGATGGGCATGTTGCAGTCGCCCATCAGGTTCCAATACGTGCCCCCAAAAGGCTCACAGGCGGATCTCGACCGC